>NZ_BAABIG010000097.1:0-31017 GCF_039542605.1 Streptomyces ziwulingensis
GCGCACAAGACCTTCCACGGCAACCACCCGACCACGACGATCCTGGCCACCGAGCTGACCCCGTCCGTCCTCGGCCAGCTCATCGCGCTCTACGAGCACAAGGTGTTCGTCCAGGGCGCCGTCTGGAACATCGACTCCTTCGACCAGTGGGGCGTCGAACTCGGCAAGGTCCTCGCCAAACGCGTGGAACCCGCCCTCACCGACGGCACCGACGTACCCGGCCTCGACCCCTCCAGCCAGGCACTGGTCGCCGCCTACCGGGAGCTGCGCGGACGGCAGTGACCCGCCCGGAAAACGCGGGACCCCCGTCACCCCACCGGTGGTGGCGGGGGGACGGGGGTCCGGGACGGGATCAGGCCGAGGCCGCCGGGTAGAGCGACCGCGGCAGTTGCGAGGCCGCCGCGGAGTCCAGCAGCCACAGCGTGCGGGCGCGGCCCCGCGCACCCGCCGCCGGGGCCTGGACCTCACCCGCGTCCGACAGGGCGATGGCCGCGGCCTCCGCCTTGTCCTCGCCGGCCGCGAGCAGCCACACCTCGCGGGCGGCGCGGATCGCCGGGAGGGTGAGCGTCACCCGGGTCGGCGGCGGCTTCGGGGCGCCGTGGACGCCGACCACCGTGCGTTCCGTCTCGCGCACCGCCGGCAGCTCCGGGAAGAGCGAGGCGACGTGCGTGTCCGGGCCGACGCCCAGGAGCAGGACGTCGAAGGAGGGCACGGGGGCGTGGTTCTCCGGCGTGGCCGCCCGTGCCAGTTCCTCCGCGTAAGCGGCGGCGGCGGCGTCGACATCCCCGCCGTGCGGACCGTCCGAGGCCGGCATCGCGTGGACCCGCTCCGGGTCCAGCGGCACCGCGTCCAGCAGCGCCGCACGGGCCTGCGTGACGTTGCGGTCCGGGTCGCCCTCCGGCAGGAACCGCTCATCGCCCCACCACAGGTCGAGACGGCCCCAGTCGACGGCGTCCCGCGCGGGCGAGGAGCCCAGCGCGGCGAGCAGGCCGTTGCCGTTGCGGCCGCCCGTCAGCACCACGGAGGCGGAGCCCCGCGAGGCCTGCGCGTCCACGATCCGGGTGATCAGCCGGGCCGCGGCGGCCTCGGCCATCAGCTCCTTGTCGCGGTGCACCACCAACTGCGGTGTCCGGGTGCTCACTTGGCCGCCCGCTTCCTGGCCGGCGCCTTCTTCCGCGCCGCGTCCTTCGCGGGTGCCTTCGCAGCCGTCCCGACGGGAGCGGGGACCGCGCCGGATGCCGCGGCCTCTCCCTCGGCCGGAGCGGACAGGCGCTCCACCCCGTACCGCAGCGCCGAGGCGTAGGTGTCGTCCGGGTCGAGCCGGCGCAGTTCCTCCGCGATCAGCTCCGCGGTGTCCCGGCGCTTGAGCGCCACCGCGCGGTTCGGCTGCCCCTCGATGGAGAGGTGGGCCAGTGTGCCGTCCGCCCGGTCCAGGGCGATCGGCCCGCAGTCGGTCTCCAGGCGGACCGCGGTCAGCCCGGGGCCGGCCGAGTGGGTGCGCTTGACGGGGACGTCCAGCCGGTCCGCGAGCCACATCGCCAGCAGCTCGCAGCTCGGGTTGGACTCCTCGCCCTCCACCTCGACGCCCTGCACCTCGCAGTCGACCTGGTCCAGGGCGGCCGCGAGCATCGAGCGCCACGGCGTGATGCGGGTCCAGGACAGATCGGTGTCGCCGGGGGCGTAGGCCGCGGCGCGGGCCGCCAGCTCCCGTACCGGCTCCTCCGAGGCGTAGGTGTCGGTGACCCGGCGCTGGGCGAGCGCGCCGAGCGGGTCCCTGGCCGGGTCCAGCGGCGCGTTCACCGGCCACCACACCACGACGGGGGCGTCGGGGAGCAGCAGCGGCAGGACGACCGACTGGGCGTGGTCGACGACGTCGCCGTACAGCCGCAGGATCACCGTCTCACCGGTGCCCGCGTCCGCGCCCAGCCGCACCTCGGCGTCCAGGCGGGACCGGGTGCGGTCACGCGGTGAACGGGAGACCCGCTTGACGACGACGAGCGTGCGCGAGGGATGCTCGTGCGCGGCGTCGCTCGCGGACTTCAGCGCGTCGTAGGCGTTCTCCTCGTCGGTGACGATGACGAGGGTGAGCACCATGCCGACGGCCGGCGTGCCGATGGCGCGCCTGCCCTGCACGAGGGCCTTGTTGACCTTGCTGGCCGTGGTGTCCGTGAGGTCGGTCTTCATGGCCGGCGCCAGCTCCGTCCGTCTCGCTCGAGCATTTCGTCCGCCTCGACGGGACCCCAGGTGCCGGCCGGGTACTGGGCCGGCCTGCCGTTCTCGTCCCAGTACCGCTCGATCGGGTCGAGGATCTTCCAGGACAGCTCGACCTCCTCGGTGCGCGGGAAGAGGTTGGAGTCGCCCAGCAGCACGTCCAGGATGAGGCGTTCGTACGCCTCGGGGCTGGACTCGGTGAAGGACTCGCCGTAGGCGAAGTCCATCGACACGTCCCGGATCTCCATCGAGGTGCCCGGCACCTTGGAACCGAAGCGGACGGTGACGCCCTCGTCGGGCTGGACGCGGATGACGATCGCGTTCGAGCCGAGTTCCTCGGTGGCGGTGGTGTCGAAGGGGGAGTGCGGGGCGCGCTGGAACACGACCGCGATCTCGGTGACCCGGCGGCCCAGGCGCTTGCCGGTGCGCAGGTAGAAGGGGACGCCCGCCCAGCGGCGGTTGTCGATCCCGACCCTGATCGCGGCGTAGGTGTCGGTCTTCGACTTGGGGTCGATGCCGTCCTCTTCGAGGTAGCCGACCGCTTTCTCGCCGCCCTGCCAGCCGGCCGCGTACTGGGCGCGGACGGTGTCCCGGCCCAGGTCCTTGGGGATCCGGACCGCGCCGAGCACCTTGGTCTTCTCCGCGGCCAGCGCGTCGGCGTCGAAGGAGGAGGGCTCCTCCATCGCGGTCAGCGCGAGCAACTGGAGCAGGTGGTTCTGGATGACGTCACGGGCGGCGCCGATGCCGTCGTAGTAGCCGGCCCGGCCGCCGATGCCGATGTCCTCGGCCATGGTGATCTGCACGTGGTCGACGTAGGACCGGTTCCAGATCGGCTCGAACATCGTGTTGGCGAAGCGCAGCGCCAGGATGTTCTGGACCGTCTCCTTGCCCAGGTAGTGGTCGATGCGGAAGACCTGGTCCGGGGCGAAGACCTCGTGGACGATCGAGTTGAGGTCCTCGGCCGACCTCAGGTCGTGGCCGAAGGGCTTCTCGATGACCGCGCGGCGCCAGGAACCGTCGTTCTGGTCCGCCAGGCCGTGCTTCTTGAGCTGCTGGATGACCACGGGGAAGGACTTGGGCGGCACGGACAGGTAGAAGGCGAAGTTGCCCCCGGTGCCCTGGGCCCGGTCCAGCTCCTCGATGGTGCCGCGCAGCCGTTCGAAGGCATCGTCGTCGTCGAAGGTGCCCTGGACGAAGCGCATCCCCTGGATGAGCTGCTGCCAGACCTCCTCACGGAACGGCGTACGGGAGTGTTCCTTGACGGCGTCGTGCACGACCTGGGCGAAGTCCTCGTGCTCCCAGTCGCGCCGGGCGAAACCGACGAGCGAGAAGCCCGGCGGCAGCAGCCCCCGGTTGGCGAGGTCGTACACGGCGGGCATGAGCTTCTTGCGGGAGAGGTCACCGGTGACACCGAAGATGACCAGACCCGACGGCCCCGCGATACGCGGGAGCCGTCGGTCTGCGGGGTCACGCAGCGGGTTGCTGCTCGACAAGGTGGTCAGCCCTCCGAAGGGGCGAGGCGCTGCAGCTCCGCCTCGGTCGACTTCAGCAGGTCGGTCCAGGCCTCTTCGAACTTGTCGACGCCCTCGTCCTCAAGGAGCTGCACGACCTCGTCGTAGGAGATCCCGAGCGCCTCGATGGCGTCGAGGTCGGCGCGGGCCTGCTCGTAGGTGCCGGAGACGGTGTCGCCCTTGATCTCACCGTGGTCCTCGGTGGCGAACAGGGTCGCCTCCGGCATGGTGTTCACCGTGTTGGGCGCGACCAGGTCGGTGACGTACATCGTGTCGCTGTACGCCTTGTCCTTCACGCCGGTCGACGCCCACAGCGGGCGCTGCTTGCGGGCGCCGGCCTTCTCCAGGGCCGCCCAGCGGTCGGACGAGAAGATCTCCTCGTACGCCTGGTAGGCGAGCCGGGCGTTGGCGACGGCGGCCTTGCCGCGCAGCGCCTTGGCCTCGTCGGTGCCGAGCGCGTCGATCCGCTTGTCGATCTCGGTGTCCACGCGGGAGACGAAGAACGACGCGACCGAGTGGATGTCCGACAGGTCCAGGCCGCGCTCCTTGGCCTTCTCCAGGCCGGTCAGGAAGGCGTCCATGACCTTGCGGTAGCGCTCCAGCGAGAAGATCAGCGTCACGTTGACGCTGATGCCCAGGCCGATGACCTCGGCGATCGCCGGGATGCCGGCCTCGGTGGCCGGGATCTTGATGAGGGTGTTGGGACGGTCCACCAGCCAGGCGAGCTGCTTGGCCTCGGCCACCGTCGACTTGGTGTTGTGGGCCAGGCGCGGGTCCACCTCGATGGAGACCCGGCCGTCCTGGCCGCCGGTGTTGTCGTAGACCGGGCGCAGGATGTCGGCGGCGTCCCGGACGTCCGCCGTCGTGATCATGCGGATGGCCTCCTCGACGGTCACCCTGCGGGCGGCCAGGTCGGAGAGCTGCAGGTCGTAGCCGTCACCCTGCGAGATCGCCTTCTGGAAGATCGAGGGGTTGGTGGTGACGCCCACGACGTGCTGCTGGTCGATCAGCTCGGCGAGGTTGCCGGACGTGATCCGCTTGCGCGACAGGTCGTCCAGCCAGATCGCGACGCCTTCGTCGGAGAGGCGCTTGAGTGCGTCTGTCATGAGAAATGCATCTCCTACAGGTCGTATGTGAGCGTCAGCGCTGAGCTGCGGCGATCGATTCCCGGGCGGCGGAGGCCACGTTCTCGGCGGTGAAGCCGAACTCCTGGAAGAGCAGCTTGCCGTCCGCGGAAGCGCCGAAGTGCTCCAGGGAAACAGTGCGGCCGGCGTCCCCGACGTACTTGTGCCAGGTGAGACCGATGCCGGCCTCGACCGAGACACGTGCCCGCACGGACGGAGGCAGGACGCTGTCCCGGTACCCCTGGTCCTGCTGCTCGAACCACTCCACGCACGGCATCGAGACGACCCGGGTCGGCACGCCGTCGGCCTGCAGCGCCTCGCGCGCCTCGACCGCCACGTGCACCTCGGAACCGGTGGCGATCAGAACGACCTCGGGCGTGCCGCCCTCGGCCTCGAACAGCACGTAGCCGCCCTTGGCCGCGTCCTCGTTCGCCTCGTACGTCGGCACGCCCTGGCGGGTCAGCGCCAGACCGTGCGGCTGGCCCTTGCCGAACTCCTTCGTCCAGCGGCGCAGCACCTCGCGCCAGGCGATCGCGGTCTCGTTGGCGTCGGCCGGGCGGACCACGTTCAGGCCCGGGATGGCGCGCAGCGAGGCCAGGTGCTCGACCGGCTGGTGGGTCGGGCCGTCCTCGCCGAGGCCGACGGAGTCGTGCGTCCACACGTACGTGACCGGCACGTGCATGAGGGCCGACAGGCGCACCGCGTTGCGCATGTAGTCGGAGAACACCAGGAAGGTGCCGCCGTAGACGCGCGTGTTGCCGTGCAGCGTGATGCCGTTCATCTCCGCGGCCATCGCGTGCTCGCGGATGCCGAAGTGGATGGTGCGGCCGTACGGGTCCGCCTCGGGCAGCGGGTTGTCCGCCGGGAGGAACGACGACGTCTTGTCGATCGTCGTGTTGTTCGAACCGGCCAGGTCGGCGGAGCCGCCCCACAGCTCGGGGATGACCGCGCCGAGCGCCTGGAGGACCTTGCCGGAGGCGGCACGCGTGGCGACGCCCTTGCCCGTCTCGAAGACCGGGATCTTCTCTTCCCAGCCCTTGGGCAGCTCACCCTTGGCCACGCGGTCGTACTCGGCGGCGCGCTCGGGGTTGTTGTCCCGCCACTGCTGGTACGCCTTGTCCCACACCGCGCGGGCCGCCTGGCCGCGCTCCAGCGCGCCACGCGTGTGCTCGATGACCTCGTCCGCGACCTCGAAGGACTTCTCCGGGTCGAAGCCCAGGACCCGCTTGGTCGCCGCGACCTCGTCGTCGCCGAGCGCCGAGCCGTGCGCGGCCTCGGTGCCCTGGGCGTCCGGGGCGGGCCAGGCGATGATCGAGCGCATGGCGATGAAGGACGGCCGGTCGGTGACCTTCTTCGCCGCCTCGATCGCGTCGTAGAGCGCGTTCGGGTCGAGGTCGCCGTCCGGCTTCGGGGCGACGCGCTGCACGTGCCAGCCGTACGCCTCGTAGCGCTTGACGGTGTCCTCGGAGACGGCCGTCTCGGTGTCGCCCTCGATCGAGATGTGGTTGTCGTCCCACAGCAGGATCAGGTTGCCGAGCTTCTGGTGGCCCGCCAGGGAGGACGCCTCGGAGGAGATGCCCTCCTGGAGGCAGCCGTCACCGGCGATGCAGTAGATGAAGTGGTCGAAGGGGGAGGTGCCCTCGGGGGCCTCCGGGTCGAACAGGCCGCGCTCGTAGCGGGCGGCCATCGCCATGCCCACCGAGTTGGCGACACCCTGGCCGAGCGGGCCGGTCGTCGTCTCCACACCGGTGGTGTGCCCGTACTCCGGGTGGCCGGGGGTCTTCGAGCCCCAGGTCCGGAAGGACTTCAGGTCGTCCAGCTCTAGGCCGAAACCGGCCAGGTAGAGCTGGGTGTAGAGGGTCAGGGAGGAGTGGCCGGCGGACAGTACGAAACGGTCCCGCCCGACCCAGTCGGCGTCGGCCGGGTCGTGCCGCATCACCTTCTGGAAGAGGGTGTACGCGGCGGGCGCGAGGCTCATCGCCGTACCGGGATGGCCGTTGCCAACCTTCTGTACGGCATCGGCGGCCAGGACGCGGGCGGTGTCCACGGCCCGCTGGTCCAGTTCGGTCCACTCGAGGTCTGTGGTGGTCGGCTTGGTACTCACCCTGAGTCAGGGCTCCTCTCCGAATGTCGGATGCCGGTGCGCGGGTGCCGCCCACCGGCTGCCGGCGTCCTCGGCGTCGGCCGGCCGTTGTCGAGCCTACCCCCGTGAGTACGCGCGTCTTTCCTTTGGAAACCAGACTGCCGGGACTCTCGGCGATCCGCCTCCTGACCGGGCGGAACGGCATGCGGCAAGTGAATACGCGGGCGCTCATCTGACCGCTCGGACGACTTGTGCCGCGCACGTCGGAGCAGGCCCCTCAACACGACCCCACCCCCGCGAAGGCCGGGATGGGGCCAACGTCTAAAGTGGCGTGGTACGCGTAAGCCTTTACCCGCGCTTCACACGGATAAGGCTTGCTGGGATGTCTCTGTCAGGGGTGTGCGTGACGGCCGTTGAATCCCGTCCTGCGGGGGTTATCGGGACGAGCCAGAGCCCGAGTCACCGGCCGTTCGGGGCCCGTGTCAAGGCGTTCGTGGCGCTGACCAAACCGCGGATCATCGAGCTTCTGCTGATCACCACCGTTCCGGTGATGTTCCTCGCCGAACAGGGCGTGCCCGATCTGAGGCTGGTGCTGCTGACCTGCGTCGGCGGCTACCTCTCCGCGGGCGGCGCCAACGCGCTGAACATGTACCTCGACCGCGACATCGACGCGCTGATGGACCGCACCTCGCAGCGCCCGCTGGTCACCGGGATGGTCGGCCCGCGCGAATGCCTGGCGTTCGGCATCGCCCTGGCGGTGGTCTCCACACTGCTGTTCGGGCTGACCGTCAACTGGCTCTCGGCCTGGCTCTCCCTCGGCGCGCTCCTCTTCTACGTCGTCGTCTACACGATGATCCTCAAGCGCCGGACCTCGCAGAACATCGTCTGGGGCGGCATCGCCGGCTGTCTGCCGGTGCTGATCGGCTGGTCCTCGGTGACCGACTCGATGTCCTGGGCGCCGGTCATCCTCTTCCTGGTGATGTTCTTCTGGACGCCGCCGCACTACTGGCCGCTCTCCATGAAGGTGAAGGACGACTACGCCCGGGTCGGCGTGCCGATGCTCCCGGTCATCGCCTCCAACAAGGTCGTCGCCCGGCAGATCGTCATCTATAGCTGGGTGATGGTGGTGGTGTCGCTGCTGCTGACGCCGCTGGGCTACACCGGCTGGTTCTACACGGCGGTCGCCGTGGCGGCCGGCGGCATGTGGCTGTGGGAGGCGCACGGGCTGCAGAACCGCGCCAAGGCCGAGGTGAGCGGCGTGAAGCTGAAGGAGATGCGGCTGTTCCACTGGTCGATCACCTATGTGTCGGTGCTGTTCCTGGCGGTCGCCGTCGACCCCTTCCTGCGCTGACACCTCTTACCGGCCGGTTCTCGACGGGCGGGGCGCGTGGTCAAGGCCACGCACCCCGCCCGTCGCCGTATCTGCTACCCGTCGGTAGCATCCTGGCCATGGCAGAGACGCAGCAGGCAGAGACGCAGCCGGCGACGACGCGGCGGGCCGAGGCGAGGGCCGAGCGCACGGTGACCCGGCTGGCCGGGCGGATCAGCGCCTTCTCCGAGGCGCACGGCGGGGCCGAGGGCCAGGTCGCCCACCTCGGGGAGCGCGGCGCCCGGATCGTGCTGGTCGGCGCGGACGGCGACTGGGGGGACCTGGTCGCACCGACGTACGAGATTGCCGAGAAGGCACTGGCGGAGGCCGGGATCACGGTCCACGAGTCCTTCGACGGCGAGTTCGCGCAGAAGGTGCGGACGGGGCCGTACGAGTGGTCCCGGATGGCCGGCATCCAGGTGGGCGGCGCCCGCAACGGCTGACCCGCGCCCCGGCCCGGCGGGCCGGCCCGCCCGCGCCTTTTCGCCCGGGACGCGGCCGGGCAACACCTGACACCCGCTCCACCCGTTAGGACCCGTGAGCGCACGGCGTCTACACGGGGAGCCCGGATGATCGAAACGCCGTCCCTGGTGGACCAGTACTGCCACGGAGTCCTGAGAACGGAGCTGGGCCTCGGCACCTTCGAGGCCCAGCTCGCCCGCACCGAGGGTTCGCCCGCACCCGGCACCACCCTGTTCGACACCCAGACCGGGTTCGCGGTACGCCGCTGGTGCCCGCCCCTGCTGGGCCTGGAGCCGCACTGCCCGCCGGCCCGCTATCTCGCCCGGCGCCGGGAACTGGGCGTCCTGGAATCCGGCCGCCGGCTGCTGCGCGGCAGCGGCATCACGACCTATCTGGTCGACACCGCACTGCCCGGCGACCTCACCGGCCCGGCCGAACTGGCGTCCGTGGCCGCGGCCGACGCCCGGGAGGTGGTACGGCTGGAGCTGCTGGCCGAGCAGGTCGCCGACACCTCCGGCACCGTCGGCTCCTACCTCGTCAACCTCGCCGAGGCGGTGCACGGCGCCGCCGCGCACGCCGTCGCCTTCACCTCGGTCGCGGGCGTGCGGCACGGCCTGGCACTCGCGCCGGAGCCGCCGGAGCCGGGGGAGGTGCGGGGCGCGGCCGCGCGCTGGCTGGCCGGGCGCCGGGCCGGCGGGGAGCTGAGCGACCCGGTGCTCCTGCGCCACCTGCTGTGGAGCGCCGTCGCCGCCGGCCCGCCGCTCCAGTTGCACGCGGGGCTCGGCGAGACCGGCCCCGGCCCCGACCCGGTGGCGCTGACCGGCTTCGTCCGCGCCACCGCCGGCCTCGGCACCGACCTCGTCCTGCTGCACGGCTACCCCCACCACCGGCACGCCGCCCACCTCGCGGGCGTCTTCCCGCACGTCTACGCCGACTCGGGCGCCGCCCTCATGCGCACCGGCGCCCGCGCGGCGACCGTCCTCGCGGAGATCCTGGAGCTGGCCCCGTTCGGCAAGATCCTCTTCTCCAGCGGCGCCCAGGGCCTGCCGGAGCTGCACGTGGTCGGCGCCCACCTCTTCCGCGAGGCCCTCGGCCGGGTGCTGGGCACCTGGGTGGCCGAGGGGGCCTGGTCCCCGGCCGACGCGCGACGCGTGGCGGGAATGATCGCGGCGGGCAACGCCGGGCGGGTGTACGGGCTGGGGTGAGGCGGGGAGACTGGGCGGATGCCGACCGATGATCTGCTCGACCGCTTCCTCACCGGTCTCGGGCCGCTCGCCCCGCTCGCCGTCTGGGCGCACGGCTCACTGGCCGGCGGCGACTACCAGGAGGGCCGCAGCGACCTCGATCTGATCGCGGTCCTGAGCGGGCCGCTCACACCGCGGACGGTGTGGCGGCTGGCGCTGCTCCACGCCCGTCTGCGCTCCCGGCCGCTCGCCCCGCTGCTGCATTGCAGCTACCTGACGCCCGGCCGTGCGGCCGACCCGGAGCGTCCCCACCTCACCTGGGCGCACGAGGAGCTGTTCCGCCGCCCGGTCACCCCGGTCACCCGGCGCGAACTGCACAGCTTCGGGCGGGTTCTGCACGGGGAGCCGCCGCGGCGCCTGCTGCCCCCGGTCGGGGACGCGCTGCTCGCCGGCTTCGTCGTCCGGGACCAGCGGGACTTCTGGCGGCCGGTGGTGCGCCGCCCGGAGCCGTGGCACCAGGACGTCTGGGTGGACCTCGGTCTGCTCACCTTCGCCAGGGCCACCGTCACCCTCCGGGAGGGCCGGCTGATCACCAAACGCGAGGCTCTGGAGGAGCTGCCCGGCCTGGGCGCGCCGGCCGAGGTCGTCGAGGACGTCCGCCGGCGACGCTACGGGGACCCGGCGCCGCTCACCGAGGAGGGGACCGCGCGCCGGGCCGAGCTGACCCGCGGCTACCTGGGGCCCGCCATCGACACGCTGGTGGCGTCGTACGTCTGAACGGCCGGCCCGGACGCCGTCCCGGCCGGCCGTTCGCGCAGCGACAGCAGTACGCGCAGGACCGCGATCCACACCAGGCATGAGCCGAACATGTGCAGGCCGACCAGGACCTCGGGGAGGTCCGTGAAGTACTGGATGTAGCCCACCGCGCCCTGAGCGAGCAGCACCAGGAACAGGTCCCGGGTGCGGGCCGGCGGGCCCTTGGGCGCGTCGACCGCCTTCAGGACGAACCACAGGGCGAAGGTCAGCGTCACCACGATCCACGCCAGCACGGCGTGCGCCTTGCTCACCGTCTCCCAGTCCAGGGGCATCCGCGGCACCTCGCTGGAGTCACCCGCGTGCGGGCCCGCGCCGGTGACCACCGTGCCGACCGCGACCAGCAGCGCGGAGACGACGACCAGGACCCACACGAGCTGCTGGATCGCCCCGCCGACCAGCGGGCGGGCAGCGCTGTCGCCCTCCCGGGTCCGCTGCCACATCACGGTCGCCACCGTGATCAGCGCGGTGGAGAGCAGGAAGTGCGCGGCGACGGTGTACGGGTTGAGGCCGACCAGGACGACGACGCCGCCGAGGATCGCGTTGCCCATGACCACCCAGAACTGGGCCCAGCCGAGCCGGGTCAGGGAGCGCCGGAACGGCTTCTGGGACCGGGCGGCGACGATCGCCCAGCCGACCGCCGCGCACAACACGTAGGTCAGCATGCGGTTGCCGAACTCGACGATGCCGTGGAAGCCCATCTCGCTGGTGGTGGTGAGCGAGTCGTGGGTGCACTTGGGCCAGGTCGGGCAGCCCAGGCCCGAGCCGGTCAGCCGGACGGCACCGCCGGTGACGACGATGACCACCGCCATCACGAGCGCGGCGAGGGCCGCCCGCCGCACCGTCCGGGGATCCGGGGTCCAGCGTGCGGCGATGAAGGCGAGCGGGTTGCGCACGGCGGCTGCGGCGGCGTCGCGGGTCACGTTTGGCACGCGTTCCATCGTAGGGGGCCGCTTGTGCACGCGTTCACGAGGGTCGGCCTCGGGACATGTGTCCTTACTCCCAGCGGAAGAGTCTCCCGGCCGCCGCGAGCCCGGCGACCGCCCAGGCGGCCAGGATGCCCAGGTCGCCCCAGGGCGTCGGGGCGCCGTGCCGGAGCACGTCGCGCAGCCCGTCGGAGAGCGCGGCGAGGGGCAGCAGGCCCAGCACGGTCTGCGCCGCGTCCGGGAACTTCTCCAGCGGGACGATCACGCCGCCGCCCACGAGCAGCAGCAGGAAGACCAGGTTGGCGGCGGCCAGCGTCGCCTCGGCCTTCAGCGTGCCGGCCATCAGCAGGCCGAGGCCCGAGAAGGCGGCGGTGCCGAGCACGAGCAGCAGGAGTACGACGAACGGGTTGCCGTGCGGGGACCAGCCCATCGCGAAGGCGATCACCGTCAGCAGCACGATCTGGAGCACCTCGGTGACCAGCACGGACAGCGTCTTGGCGGTCATCAGCCCCCAGCGGGGCAGCGGCGAGGACGCCAGCAGCTTCAGCACCCCGTACCGGCGTTCGAAACCGGTGGCGATGGCCTGTCCGGTGAAGGCCGTCGACATCACGGCGAGGGCGAGGACGCCGGGCGCCAGGAAGTCGACGGCCTTCCCCTCGCCGGTGTCGACGATGTCCACCGAGCCGAACAGCACGAGGAGCAGCGTCGGGATGACCACGGTGAGCAGCAACTGCTCGCCGTTGCGCAGCAGCATCCGCGTCTCCAGGGCGGCCTGGGCGGCGATCATGCGGGGGAGCGGCGCGGCGCCCGGCCTCGGCGTGTACGTCCCCGTACCGGTGGCGGTCATGAACGCAGTTCCTTACCGGTCAGCTCCAAGAAGACATCCTCCAGGGTGTGCCGTTCGACCGAGATCCGGTCCGGCAGCACCCCGTGCTGGGCGCACCACGAGGTCACCGTGGCGAGCAGTTGGGGGTCGATCCGGCCGGCCACCCGGTACGAGCCCGGGGTCGGCTCGGCCGCCGAGGAGTCGGACGGGAGCGCCTTGAGCAGGCTCGCCACGTCCAGTCCCGGCCGGCCGGAGAAGCGCAGGGTGTTCTCCGCGCCGCCGCGGCACAGCTCCTCGGGCGAGCCCTGGGCGATGACCCGGCCCGCGTCGATGATCGCGACGTCGTCGGCGAGCCGCTCCGCCTCGTCCATGTGGTGGGTGGTGAGGATGACCGAGACGCCGTCGGCGCGCAGTTCCTCCACCAGCTCCCAGGTGGCCCGGCGGGCCTGCGGGTCCAGGCCGGCCGTCGGCTCGTCCAGGAAGACCAGCTCCGGGCGCCCGACCACGGCCATCGCCAGCGCGAGCCGCTGCTGCTGGCCGCCGGAGAGCCTGCGGTACGTCGTCCGGCCGCAGGAGCCGAGCCCGAGGCGTTCGATCAGCGCGGCCACGTCCAGCGGATGCGCGTGCAGCCTCGCGACGTGGTGGAGCATCTCGTCGGCGCGCGCACCGGAGTAGACCCCGCCGGACTGGAGCATCACCCCGACCCGGGGCCGCAGCTCGGCCGACCGGCGCACCGGGTCCAGGCCCAGCACCCGGACCGTGCCGGAGTCCGGCTTCCGGTACCCCTCGCAGGTCTCGACCGTGGTCGTCTTGCCCGCCCCGTTGGGGCCGAGCACGGCGGTCACGCCCGCCCGGGCCACCAGGTCGAGGCCGTCCACCGCGGTCTTCGTGCCGTACCGCTTCACCAGGGCCTGGACCTGGACCACGGGCTCGCTTCGCATGGGTCACGAGTGTAGGTAGGCGCGCGGCGGCTCAGGTGAGGGGGTGCGGGAACTACCCCGCACGGGGGCGGTGCAGCGGCAGCCAGCGTTCGGCGTAGGCCACCGCGTCGGCCAGCGGGAAGAGCCGGGCGCCGGCCGCGCCGACGGTGCCCCGCAGCACGGTCCGGTCCCGTTCGAAGTCGTGGCCCAGTTCGTCGAACCGCTCCGAGGTGATCGACACCTCCGTCACCCGCTCCCAGCCGTACGGTCCCGGGCGGCCGACCTCCACCAGCGGTGCCGGGGTCCGGTACTCGGCCAGGTGGAAGGCGGTGCAGGCGGCGTAGCCGGCGCCGAGCAGCAGGACCCGGGCGCCGAGGCGCTCCAGCACGGCCAGCGGGCTGCGCTCACCCAGCCGGCAGTCCGTCGCGTGGTCGCCGACGACGCGCGACGCGTCCGGCCCGAGGGCGGCGAACGAGGTCTGCGGATGCGCGCTGCGCTCGGCGCCCGGCCAGGTCCGCACGGTCTCCGGGAGCACGCCCACGCCGCGGGACGGGGTGGTCAGCGGGTCGTACGGGGGCATCGCGTTGCGGATCGTGGGCCACCAGTCCTCGGGGACGGGTGGTTGCCGCCACAGGGCCGGGTCGGAGAGGTCGCCGGTCTGCGTCGGGACGACCAGGGTGCCGTCCGGCCCGAGGACGTCGAGGAGCCCCCGGACCACCGCCACCGGCCCGCCGCACACCCAGCCCAGGGAGCGCAGCGAGGTGTGCACGAGGAGGATCTCGCCGGAGCGCACGCCCAGCGCGCGCAGCTCGGCGGCGAGGGTGCCGCGGGTCACGAGTGGGCCGGTGGGAGGGGGTGTGGGCATGCCGGGGAGTGTCCCCGACGGGGCGCCCGGACGCCACCCCCTCTGATCGATCAAAGATCGTTCTCGCAGGTCAGCTTAGGTTTACCTAAGTGACGCACGGCACCGCGGCCGGTCCGGGCCCGGCTTGCCGGACCCCAAGGAATTACGCAACAATGGTGTTGTGAAATACGTCGGCGAGGCACCCCATGAGGACCTCGCGACCGGTGAGCGGTCCACCCGCAACCGCGTCGCGCGCTCCATCCTGGACCACGGGCCGTCGACCGTCGCCGAGCTGGCCGACCGCCTCGGCCTCACCCAGGCCGCCGTCCGGCGGCACCTCGACGCCCTGGTCGGCGACGGGGTCGCGGAGGCCCGCGACCGCCGGGTCTACGGCACCCGCACGCGCGGGCGGCCCGCGAAGGCGTTCGCCCTGACCGACTGCGGGCGCGACGCCTTCGACCAGTCCTACGACAAGCTCGCGGCGGACGCCCTGCGCTGGATCGCCGAGCGCGAGGGCGGGGAGCGGGCCATCGCCGCCTTCGCCCGCGCCCGGATCACCGCGCAGAGCGGCGCCTACCGCGCGGCCGTCGAGGCCGCGCCCCCCGAGCGGCGGGCAGAAGCGCTGGCCAAGGCGCTGAGCGCGGACGGGTACGCTGCAACCGCGCGCACCGCACCGGTCGGCGAGCAGCTCTGCCAGCACCACTGCCCGGTCGCCCACGTAGCCGAGAAGTTTCCGCAACTGTGCGAGGCGGAGACGGAATTCTTCGCCGAGCTGCTCGGTACGCATGTGCAGCGGCTGGCGACCATCGCGCACGGCGACGGGGTCTGCACCACCTTCATCCCGAAGGCCTCGCCCGCGCCGCACACGTCCACGCACACCGACAACGCATCCGCAAGCACGGCCGGGAGGAACCCCGCATGACTCTCCCCACGGAGACTGCCCACCCCGAACTCGAGGGCCTGGGCAAGTACGAATACGGCTGGGCCGACTCCGACACGGCCGGCGCCTCTGCGAAGCGCGGCATCAGCGAGGACGTCGTCCGCGACATCTCCGCGAAGAAGAGCGAGCCGGAGTGGATGACCAAGCTCCGCCTCAAGGGCCTGCGGCTCTTCGAGAAGAAGCCCATGCCGAACTGGGGCTCGGACCTCTCCGGCATCGACTTCGACAACATCAAGTACTTCGTGCGCTCCACGGAGAAGCAGGCGGAGTCCTGGGAGGACCTGCCCGAGGACATCAAGAACACCTACGACAAGCTGGGCATCCCGGAGGCGGAGAAGCAGCGCCTCGTCGCGGGTGTCGCCGCGCAGTACGAGTCGGAGGTCGTCTACCACCAGATCCGCGAGGACCTGGAGGAGCAGGGCGTCATCTTCCTCGACACCGACACCGCGCTGAAGCAGCACCCGGAGCTGTTCAAGGAATACTTCGGCACCGTCATCCCGGTCGGTGACAACAAGTTCGCGTCGCTGAACAGCGCCGTGTGGTCCGGCGGCTCCTTCATCTACGTGCCGAAGGGCGTGCACGTCGAGATCCCGCTCCAGGCCTACTTCCGTATCAACACGGAGAACATGGGCCAGTTCGAGCGGACGCTGATCATCGTCGACGAGGGTGCCTACGTGCACTACGTCGAGGGCTGCACCGCCCCGATCTACAAGAGCGACTCGCTGCACAGCGCGGTCGTCGAGATCATCGTCAAGAAGAACGCCCGCTGCCGCTACACGACCATCCAGAACTGGTCGAACAACGTCTACAACCTGGTCACCAAGCGCGCCGTGGCCTACGAGGGCGCGACCATGGAGTGGGTCGACGGCAACATCGGCTCCAAGGTCACCATGAAGTACCCGGCCGTCTACCTGATGGGCGAGCACGCCAAGGGCGAGACGCTCTCCATCGCCTTCGCGGGCGAGGGCCAGCACCAGGACGCCGGCTCCAAGATGGTCCACATGGCGCCGAACACGTCCTCCAACATCATCTCGAAGTCCGTGGCGCGCGGCGGCGGCCGCACCTCCTACCGCGGTCTCGTCGAGATCGGCGAGGGCGCCCACGGCTCCAAGTCGAACGTGCTGTGCGACGCGCTGCTCGTCGACACCATCTCCCGCTCCGACACGTACCCGTACGTCGACGTGCGCGAGGACGACGTGTCGATGGGGCACGAGGCGACCGTCTCCAAGGTCTCCGAGGACCAGCTCTTCTACCTGATGAGCCGCGGCCTCACCGAGTTCGAGGCGATGGCGATGATCGTGCGCGGCTTCGTCGAGCCGATCGCCAAGGAACTGCCGATGGAGTACGCCCTCGAACTCAACCGGCTGATCGAGCTGCAGATGGAAGGCGCGGTCGGCTGACCCCGCCCCGCCGCACAGCACACGTCTTGACTTAAGAAAGCGAGCACTACGACAGCCATGGCTGAGGCTCAGAATTCCCCGGTCGGTTCCACCACCGCCGGTGCGATCGCGGTGGCCGTCGAGGCCGACTCGACCGTCGCCACGCGCATGAGCGCGCCCGCGTCCTTCGACGTGGCCGACTTCCCGGTTCCGCACGGCCGCGAGGAGGAGTGGCGGTTCACGCCGCTGGAGCGGCTGCGCGGGCTGCACGACGGCACCGCCACCGCCTCCGGCGACGGTGACGGCGTGCAGGCCGACATCGAGGCCCCCGAGGGCGTCGTGGTCGAGTCGGTGGGCCGGGACGACGCCCGCCTCGGCCGGGCCGGCACCCCGGTGGACCGGGTCGCCGCCCAGGCGTACTCGGCGTTCGAGCGGGCCTCGGTCATCACCGTCCCCAAGGAGACGGTGCTCACCGAGCCCATCCGGATCGCCGTGCACGGCCGGGGCGGGGTCGCCTACGCCCACCAGGTCGTCGAGCTGGGCGCCTTCGCCGAGGCCGTCGTCGTCATCGACCACACCGGTGACGCGGTGCTCGCCGCCAACGTCGACTACGTCCTCGGGGACGGCGCCAGGCTGACCGTCGTCTCCGTCCAGGACTGGGACGACAAGGCCGTCCACGTCGCCCAGCACAACGCGCTGATCGGCCGCGACGCCCACTTCAAGTCCGTGGTCGTCACCTTCGGCGGCGACCTCGTCCGCCTCAACCCGCGCGTGCGCTACGCCGGTCCCGGCGGCGAGGTCGAGCTGTTCGGCCTGTACTTCACCGACCGGGGCCAGCACCAGGAGCACCGTCTCCTGGTCGACCACAACGTGCCGCACTGCAAGTCGAACGTCGTCTACAAGGGCGCGCTCCAGGGTGCCGACGCGCACGCGGTCTGGATCGGCGACGTGCTCATCGAGGCCAAGGCCGAGGGCACCGACACCTACGAGATGAACCGCAACCTCGTCCTCACCGACGGGGCCCGCGTCGACTCGGTGCCCAACCTGGAGATCGAGACCGGCGAGATCGTCGGCGCCGGCCACGCCAGCGCCACCGGCCGCTTCGACGACGAGCAGCTCTTCTACCTGATGGCCCGCGGCATCCCGCAGCTCGACGCCCGCCGCCTGGTGGTCCGCGGCTTCTTCGCCGAACTGGTCCAGCAGATCGGCGTCGCGGACATCGAGGAGCGCCTCCTCACCAAGATCGAGGCGGAGCTGGAGGCGTCGGTCGCATGACCTTCGTACGCGTCTGTGGAGCGGACGAGCTGGCGGAGGACACCCCGAAGCGGGTGGAGCTCGACGGCACGCCGATCTCGGTCGTGCGCACCGAGGGCGAGGTCTTCGCGATCCGCGACACCTGCTCGCACGCGAACGTGTCGCTGGCCGAGGGCGAGGTCGACGACTGCCACATCGAGTGCTGGCTGCACGGCTCGCGCTTCGACCTGCGCTCCGGCAAGCCCGACAGTCTTCCGGCGACGCGCCCCGTCCCCGTATACCCCGTAAAGATCGAAGGGGACGACGTGCTCGTCTCCCTCACCCAGGAGTCCTGAGGCACCCATGGCAACGCTTGAAATCCGAGACCTGCACGTCACCGTCGAGGCCGACAACGCCACGAAGGAGATCCTCAAGGGCGTCGACCTCACCGTGAGGCAGGGCGAGACGCACGCCATCATGGGCCCCAACGGCTCCGGCAAGTCGACCCTCGCCTACTCGCTCGCGGGTCACCCCAAGTACACGATCACCGGCGGCACCGTCACCCTCGACGGCGAGGACGTCCTGGAGATGTCCGTCGACGAGCGCGCCCGCGCCGGCCTCTTCCTCGCCATGCAGTACCCGGTCGAGGTCCCCGGCGTCTCGGTCTCCAACTTCCTGCGCACCTCCGCCACCGCGATCCGCGGCGAGGCCCCCAAGCTGCGCACCTGGGTGAAGGAGGTCAAGGAGGCCATGCAGCGCCTCCACATGGACCCCGCCTTCGCCGAGCGCAACGTCAACGAGGGCTTCTCCGGCGGTGAGAAGAAGCGTCACGAGATCCTCCAGCTCGAACTGCTCCGGCCGAAGGTCGCGATCCTCGACGAGACCGACTCCGGTCTCGACGTCGACGCTCTGCGTGTCGTCTCCGAAGGCGTCAACCGCGTCCGCGAGACCGGCGAGGTCGGCACCCTGCTGATCACGCACTACACGCGCATCCTGCGGTACATCAAGCCCGACTTCGTGCACGTCTTCTCCGCCGGCCGCATCGTCGAGTCCGGTGGCGCCGAACTCGCCGACAAGCTGGAGAACGAGGGCTACGAGGTTTACACGAAGGGTGGCGTATGAGCGTGACGCAGTTGCCGGGCCTTCTCGACACCGAGGCGATCCGCAAGGACTTCCCGATCCTGGACCGCCAGGTCCACGACGGGCGCAAGCTCGTCTACCTGGACAACGCGGCGACCAGCCAGAAGCCGCGCCAGGTGCTGGACGCGCTCAGTGGGTACTACGAGCGCTCCAACTCCAACGTCCACCGCGGCGTGCACGTCCTCGCCGAGGAGGCCACGGCGCTGTACGAGGGCGCGCGGGACAAGGTCGCGGAGTTCGTCAACGCGCCCTCCCGCGACGAGGTGATCTTCACCAAGAACGCCTCGGAGTCCCTCAACCTCGTCGCCAACATGCTCGGCTGGGCCGACGAGCCCTACCGCGTGGACCACGAGACCGAGATCGTCATCACGGAGATGGAGCACCACTCCAACATCGTGCCGTGGCAGTTGCTCGCGCAGCGCACCGGCGCGAAGCTGAAGTGGTTCGGCCTCACCGACGACGGCCGGCTCGACCTGTCCAACCTGAACGAGGTCATCACGGAGCGGACGAAGATCGTCTCCTTCGTGCTGGTCTCCAACATCCTGGGCACGCACAACCCGGTCGAGGCCATCGTGCGCCGCGCCCAGGAGGTCGGCGCCCTGGTCTGCGTCGACGCCTCCCAGGCCGCGCCGCACATGCCGCTGGACGTACAGGCCCTGCAGGCCGACTTCGTGGCCTTCACCGGCCACAAGATGTGCGGTCCGACCGGCATCGGCGTCCTGTGGGGCCGCCAGGAACTGCTGGAGGACCTCCCGCCGTTCCTCGGCGGCGGCGAGATGATCGAGACCGTGTCGATGCACTCCTCCACCTACGCACCGGCACCCCACAAGTTCGAGGCGGGCACGCCCCCGATCGCGCAGGCGATCGGGCTCGGCGCGGCGATCGACTACCTGAACTCGATCGGCATGGACAAGATCCACGCCCACGAGCAGGCGCTCACCGAGTACGCCGTCGGGCGGCTGCTGGAAGTCCCGGACCTGCGCATCATCGGCCCCAACACGGCCGAGGAGCGCGGCGCCGCGATCTCCTTCACGCTCGGTGACATCCACCCGCACGACGTGGGCCAGGTCCTCGACGAGCAGGGCATCGCGGTCCGGGTCGGACACCACTGCGCGCGCCCGGTCTGCCTGCGCTACGGAATTCCCGCGACCACGCGCGCGTCGTTCTATCTGTACTCCTCGCCGACCGAGATCGACGCACTGGTCGACGGCCTGGAGCACGTACGGAACTTCTTCGGGTGAAGGGCTGGTCGTGAAGCTGGATTCGATGTACCAGGAAGTCATCCTGGACCACTACAAGCGCCCGCACGGGCGGGGCTTGCGGGACGGCGACGCCGAGGTTCACCACACCAATCCCACCTGCGGTGACGAGATCACGCTGCGGGTGCGGTACGAGGGCACGACGGTCGGCGACGTCAGCTACGAGGGCCAGGGCTGTTCGATCAGCCAGGCGTCCGCCTCCGTGCTGAACGAGCTGCTGGTCGGCAAGGAACTGGCCGAGGCGCAGAAGATCCAGGAGACCTTCCTGGAGCTGATGCAGTCCAAGGGCAGGATCGAGCCCGACGACGCCATGGAAGAGGTCCTGGAGGACGCGGTCGCGTTCGCCGGGGTGTCGAAGTACCCGGCCCGGGTCAAGTGCGCCCTGCTGAGCTGGATGGCCTGGAAGGACGCGACGGCCCAGGCGCTGGGCGGCGCCGACGCCGAAAGGAAGACGGTATGAGCGAGACCGTGGAGATGAAGCCGGCCTCGGAGGAAGAACTCCGCGAGGCCCTGTACGACGTCGTCGACCCCGAGCTGGGCATCGACGTCGTCAACCTCGGCCTGATCTACGGCATCCATGTCGACGACGCGAACATCGCGACCATCGACATGACCCTGACGTCGGCGGCCTGTCCGCTGACCGACGTCATCGAGGACCAGGCCAAGTCCGCCACGGACGGCCTGGTCAACGAGTTGCGCATCAACTGGGTCTGGATGCCGCCGTGGGGCCCCGACAAGATCACGGACGACGGGCGCGAGCAGCTCCGCGCGCTCGGCTTCAACGTCTGAGTTCCACCCCGCCGCGCGACGGCCCCCGGCGAACACCGCCGGGGGCCGTCGGCGTACCGGGGGGCCTGGAGGCGCCGCCGGGCGGACCCGCCGGCCGGCTGACCGGCGCGGCGCCGGTCAGCCGGGGGCGGCGGGGGGCCGCGCGGCCCGGTACCTGAGACGCGTCGCGGGCCGGTTCGCACCCGGCACGCCCCGCCGGTTAGGTTGCCCCCATGACCGACACGACTGCTTCCCGTACCACCGGTGCCGTGGCCGCCGGCCTCGCCACGATCGCCGCCGACGGCACCGTTCTCGACACCTGGTTCCCCGCTCCCGAACTCACCGACCAGCCCGGCCCGTCCGGCACCGAGCGGCTCTCCGCCGAACAGGCGGCCGAACTGCTCGGCGGCGGCGCCACCGCGGCGGTCGGCCCGGACGCCCGCCGCGGCGTCGAGGTGGTCGCGGTCCGCACGGTCATCGCCTCCCTGGACGACAAGCCGATCGACGCGCACGACGTCTACCTGCGCCTGCACCTGCTCTCCCACCGGCTGGTCGCGCCGCACGGCCAGAGCATGGACGGCGTCTTCGGCCACCTCGCCAACGTCGCCTGGACCTCGCTCGGCCCGGTCGCCGTCGACGACCTGGAGAAGGTCCGCCTCAACGCGCGCGCCGAGGGCCTGCACCTCCAGGTCACCTCGGTCGACAAGTTCCCCCGCATGACCGACTACGTGGCCCCCAAGGGCGTCCGCATCGCCGACGCCGACCGCGTCCGCCTGGGCGCGCACCTCGCCGCCGGCACCACCGTCATGCACGAGGGCTTCGTCAACTTCAACGCGGGCACGCTGGGCACCTCGATGGTCGAGGGCCGTATCTCCGCGGGCGTCGTCGTCGGCGACGGCTCGGACATCGGCGGCGGCGCCTCCACCATGGGCACCCTGTCCGGCGGCGGCAACGTGATCATCGCCATCGGCGAGCGCTGCCTGATCGGCGCCGAGGCGGGGGTCGGGATCGCCCTCGGCGACGAGTGCGTGGTCGAGGCCGGCCTCTACGTCACCGCCGGCACCCGCGTGACGATGCCCGACGGCCAGATCGTCAAGGCCCGCGAGCTGTCCGGCGCGTCGAACATCCTCTTCCGCCGCAACTCCGTCACGGGAGCGGTCGAGGCCCGCCCGAACAACGCGGTCTGGGGCGGCCTGAACGACGTCCTGCACAGCCACAACTGACCGCCCGGCAGGTCGTCACCACGGCGACGGGCGGATTCCTACCGCCGAAGGCGTGACCTCGTGGTGGGTTCGGCAGATGAACGGGTGGACGTTTCCGTCCGATCAGAGGCCGAACCGACGAAACGAGGACCTGGTATGACGAACGAGCGGGCGAGGACCGTGGCGCGCCGGCTGACCGGGGCGGGTGCGGCGGCAGTGATCTGCTGGCTTCCCGCGGGGGCCGCGCACGCCGACGAGACGAACGCGGACTCGCACAACGGCCACCGGGTCGCGCTGGTCAACATCGGCCAGGTCGACGACCCGATGGAGGACGTGCTGGAGCACACGCTGCTGTTCGGCGACGGCTACACCTGGCAGTAGGCCGGGGAGCGACGCGGGCCGGGGCCGCCGCCCCGGCCCGTCCGTGTCCGCGCGCGGCCGGTCAGCTCGCGACCAGCCGCTCGTACACCGCCCGCAGCCCGTCGGCCGCCTCCCGGCCGGCGGGCCGCAGCGGCGCCCGGACCGGGCCCGCGGGCAGGCCGAGGCCGTTCAGCAGCGACTTGGCGGTGACGGTCCCGGGCAGCGCCGACGCCATCATCGCCTCGATCAGCTCGCCCGCCTGCCGCTGCCGCCGGGCCGCCTCGGCGGTGGCGCCCGCGTCGAAGGCGTCCAGGACCGCGCGCATCCGGTCCGGCACCACGTTGGCCACCGTGGAGACGTAGCCCGCGCCGCCCACCGCGTACAGGGCGAGGGCGTACTCGTCACAGCCGGCGTAATACGCCAGCTCCGTGCGCCGGAGCACGCGTTGGGTGCCGAGAAGGTCGTAGGCGCAGTCCTTCACGGCGACGATCCGCGGGTGCTCGGCGAGGCGGACCAGGGTGTCCGGCGCGATACGGGTGCCGGTGCGGCCCGGGATGTCGTAGAGCATCACCGGCAGGTCCGTCCGGTCCGCGATCTCGCGGAAGTGTGCTTCCAGGGCGTCCTGCGGGGGCCTGCTGTAGTACGGCGTGACCACGAGGAGGCCGTCCGCCCCGGCCCGTTCGGCCGCGCGGGCCAGCTCCAGGGTGTGCCGGGTGTCGGCGGTGCCCACCCCGGCCACCACCGGGACCCGGTCGCCGACCGCCTCCTTCACCGCCGTGATCAGCGCGGACTTCTCGGCGTCCGTGGTGGTCGGCGACTCGCCCGTCGTCCCCGACAGCACCAGGCCGTCGCAGCCCCGCGCCACCAGCCGGCCGGCGAGCCGCGCGGCGCCGTCGAGGTCCAGGGCCCCCTCGGCGGTGAAGGGCGTGACCATGGCGCACAGGGCGCGGCCGAAGGGCGCGCAGGGGGGTGTCGTCATGGGTGCAGTGTCGGCGGTCCCCGGCTGCGGCTCCAGTTAATTGCGCTACGGGGTAACGGTAAGCGTTGCTGAAGGGACGGCCGCCCGGACGGCCGTACGGACGGCCGTACGCCTGCCCCGGGCCGCCCGCTGCGGGCGGGGTAGCGCCGCCCCGCCCGGGGTACCCGCACACCTGCCGAAGAGGGGCTCCGCAGCGAGAGTTCGAGGAGAGGGCGTACCGATGACCGAGCCGAGGAGCGGGGACAGCGACACGGCGACCGGAGCCGACGGCCCCGACGAACTGCGACGACAGATCGAGCGGACCCGCGGCAGGCTCGGCCACACCGTCGAGGAGCGAGCGGACGAGGCGGAGGTGAGGGGCCGTGCCAAGGCCCGCGCCGCCGACCTCGGGGACCGGGCCGGTGCGATGACCGTGCAACTGCGCGGCACCGCCGCGCAGGCGGGACCCGCCGTCCAGGACGCGGTCGGCCCGGCCGGCCGCGGCACCCAGGACAGGGCGGTCCGCGCCGGGCACGCGGTGGAGCACCGGACGCCCGACCCGGTGCTCGACGCGGTCCGGGCGAGGCGCGAGGCCCCGCGGCCGGTGCTGGCCGCCGCCGCGGTGGCGGGGGCGGTGGCGGGCGCGGCCGTCGTGTCGGGCGTGCTGCGGCACCGCCGCGCCCATCGGTGACGGCAGCGGCGACGGGGACGGCGACGGCGCGACGGACCGCGGGGCGCTTCCTTGACCTCAAGTGTGGTCGAGGTCGGACAGTGGTGCGCGTACCCGACGCACACGCCCTCTGGGAGGCCCGGCATGACCCGCCGCAGCGACGCGCACCCCGATCTCGCCCGCCCCGACGCCAGGGCGCTCTTCTTCAGCACCTGGCGGGTGGGCACCCCCGAACGGCAGCGGCAGGCCGTGGCGGCGATCGCCCGCACCTGGGAGCGCCGCCCCTGGCCCGCCGGTGACCTGCGCGGCTACCACGTCTACACCGGACACGACGGCGAGACCCTCCTGCACCACTCGCGGTGGGCGAGCGAGCAGGCGTACGAGGCGTTCGTCAAGACCCAACGGCAGGAACGCGTCGACGAGATCGACACCGCCGTGCCGGACATCGAGCGGATGGGCCTCGGGCGGTACCGGTACTACCGGGGTGGCACCCGGCGGGACGGGGACGGAGCCGGGCCCGTCCCCGGGTGCGTCGTGATCGTGGACGTCGAGTTCGAGGGCCCCGACCCCGCGCGGCAGCGAGCCTGGGTCGACGCCGTCTTCGAGGCCCTGGCCACCGACCCGCGGCCCCGCCCCGGAGGGCTCTCCGCCCACTTCCACCTCAGCACCGACGGCACCAGGGTCCTCAACTACGCCGAGTGGGAGAGCGCCCGGGCCCACATCGACGCCCTCGCCGGGCCGGGTGACGGCGTCGGCTCGCCGACGCCCGAGTGGGAGCGGGTGCGGAAGTGGCCCGGCCTGAGGAGCAGTGCGGTCAACCGCTACGACCATGCCCTCGGCCTCGTGGCCGACTGAACCCGCCCCCGCCCCCCGCCCGACGCCGGTTACGGACGGAACCGCAGCACCTGCGGGTCGTGGTCGCTGATCTGGTCGTGGAACTCGGCGTTGAGGTGCACGCTGTCGTAGGCGAAGTCGCCGCCGCGCCGGATCGAGGGGCTGACCAGGATCTGGTCGAGGGCCTGGCTGTTGCCCTGGTAGACGTACGAGTAACGCTCACTCCTCGGCAGCGACTTGACCGCCGACCACAGCGCCCCGTCGTCCTCCAGGAGCCTGGTGGTGGTGGAGAACTCGAAGTCGTTGATGTCGCCGAGGGTGACGACGTCCGCGTTCCTCTGGGTGTCGAGGATGTCCTTCACGAAGGTGTTGACGGCCCTCGCCTGGAGGTGGCGCTGGGTCTCCGAGATCCGCGCCGGGGGCTGGTGACGGGAGGTCAGCCCCTGGTCGCCGCCCTTGGAGGCGAAGTGGTTGGCGATCACGATGACCGTCCGCCCGCGGAAGACGAACTCGCCGGCCAGCGGCTTGCGGCTGTTCTCCCAGGCGGGGTCCGCCGGGTCGACGCGGCCGGGGGAGAGGGTCAGGGCGGCCTTGCCGCGCACCTTCGTCACCGCCGTGGCCGTGGTCGCGTCGCCGCCCGCACGGTCGGTGAAGGAGACCCGCTCGGGGTTGAAGAGGAACACCTGGCGGATGTTGCCGCCCGGCTCGCCGCCGTCGGCCTTGTCGACCGGGTCGACGGAACGCCAGTCGTAGCGCGGGCCGCCGGCCGCCACGATCGCGTCGATGAGCTTCGCCACCGTCGCGCCGGCGGAGACGGTGCCGTCGTCGGTGGCGCCGTTGTCGTCCTGGATCTCCTCCAGGGAGACGATGTCGGGCGAGCGCAGGTGGTCGGTGATCGCGGCGGCGTGCGCGGCGAAGGTGGCGTCGGACGGGTCGAGGTTCTCGACGTTGTACGTCGCCACCGCCAGCTCGTCCCGCTGCTGGGCGCGGGTGGTCTCCCGCTCGGTGCCGCCCTCGCGCAGCGTGCCGAGGGCGCCCGCCACCAGCGTGTAGCCGCCGAACTGGTTGTAGTCCAGCGGGCCCGCGGTGGTCCCGGCGAGGGTGTCGCCGACCTCCGCGTCGGGGAAGTCGGCGACCGCGCCGAGGGACTGTATCTGGAGCCGGCCGGTGTTCTGGGAGCCGTACGAGCCGTAGACCGTACCGCCCCTGCGGTTCGGGTTCTCGGCCGGCTTCACCGTGACCCACAGCTCGGTGTACGGGTCGGTGGCGCCCACCACGCGGGTGTCGGAGACCTGGACGTTCATGCCCTCCAGGGACTCGTAGTAGTCCAGGGCGTACCTGGCCGGGCGCAGCGGCAGCGCGTCGACCGAGCCGTCTTCGGCGGCGTCCCCGGCGGGGGTGTAGGCGCGCGGCACCGAGCGGGCGGTGATCCGCTTCGCGGCCGGGACCGGGTTGCCGCCGGAGACGACGGTGACCGTCGGGCGGGTGATCTCGGTCAGTGTCTGGTTGCCGGAGGAGGCGCCGCCGGGGACGTACTCCGTGACCGTGCCGGAGACGGTGACCGCGTCGCCGACGGCGACCTTCGGGGCGGAACCGGTGAAGACGAAGACGCCCTCGCTGGTGGCCGGGTCGGCGTCCGGGGACGGGTCCTGGAGCCAGAAGCCCCGGGACGAGCCGTAGCCGCGGACACCGGTGACCGTCCCGGGCACGTCCGTGACCTGCTGACCGGCGTAGGGGGAGAGCCGGGTGGTGCCCTGGATGTCGTGGACGCGCACGGAGTCCGCGTGCGCGGGCGAGCCGGTGACGACGAGGGTGGCCGCGGAGCACACGGCGGCGACGGTGAGCGCGGCGAGACGCGCGGACGACTTGCTCGGCAAGGGATCCCTCCGGGGACGTGACGAGGCGCCGGGACGAGGTGCCGGGACGAAGACGGGGCCTGGGACCGGCGTGGAACCCAGGACCAGCGTGGAACCTGGGACGGGAGGGGAACAGAGGGCCTTGAGCGAACACTTGTCCCCCTACTTCTACGCGCGTCAATCTGCTGCGCGGCCACGCCGGTTGTCAAGGTTTCAGCCATGTACGGCGACCGACGAGGAGATGAACCGGGCGGCATGGGTGGAAACCCGTCTAGGCTGAGCGGCTGAGCCGTACGGCGTCCAGGTGGCCGCACGGCCGTCGAGGCGCGCGAGGAGAAACAGCCGATGTCAGACAGCTCCACCCTGCCGCCCGCCCGGCTGCGCCCCGACGCGGAGCTGGCCCGAGCGGCGCTGTCCACCCCACTGCTGTCCCGGGCCGCCCGGCTCGCCCGCTGGGCCGGGCCGGACACCCGCGTCGACGCCGGGGGAGGACTCGTCGAGGAGCAGGTCGGGGTGGCCGCCGAGGTGCTCGGGCTGAGCGGCGACGACGCCGCCGCGGACACCGGCGAGGCGTGGCGGATCGCCGTGGACACCGGGCTCGTCGAGGTCGTCGACGAGGAGGCGGGCACCGTCGCGGCGGGCGCGGACCTCGCCCTGCTCACCGGCGGCTCCCCCGAGGACGTGCTCGGCGTGTGGCTCGCCGCGCTGGAGACGGTGCTCGCCGACGCGAGCGTGCCCGACCTCGGCGCGCTGGTCGACGCGATGGCCGACGGCGACGGCGAGCTGGACCTGTCCGCCCTGGACTGGGACCCCGAGGCCGAGGCGGAGTTCCTCGACGGGGTGCTCGGCAACCTCTACCTGCTCACCGTCGGCGAGGACACCGCCGACGACGCCCCGGTGCCGCTGCCCGCGCTGGCCGCGTCCGTGCTGGTGCCCGGCGACATGGACGAGCCCAGCAACGACGTACTGGAGCAGGTCTCCGACGCGATGATGCGGCTGGACGACCAGTTCCGGCTGCTGGAACCGGTCGGACTGGTCGCGTACCAGCCCGTCGACGAGGCCCTCATGGGCGACGCCGACGAGGAGCCCGCCGAGCCGGCCGAGCCCGTCGACGAGACCGACGTCTCCCGCTACGGCATGGTCCGGCTGACCCCGCTCGGCCTGTACGGGCTGCGGGCCCGCCTGCTGGAGGCGGGGTTCTCCGCACCGGCCGTCGGCGACCTGGCCGACAAGGGCGCCGACGCGCTGCTCGACGGGACGGCCACGTTCGGCCCGGCCGCCGCCCACGCCGAGACCGAGCGGTGGCTGACGCGCCGCGAGCCCCTCGGCGCCGCCCGGGAACTGCTGGCGGCGGCGCGCGGCGCGGACGCCGGGGCGCCGCTGCGCCGGCTCCACTGCCAGCAGGCGCTGGCCCTGGTCGGCAGCGAGGCCGAGCCCGCCCTGCGGGAGGTCCTCGACGACGCCGAACTGGGCGGGCTGGCCCGGGTGTGGCTGGCCGAGCACGGCGCGCGGGACGTGCCCGCCCCGCCGGAGGAGATGATCTTCTGGCTGACCATCGACACGGTCGCCGCCCAACTCGCCGCCGAGGGCAACTCCGAGGAACTGCGCGCCCTGGTGCAGGGGCTGGCCCGGCAGCACAGCGGGTTCTTCGACACGGCCTGGCGGGTCGACCACCCGGCCACTGCGGACGTCCTGGAGGCGATGGGACGGCTGCACCCCGACAAGAAGATCGCCAAGGAGGCCCGCAAGGCGGCCTTCAAGGCACGGTCCCAGCAGGGGGGCTGAGCGGGGAGACCGGGCGGGACGTCCGGCGCGGACGGATTCACGCAAGCGGGTCCCGGGGGGTCGCCCGGTGTTCAACCGGCGTTAAGCGGCGGGCGGGACCGTGGCGCCGCACCCCGCTCCGCCGCCCCCGCCGTCCGGCACTCCCATCCGTCACAGGAGACACCATGTCGCTCAGCCGCAGGGACTTCGCCAAGCGCTCCGCGCTCACCGGGGCGGGGGTCGCGCTGACGGGCAGCGTCGGCGCCCTCGCCACCGCCCCGAACGCCCTGGCCGCCACGGACACCGAGAGCGTCGGCCAGGACGAGGGGCACACGGCCGGACGCGGCCACGAGCACGGCGGAGCCGGCTACGGACCGCTGCTCCCCGACCCCGAGGGCCTCCTCGCCCTCCCCGCGGGCTTCAGGTACCGCGTCCTCACGTACAGCGGCCGCACCAAGCTGGAGTCGGGCGAGTACACCCCCTCCCACCACGACGGCACCGCCACCTTCGACGGCCCGCGCGGCACCACCCTCCTGGTCAACAACCACGAACTCGCCGGCCCCCGCACCCGCTGGCCGCACCCGGTCCCGCTCACCGAGGGCCTCGTCTACGACCCGGCGGCGGCCGGCGGCTGCACGGTCGTCGAGGTCCGCCCCGGCGGCCAGGTCGCCGAATGGGTCGGCATCGCCGGCACCGCCACCAACTGCGCCGGCGGCTCCACCCCCTGGAACACCTGGCTGACCTGCGAGGAGACCGAGGACCGGGCCGGTTCCAACGGCATGACCAAGGACCACGGCTACGTCTTCGAGGTCGACCCCGCCGACCGCCGCGCCAACCGGGACCCCGAGCCGGTCAAGGCGCTCGGCCGCTACGCCCACGAGGCCGTCGTCATCGACCCCCGGCGCGGCCACGCCTTCCTCACCGAGGACGCCTCCAACCCCAACGGCCTGCTCTACCGCTGGACCCCGCCGCACGGCTTCCGGCACGGCCGCGGGAAGCTGCGCACCCTCGCCGCCGACGCGGGCCGGCTCGACGCCTTCAAGTGCTTCGACTCGGGCGGCCGGTTCGTCGACGACCTCTCCCGCGCCACGAGGATCGGCACGGTCTACGGCGTCGACTGGACCGAGGTCCCCGACCGCGACGCGCGCACCACCTCGGTGCGCAAGCAGTTCACCGACGGCCAGGTCACCCGCGCCCGCAAGCTGGAGGGCGTGTGGTGGGCCGACGGCGGGGCGTACCTCGTCTCCTCCTTCGCCCGCACCGAGAGCCCCGGCGCCCCGCACGACGGCCAGGTCTGGTTCTACGACCCGTCGCGCCGCACCCTCACCCTGAAGGTCGTCCTCGGCGTCAACCCCGACCCCTCGGACGCGGCGGGGACCGGCGCCTTCGACGGCCCCGACAACATCACCGTCTCCCCCTACGGCGGCCTGGTCATCGCCGAGGACGGCGAGGGCGTCCAGCACCTGTTCGGCGCCACCGAGAGCGGACGCACCTACCCCATCGCCCGCAACGAACTGAACAACGGCACCGAGGAGGAGCCCGAGTACAGCGAGTTCACCGGCGTCACCTTCTCGCCCGACGGCCGCACCCTCTACGCCAACATCCAGACCCCCGGCATCATGCTGGCGATCACGGGGCCGTGGAAGCGGCACAAGCGCCGCTGACCCGGGGACGGGCGGCCCGCGCCCCGCGGCGGGGGCCGCCCGCGCTCACAGCGCCTTCGCGGCCGGCTTCACCATGCCGCGGACCGTGCGGGACTTGACGAAGTCGCCCATCGCGGTCATGTCCCACTCGCCGGAGAACTGGCGGACCAGCTTGGCCATCATCACGCCGGTCTGGGGCTCGGCGCTGGTGAGGTCGAAGCGGACGAGTTCCTCGCCGGTGGCGGCGTCCAGGAGGCGGCAGTACGCCTTGGCGACCTCGGTGAACTTCTGGCCCGAGAAGGAGTTGACCGTGAAGACCAGGCCGCTGACCTCCTGCGGGATACGGCCGAGGTCGACGACGATCACCTCGTCGTCGCCACCGCCCTCGCCGGTGAGGTTGTCGCCGGAGTGCTTGATCGCGCCGCCCACGATGGAGAGCTTGCCGAAGTAGCAACTGTCGATGTGGTTGCGCTGCGGGCCGTAGGCGATGACGGAGGCGTCCAGGTCGATGTCCTTGCCGCGGTACGCCGGCTCCCAGCCCAGCCCCATCTTGACCTGGGAGAGCACCGGGCGGCCGCCCTTGACGAGGGAGACGGTCTGGTTCTTCTGGAGGCTGACCCGGCCCTTGTCGAGGTTGACCTTCCCGGCGCCGGGCGCGGGCGCCTGGGGAGCCGCGGGCGGGGTCGGCGGGGCGGCCCGGGCGGCCGGGGCGGTCCGCGGCGAGGGCGGCGGCTGGAC
>NZ_BAABIG010000098.1:0-7175 GCF_039542605.1 Streptomyces ziwulingensis
GGAGGAGGGGGCTCCGGGCGGTGTCGGGGAGAGTCTGCCGACGGCGGGTGCCGCGCCCGGCGGCGTGGGCCTGACTGGCCCGGGTTCGGTGTCGTCGCCCGGTCTCTCGACCGCCGGTGAGGGTGCGGGTGCGGGTGTCTCGGGTATGCCGATGATGCCCATGATGCCGGGCGCGAGCGGTGCGGGGGCCGGTGCCGGTTCGGGTGCGGAGCGTCCGGACGCGGCTGGTCTGCTCGGTGGTGAGGGCTTGGTGCCGTGGACGGAGGAGGGGGCTCCGGGCGGTGCCGGGGAAGGTCTGCCGACAGCGGGTGCCGCGCCCGGCGGCGTGGGCCTGACCGGGCCGGAAGCCATGGCGGCGGGTGCGGCGGCGGGTGCGGCCGCCGGGGCCGGTGCGGCGTGGATGCCGATGATGCCCGGCATGAACACGGCTGGCGCGGGCGCCGGAAGCGGAAGAGGCGAGGACGGTCACCGGCCCGACAGCTCGGGCCTGCTGGGCGGCACCTCCGCCGCCTGGGCCCCGCACCCCTCGGAGGACCCCCTGGAGGAACTCGCTCCGGGTGCGGCGGCCGGCGGTGCCGCGCTGCAAGGGTCGGCGGCGACGAATGCCGCCACGCATCCCGGTGAGCGGGCGGGCGAGACCGGCGCCGCCGGTCTTCCCGCACCCGACGCGACCGTCGCCGCCCCCGTGCTGCCGGGCCTGACCCCCGGCACCGCTACGGCGCCGGGCACGGGGCGCGGCACGCAGAGCCGGGGAACCCAGGCCACGGCCGGAACCGGAGCGGGAACCGGGACCGGAGCCGCGCAAGCGGAGGCGGCGCCCTCGGGGAGTGGTGACGTACACATGGTCCCCGCCCCGCTCCCCGACGACCGTGTCCCGGTCGTCGTACAGCAAGAGGACACCGACGACGTCTCGGCATGGGACCTGGCCGCGGCCGGTTTCACCCCGTTGCTGCTGTCGCTGGCCGGCCGCGGAGCCACCGCCGGCGCGGGTGGGGAGGCAGCCACCTCCCGCTACACCGTCGCCGACCCGGCGATCTGGAACGCGGACGAGACGGACGCGGCCCGGCAGGCCGAACGCGCCGTCGCCCCGGCCCGGGGCGCCTCGGCGTCCGACGAGGGTCCGGAGCTGGCCACCTGGCGGCCCGCCCAGCGGGCCGTCGCGCCCGCCGCGGGCATCGCGTTCGCCGGAACGGGCGAGGTCCGCTCCGGTGACGGCGGCGACCTGGGCGACGAGCCGCAACCGGCCGGGCCCGATCCGGAGGCGTCCGGAGACGACCCGGACGAAGAGGACACCGAGGAGAACGGCGCCGTGGAACTGCTGCGGCAGGACGCCTCCACCTGGGGCGGCCGCTCCGCCCCGGTGGTGCCTGACTCCCTCGGCTGACCGAGCTGCCGCCGGGGGTGCGGCGGCGGCAGCTCGGCAGGTACGACGGCGGCGCCCCGAGCCGGTCCGCACACGCTGACGGCTCCCGACCCCTGCGAGCAGGGGAGGGAGCCGTCCAGGTGGGAGAGGCCCGCGCCGTCAGCGCATCAGGCGTGACGGTGCGAGCTGCGTCGGCCGACGACGAGACGGTAGATGAAGAGCAGGATGAGGGAGCCGACGATCGCGGCGATCCAGGTCGACAGGTCGAAGAACCCGTCGATCGAGTCGACGCCGAAGATGACCTTGCCGAGCCAGCCGCCGAGCAGACCGCCGACGATGCCGATGAGCATGGTCACGATGATGCCGCCGGGGTCCTTGCCCGGCATCAGGGCCTTGGCGATAGCGCCGGCCAGCAGGCCGATGATGATCCACGCGATGATGCCCATGGTGCGTCTCCGTCTCGTTGCATAAAGACTGTGTCAGCAACCGTCTGCACCGTCCGCGCCCGAACAAACATCCAGGCCTCGCTCGGCTTGGGAGATTTTCAGCGGCCTCCGCCGAACGCCGACGCGGTGCTCGACGCGCTCGACGCGCTCGACGCGCTCCATGCCGATCCCGGACGCCGGGCGCCATGTGCAGGGTGCAGGGTGCTGCGGTCTTGCGCCAAGAAGAACATTTCTGGAACAGTGAACACAGTCCTGATGTCGTCGGACTGTCGTCGTACCCCCAGCGGTCGGTCATGCGACCGCAAGAGGCCCGCCGCCGCCTCCTCTTCACCGCCGTTCCCTCGCTGTGCCCCCCTGAATTCGTGGTGTCTCTCGTGGTGTTCCACGATTCCCGAGTCACACCGGACACAGGAGTGTGGGCCTGGCCCTCCGGTTACCGACGCCATGGGCCAGGCACGCAGATGGAGGAAAGGACCGGCGGGTTGCCAGCCGACTACACGCCCCGTAGTCCGAGGTGGACCGGCTGATGCGGTCGCAACGGGACGACGCCATGGGCGGACACCACGAGGCGGAGGTTCCTCCCCCGCCGATCGACAGACTCCTCGCCGCTTCCGTCGCCAGACGCTTCTACCTCCAGAACCAGTCGAAGGTCGACATCGCCAGGGAATTCGACATCAGCCGCTTCAAGGTGGCCCGTCTCCTCGACGCCGCCGTGGCCCACGACATCGTGCGCATCGACATCACCGTTCCGGCGGAGATCGACGCCCCGCTCTCGCGCGCGCTGGCCGACCGCTTCGGGCTCAGCCACTGCGTCGTGGTCGACCTGTCCCGGAGCGAGGGCGGTCCGGTGGCCCCGGCGGACCAGCGCCAGGCCGGCCGCTGGCTCGGCACGGCGGCCGCGCAGCTCGTCTCGGAGATCACGGCGGAGGGCGAGGTCCTCGGACTCGACGGCAGCCGTCCGGTGCGGGCGCTCAGCGAGGCGGTGGGCCGGCTGCCCTCCTGCCAGGTGGTCCAGTTGACGGGCGTGCACGGGCCCGACCTCGCCCAGGACGCCGCGGTCGCCGCCGTCCGCCGTACCGCCGAGGCGGGCGGGGGCCGGGCCTTCCCCCTGCACGTCCCGTTCATCCTGCCGGACGCGCCGACCGCCGCCCTGCTCAGGAGCCAGCCGGCCACCGCCGAGACACTGCACCAGTTCGACCGGGTGACCAAGGCCGTCGTCGGCATCGAGGCGTGGGACGCCACACCCGCGACGGTGTACGACGCGTCGACGGAGCGGGAGCGCGACACGTACCGGGAGTTCGGCGCCTGCGCGGAGGTGGCGGGTCACCTCTTCGACACGGCCGGCCAGGTGATCCCCACCGAACTCAACGCCCGCGTCATCTCCATGAGCGCCGCCCAGCTCCGCGCCGTTCCCGAGGTGATCGGTCTCTCGGGCGGTGCGCGCGGCGCGGGGGCACTGCTCGCCGTCCTGAAGTCCGGTCTGCTCACCGCAGCCGTGACGGACGCGACGACCGCGCGCGCCATCCTCTGCTCCGACGGCCCGGACGACACGCGCCGGGCGCGGACCGCGTACGCGGCGGAAACGGTCACATGAGACGCCGTGCGTCACGCCCGCGTCCCCCGTCCCGGCCGTCTCCGTAGCACCGCCACGAACCACCGAGTGAGGACAGCGATGACCCAGCAGGGCACCGAGAGGACCGGTGCGACCGGTGCGCAGGGGGAGCCCCTGCCCGTTCCGGACGAGATCCGGGAGGCGGGCAGGCTCGCGCCGGACCACTGGCTGGGCGTGGTGGACCCGATGTGGTCCGGGGAGGGCGAGCCTCCCGAGTGGGTCATGGTCGGACGATGGCGGTCGGGCCTGGACGGCGAGATCGAGGAGTGGCAGGACAACCCGGAGTACCGGCCCTCCCCGGACGCGCTCGGCTGGCCCGAACCCGAGGACGAGGTGGACCGGGCCGTTCAGCTCGCCGTGACCGGCTACGGCCCGGGCGAGGCGGTGACCCGGGCGCTCCTCGGTCGTGAGGTGGCCGTCCTGACCAGCCCCGAGGGCGGCCCGCTGGCCGCCGTGACCCCGGACGGGACCCCGGCCGTCCCGCTGTTCACCTCGCCGGTCTTCCTGCACACCGCCGGGCGGCTCGCCTCCGAACTCGTCGCCGTGGACGCCCTCGTGGAGCTGGTCCCCGCCGGCCACGCGCTCTATCTCAACCCTTCCGGGCCGGTCAGCATGACACTGGAACTTGACGCCGTACGCGAGGCGCTGCGCGACGCGGCACGGAGGACCGACTCGTGAGCCGCTGGCCGAACGGCTTCCCGGGCCGGCGTAACAGGGTCGGCGAGGGGCGCGGTACGCGCGGGCCGGCCGCCGGTCCGGGCCGTACCGGCGCCCAGCGGGCCGGCGGCGCGCTGCCCGTCGAGGAGATCGACGGTGTGCTGCTGGTGCGCTCCGTGGCGGACGACTCCTTTCCGCTCGCCACCCTTGAGGAAGTGGCCCACGCCTTCGGCGCGGACGAGGACGTCGTCACCGTGCTGGTCGGCACCTCCGACACCGGCGGCAGACCGGACGCGGACCTCTGGGCCCGGCTGGGCGCGCTGCTGGACTCCCTGCGCGCCCGGGGCACCCGCCGGGTACGGCTCGTGCTGTCCGGCGCCGGTGACGAGCAGCAGCCGGGACGGCCCTGCGTGGCCCGCCGGATCGCCGACGCCTGGGAGCTGGAGGTCATCGCTCCGGACGGAGCCGTACTGATCACCCCCGGGGGTGCGCTGTTCGTCCACGGTGACTCCGGACAGCCCCGCGGATGGTGGCGCTTCGAGCCCGGCAGGCCGCCCCGGAGACTGGGCCCGCGTGCTCCGGAACCCGTCTGGCAGGAGGCGCTGGGCCGGGTGCCCGCGCGTACGGCGGGCGGCTGTGTGGTGGACCGGATACCGGCGGGTGTGCTGATGCGTCCGGCCGAGGCCCCCGGGCCGGGCCCGGGCGACCTGTGCTTCGCGGTGCCGGTCGACTTCGAACGCCCCACCGTGCTGGTCGGCGCCCCGCAGGCGGAGGACGTCGGCGCCGACGAGGTGGCCGCGGTACTCGCCGCGCTGCCCGTGGCGCAGCGGTCCCGGGTCCGGCTCGCCCCGGGGGGCCGCCGCGACCTGCTGTGGCTCGGCCAGTCGGTCTCGGACCTGCTGGGCAGCGAGGTGGAGGTCCTCACGGGCCTGCCGCTGCTGGACGACTACGCCCCGCCCGGAGCGGCCCCCCGGCCGACCCTGGTGGGTACCGACGGCAGACCGAGCTGGCGGCCGTTCGTGTCCTCCGTGGCCTGCCGGCCCGCCGACGCGGAGGGCAGGGTCCTCGCCCCACGGCTGCTGCAGAGCCACCCGCCCACCGGAATCCTGGCCGGCAGCGCACCGGGTGCCGTACGGCTGACGGACCGCTGGCAGGCCACGGTGACCCGGTCCGGACTGGCCCTGTGGGAACGGGACAGCCCCCGGCCTCCGCTGGCGGGCACGGCCGTCGACCCGGACGCCTGCGTCATCGAACTGGGCGCGCCGGGACAGCCGTTGGACGACTCGCTGGTGCCCGCCCTCGCCCGGCTCCTGGCCGGACTCGGCACCGAGGCCAGGACGAGGGCGACGCTGCTGGTACGCGGCCGGCTCACGGCGGGCGAGGGCGAACTGCGCCGGCTGGCCGCCGAACACGGTGTCGCGGCCATCCGTTACGTCACCGCCCGCAGGACCGCGCCCCCCGGCCCCCGCCCGCCCGTACCGGCGACCGCCGGCGCGGTGGCCCCCGGCCGGACGCCCGGTACACCGCCGCCGCGGCAGGCACCGGCACGGGGGGCACCGCCTGCCGAACGGCCCGTACAGGTCGCGCTCACGGGTACGTCGACGGGAACCGCACCCGGCAGCACCGAAGCCACGGCCGACACGGCGGGCACGGCAGGCACGGCGGGCACAGCCGGCACGGCCACAGGCCGCGAGCCCGCCCCTGAGGCCGCCCCCGACCGCCCCGCCCCGGCTCCCGAGCCCGGCCCGATACCCAAGCCCAAGCCCGCCTCCACGCCTGCCCGCCAGCCCGCCTCCACGCCTGCCCCCCAGCCCACCCCCACACCCATCCCCACCCCCGAGCCGATCCCAGCTCCCGACCCCACGCCCGCTCCCGTGCCCCCCGCCCCCGTCACCCCGCGGCCCGCCCCGGAACCGCACCCCCCGGCGCCCGTCGCGCCCCCGCCCCGCCCCCCGGCGACGGCGCAGCCACTCCCCTTCGTCCCGGGCCACGTCAGCGGTGCCGCCGAACGTGCGGCGTTCCGTGACTTCGCCGCGGCCGACTGGGAACGGCATGGAGCCGCCGTCTCCCGGGTGCTCACCCGGATGCCCGCGCTGCGCGGCCGGGAACTGGAGGCGGCCAGGACCGACCTCATCGCCGCGCACGCCTACCTCACCACCGAGGAAGGACCGTTGCACCACCGCGAGCTGATCAGGGACATGCGCTCGGGCGAGGGGCGGCTGCTGCCCTACGCCGGGTGTCTGGCCTCCGCGCTGCGGCGGCTGCCCTCCTACCGGGGTATGGCGCTGCGCGGCGGCGAAGCCGACGCTCCCGAACCCGGGGTGGGGACCCTGATACAGGAGCCGGGGCCCGTCAGCGCCCTGGCCGGGACGCCGGCGCCGCCGGCCGGCACCTCCGTGCGCTATGCGATCTGGTCCGTGACCGGACGCAAGGTGCGGCAACTGGTCGAGCGGCCCGCCGGATCACCGTACGAGGAGATCGTCTTCGTACCGGGCACCGGGTTCCGGGTGCTGGGGGCCCGGACCATGCCGTCCGGTCCTCCCGTGGTGCTCCTGCGTGAGCTTCCCGCCAACGCGACCGCCTACATGGACGGGGCGCAGGAGCTGACCGGCCTGGATCTCAAGGCGCTCAAGCAGCTCGGAGAGGCACTGGACAAGGGGTTCCCGGCCGGTGCGGGCGAGAGCTGGCCGGAGCGCTGCACCGGGCCGGTGGGACGGCGCGATCAGCCGTGAGAGCCCGCACCACGCCGACCCGATCCGGCACCACGCCGACCCGATCCCCCATGACCCACACCCGATCCCGTACGACCCACACGTGATCCCGTACGACCCAGATCTCGTACTGAGCCCGAGGAGAATGATGACAAGTCGTCAGAAGCCGTCCGCCCCCGACGGGTCGTCCGTCCGCCGGGCGGTGGCGCTGGGGTCCGTGGGCGGGGACCCCGGCGCGATGCTGGCGCCGGCCACGCCGTCGTCCGCCGGAGGGGCCCGGGCCGAGGGCGAGGGGACGGGGCGGCAGCGCCCCGACGCCCCGGCCGGTGACACCGCGGCGGCCGCGGCCGCGGCGCCGGCCACCACGAGCGGCACGGCCGAGGAGG
>NZ_BAABIG010000099.1:0-2534 GCF_039542605.1 Streptomyces ziwulingensis
AGGAGATCGGCACCCGGCTCCAGCAACAAGGACACAAGACGAAACGCCTCCCGGTCAGCCACGCCTTCCACTCACCCCTGATGGCCCCCATGCTCGACGCCTACCGCTCTGCCCTCAGCGGCCTGTCGTTCGCCACACCCAGCATGCCGATGGTGTCCGCGGTGACCGGCGAACCCGTGACCAAGGAGATCGCCTCGCCGGACTACTGGGTCGAACACGTACGGCGCCCCGTGCGCTTCGCCGACACCGTCCGGGCCATGGAGAGCGAAGGCGTACGGACGTTTCTCGAAGTCGGCCCCGACGGCGTCCTGACGGCCCTGATCCCCGACTGCCTGAGCGAACCTGACACGTCCGCGGCCGTCGCCTTACTGCGCCGGGGCCGACCCGAGCCCGGGTCGGCGGTCACCGCGCTGGGCCAGATCTTCGTGCGCGGTGCGGACGCCGACTGGTCGGCGTTCTACACCGGCTCCCGGGCCCGCCGGGTCGATCTGCCGACCTACGCCTTCCAGCGTGAACGGTACTGGCTGCTGCCCTCCACAGCCGATGAGCCGGCCGCCGAACCCTGGCAGTACCAGGTGGTGTGGAAGCCACGGGGCGGCACCCGTACGAGCGGCGCGCCCACCGGGACGTCAAGCAGGGCGACCTGGCTCGTGTGCGTTCCCCAAGGGCTTGAGGAGAGCGAGGCCGCCTCCGGGATGCTGGAGGCTCTGCACGCCCACGGTGCGCGTGGCGTCGTCGTCGGCGTCGACGGCCGTCACCCCGACGCGGAGTCACTCGCCCTGCACGTCCGGCGACTCGCAGGCCCAACGGCGGCCGAGAAGGCCGACGAGGCATCCCGGGCAGTCGACGCGGCGACCGAGTCGGAGGCGGTGGAGACGGACAGCCGGCCCCTGGGCGGCGTGCTGTCCCTCCTGCCCGCATTGTCGCAGGAGACCGGCCCGCCCGTCGCCGCCGCCGCGCTGGCGGTCGTCGAGGCCGTCGAGCTGGCCGGCACAGCGGTCCCCGTCTGGTGCGTCACCGCCGGGGCCGTCGCCGCGCAGCCGGAGGACGCGGTGGACCGCCCCACGCAGGCCGTCCTGTGGGGCCTGGCACGAGTCCTCGCCTGGGAGCGGTCACGGTACTGGGGCGGCGTGGTGGACCTGCCCGCCGCTCCGGGACCGCGGGACTGGGGGCGCCTGGCCGCCGCGGTCATGGCCCCGCACGGCACGGACGACCAGTTCGCGGTGCGGCGCACCGGCACCTATGTCCGCCGTCTGGCTCCGGTGAACCGTGCCCTCCCCCACGACGGCGAGGCCGGCACCGCGCGGGGATGGCAGCCCCGGGGCACCGTTCTCGTCACCGGCGGCACCGGCACGGTGGGACGGACCGTCGCACGGTGGCTCGCCGCCCGGGGAGCCGGGCATCTGCTGTTGACGGGCCGGGACGTCGCCTCCGCCCCCGGAGTCACGGAACTGGTGGACGACCTCGTCGCCCTCGGGGTCGGCGTCACGGTGGCGTCGTGCGACGAGACCGACCGGCAGGCCCTCGCCGAGGTGCTCGCCTCGGTGCCGGCCGAGCACCCGCTGACCGCCGTCGTCCACGCCGCGGGGCTGGACGAGGCGCACGACGCTCACCCCGGCCTCGCACCCTCGGCGGCGGGAGAGTGCGGGCCGGTGATCGACGCCCACACGGCGACGGTGTGGAACCTGCACGACCTCACCCGGAGCGCAGACCTCTCCGCCTTCGTACTCTTCTCGCCGGCCTCGGCCACCCTCGCTGGCCCCGGCCTGGGCGGCGCCGCGGCCGGGCAGGCCCTCGCCGACGCGGTGGCTGAGCACCGGCGCGCGCTGGGGCTGGTGGCCACTTCCGTCACCTGGGGCCCATGGACGACCACGCACGGCACCGCCTCGCCCCAAGCCCCGGACACCGACGGCCTCCGTACGCCAGCGCCGTCCTGGCGGCAGAGCCTTGTGCCCCTCCCCACCGACGAGGCCCTGTCCCTGCTGGGCGACGTGGTGGGGCGGCACCGCACCTGCGTCACCATCGCGCGAGTCGACTGGGAACGGTTGCTCGCCACGGGCCTCCCCCCGCGCATCCGGCAAGCCCTGCAAGACCTCCCGGACCTGCGTGCCGCGCTCGGCGCCCACAGCACGGACGACGCCGAGCCCGCCGCCGGAGCCGGATCCGCCGCGCTGCGCGCACACATCGCGAGCCTGAGCGGCCAGGACCAGGAACGCCACCTGCTGCGCCTGGTGCGCACCGAGGTCGCCGCGGTCCTCGGCTACACCGACCCGGAAGTGATCGACGGCCGGCAGGCCTTCAGCGACCTCGGCCTCACCTCCCTCACCGCCGTCGAGGTACGCGATCGACTTCACGCGGCCACCGGGCTGCGCCTCCCGGCATCCGCCGTCTTCGACTACCCGACCCCCGACGCCGTCGCCCGCCATCTGAGGGACCTCCTGCTGAGCACGGACGCGACGGAGGCCGCCACCGCAGTCGTGGCCGCCGACGCCTCGGAGCCGATCGCGATCGTCGGTATGGCGTGCCGTTTCCCG
>NZ_BAABIG010000100.1:0-76707 GCF_039542605.1 Streptomyces ziwulingensis
CACCCCCGACCCCCGCACCGACGGCAAAGTCGCCGTCATCGGCATCGCCGGGCGCTTCCCCGGCGCCCCCGACGCCGCCGCCTTCTGGCGCAACCTGCTCGACGGCCGCTGCTCCGTCACCGAGGTGCCGGCCGACCGCTGGGACACCGGGGTCCACTACCGGCCCGCCCACGAACTGGGCCGCAGCACCGGAAAGTGGGGCGGATTCCTCGACGGGCTGGACCACTTCGACCCCGAGCCGTTCCAGCTCACCGACGACGAGGCGACCGTGCTCGACCCGGGGATCCGGCTGATCCTGGAGGCCACCCGGGACTGTCTGGCCGACGCCGGCTACCGGGACGAGGAACTGCGCGGCCGGGACGTGGGTGTCTTCGTCGGCGGGCGGATCTCCTCCTACCCGCTGCGCGCGCCCCTGCGCCCCGACGTGCTCCAGTCCGACCAGAACTTCCTGGCCGCCCAGGTGGCCCACCGCTTCGACTTCCGGGGCCCCAACCTGGTGGTGGACAGCGCCTGTTCGTCGTCCCTGGTGAGCGTGCAGTTGGCCTGCCGCAGCGTGCTGTCGGGGGAGGCGGAGGTGGCTCTGGCCGGCGGGGTGGAGATCCTCCTGGACGAGCGGCCCTATCTGGAGTTCAGTGCCGCGCGGGTACTGTCGCCCACCGGCCGCTGCCGCCCGTTCGACGAGCGGGCGGACGGGATCGTGCCGGGGGAGGGGTGCGGCGCCGTCCTGCTCAAACCGCTGGACGCCGCTCTGCGCGACGGCGACCGCGTCCACGCGGTGATCGAGGCGGTCGCCGTCAACAACGACGGCCACACCATGGGCACCACCACACCGAACCCGGCCGCCCAGACCGACGTCGTCGTCAAGGCGCTGGCCGCCGCCGGTCGCCGGGCTGAGGAGATCGGCCTGGTGGAGGCGCACGGCACCGCCACCAGGATCGGCGACCCGATGGAACTCAAGGCGCTCACCGACGCGTTCGCGGACGCGACCGAACCGTACGGCAGGTGCGCCATCGGCAGCCTGAAGGGCAACGTCGGCCACCTGCTCAGCGCGGCCGGTGTGGCGGGCCTGATCAAGGTCGTCCTGAGCCTGGAGCACGGGGTGGTGCCGCCCACCCTGTACTGCGAGACCCCCAACCCGCGCTTCGACTTCGCCCACTCGCCGTTCCGGCCCCCGGCCGGGACCGAGCGGTGGACGGCGCCGCCCGAGCGGCGCGTGGCCGGACTCAGTTCCTTCGGGCTAGGCGGCACCAACGCCCACCTGATCGCCGCCGCCCTCGACCCGGCCGCCCGACCGGCGGGAGTCGCCGTGCGCGAGCCCCTGCCCGCGCCCGTCTACCGGCGACGGCGGCTGTGGCTGGAGCGGAAACCGGACGGCCCCGCCGCCCCCGCCCCCGCCTCGGGACCTCTGGAACAGCCCCGGCCTTCCACCGAGCCCCGGCCGGCCCCCGCCCGCGCCGCCATCCTGGACCTCCGCTTCGCCACCCGCCAGGTGACGGCCGGCAGTCCCGAACCGAGCCCGGCGGGCCGGATGCCGTGACACCCGGCCCGCCACCCGTCACACCTCCCACGGAAGGAAGCACCCGCCATGGACAACTCCGCAGAGGCGGCCCCCGGGCCCGCGGACGCGGCACCGGCCCTGCCCACCCCTCGTCAGGCCACACTGGCCATCGCCGGTGTGATGGCGGGCATGCTGCTGTCGGCCCTCGACCAGACCGTCGTCAGCGTCGCCCTGCCGAGCATCGTCGGCGAACTGGGCGGCCTGGAACGCCTGCCCTGGGTGGTCACGGTCTACCTGGTCACCTCCATGGCGGTCACCCCGCTGTGGGGCAAGGTGTCCGACCTCTACGGCCGTCGCACCGTGGTGCAGTGCGCCATCGGGGTCTTCGTCGTGGGCTCGGTGCTGTGCGGCGCCGCCCAGAGCATCTGGCAGCTCATCGTCTTCCGCGGCATCCAGGGCCTGGGCGCGGGCGGACTGTTCGTCCTGGCGCTCGCGGTGGTCGCCGACGTGGTGCCACCGGAGCGCCGGGGCCGCTACCAGGGTCTGTTCGGCGCCGTGTTCGGCCTGTCGAGCGTGGTCGGGCCGCTGGTGGGCGGCTTCTTCACGGACGGCCCGGGCTGGCGCTGGATCTTCCTGATCAACGTGCCGGTCGGCGTGCTGGCCCTGGTGGCGACCGCCGTCGGCCTGCGCATCCGCAGCCCCCAGCGCCGGCACACCATCGACTTCGCCGGCGCCGCGCTGGTGGCCGGTGCCGTCGTCTGCGCCCTGCTGTACCTGAACTGGGCGGGTGACGAATACGGCTGGGCCGCGCCGGGTTCGCTGCTGCTGGCCGCCGGTGCCGTCGTCCTGGGCGCGCTGTTCGTGTGGGTGGAGACCCGGGCGGCCGAACCGGTCATCCCCATGGGCCTGTTCCGCAACCCGGTGTTCGGCGTCGGGGCGCTGTTCGGACTGCTGGCCGGCGCCGCCATGTTCGCCGGCATCGTCTTCCTCCCGCTGTACTTCCAGGCCGTGATGGGCATGTCCTCCACCCGCTCCGGCCTCGCCATGCTGCCCGCCATGTTCGGGCTGACCCTGACCTCCATCGCCTCCGGCCAACTGATCAGCAAGAACGGCCGGTACAAGGTGTTCCCCGTCTCCGGGTCCGCGCTCCTGGTCGTCACCATGCTGCTGCTGTCCCGGCTCACCGCGGACACCCCCTACTGGCAGATCGGCCTGTACGCCTTCCTGTTCGGCGCCGGCGTCGGCCTGGTGATGCAGCCCGTCATCACCGCCGTACAGAACTCCGTACGGCCCGAGGACATCGGGGCGGCCACCAGCGCCGCCAACTTCTTCCAGCGGATGGGCTCCGCCGTCGGGGTCGCGGTCCTCGGCACCGTCCTCGCCAGCCGGGCGGCGGACCGGCTGGCCGACGTCGGACCGGACGCGGCACGCGCCGCCGGCCAGGGCGTCACGGCCCTGCACCGGCTGCCCGAACCCGTGCGGGGACAGACCCTCGACGGCTACGCGCACGCCATGGGCGACATGTTCCTGGTCTGCACACTGCTGGTCGGCGTCGCCCTCGTGGTGTCCCTGTTCCTCAAGGAGACGCCCCGCAGGACCGACCCGGCCGCCGACCAGCCGGCCAAGGAGGCGTCCGCGCCCGGCTGAGCGGCCCGGGCCGGCGGGACCGCCTCCCGCCTGCTCAAAGTTGCGCAGCCCGCGCACGGCGGTCCTCCTAGTGTGGCTCGCGCCGGCCTCCCCGGCCCGGCACGAGCCACGCATTCTGCGCACTGGAAGGACGGCCATTCCCATGGATCAGCGGACAGCCCGGAGCGCGGCCGGTCTCAGCCCCGCGTCGGCCCAGAGCCCCGTGCCCGCCGACAAGCTGCTGCACTCCGGCAACTCGGGCTTCACCATCGCCCGTAGCGCCCAGTTGAAGTACGAGCACCGCGACGAGGGCCGTAAGCTCTTCGCCGACGTGATCGCCTACATGAACCGCTCCGACCTCAACGGCGCCTCCTTCTACTTCTACGAGGAGGCGTTCGGCAAGCAGGACCGGGTGCACTGGCTGATCCACTGGAAGACCCCGAACGACTACGCCATCAGCCTGCACATGGTCGACCACGACGAGAAGATGATCGACCTGCTGGAGAGCGACCGCGTGGTCGACGACGCCAGCGCCGGTGTGTGGGGCCGTGCCGTCGTCGAGGGTTCGGTGCGCGAACGCATCCTCGTCCCGCAGCACGGACTCGTGCACGAGGAGGACGAGCACGACAGCGGCGAACTCTGGGTGGACCCGGCCAGACTGCAGACCGGCCAGCCCGACACCGAACTGCTGCACTCGGCCAACGCACTGCTCACCCTGCACCGCTCGGGCCAGGCCTCGCACGAGTTCCGCAAGGAGGCCCGGCTCTACGCGTTCGCCTGGCAGAACGAGGTCAACCGCAAGCTGCCCGGCCGCGCCACCTCCTACCTCTACGAGGAGACCTTCGGGGTGATGGACCGGCTGCACTGGCTCATCCACTTCAAGGACTTCGACGCCTACCAGGAGCTGCTCGTGCTCGAACGCACCGACGAGGACTTCCGGGCCCTCGGCGAGCGGCAGTTCATCGCCGACAACAAGGGCGGCGGCACCTGGGGCCGGTCCTTCGTGCCCGGCACCATCGAGGACACCGTGCTGCTGCCGTACCAGCTCCGCCCGGGCGCGTGAAAGCCTGGCTCTTCGCCGGCCAGGGGGCGCAGCGCGCCGGAATGGGGGAGGCGCTCTTCGAGCGCTTCCCCGCGTACGTGGCGGCCGCCGACCGGATCCTCGGCGAGTCCGTGCGCGCGCTCTGCCTGGACGACCCCGACGGCCGGCTGCACCGCACCCGGTGGACCCAGCCGGCGCTCTACGTCGTCAACGCGCTGGCCTGCGCGCAGGCGCTGGCGGAGGGCCCCGCACCGGACGTCCTCGCGGGACACAGCCTCGGTGAGTACAACGCGCTGCTCGCCGCGGAGTGTTTCGACTTCGAGACCGGCCTGCGGATCGTGCGGCGGCGCGGGGAGCTGATGGGCGAGGCGGACGGCGGCGCGATGCTGGCCGTCGTCGGTCTCACGCCCGACGCCGTCCGCGCCCTGCTCGACCGCTGCGGAGCGGCCGACACCGACCTCGCCAACCTCAACGCCGCCACCCAGGTGGTGGTGTCGGGACCGGCCGAGTCGGTGCGGACGGTACGCGACGCCGTACGGGCCACCCCGGGTGCCCGCTGCGTCCCGCTGGCCACCAGCGGCGCCTTCCACTCCCGGCACATGCGCCCCGCCCAGGAGCGCTTCGCCGCGTTCCTCGACACCGTCGAGTTCCGGCCACCGCGCATCCCCGTCATCGCCAACGTGACCGGCCGGCCCTACCCGGCCGACGGGGTCGCGGACCTGCTGGCCCGGCAGATCGCGTCCCCGGTCCGCTGGCACGAGACCCTGCGGGAGCTGGTCCGGCGGGGCGTCACCGAGGCCCGCGAGTTCGGCCCGCGACCCATGCTGCGACCCATGTGGGAGTCGGTACTGGCCGAGCCGGAACCCGTACCCGGGCCCCGCCCGGCACCCGTGACGACAGCAGCCTCAGCCCGGCAGGACGTCACCGTCCCCGCCACCACACCCGCCGCCGCGCCCGAGCCGGAGCCCGTACGCCACCCCGCCCCCGAGCCGGAGCCCGTACGCAACCCCGCCGCCGCCCGGCTCGGCAGCGCGGAGTTCCGGGAGGACCACGGGGTCCGCTACGCCTATCTGGCCGGCAGCATGTTCCGGGGCGTGTCCTCCGTCGAACTGGTCGCCCGGCTCGGGCGGGCGGGTCTGCGCGGCTACTTCGGCGCCGGCGGACTGGACCTCGGCACCGTCGAGAAGGCGCTCACCGCACTCGCCCGCACCCCGGGTCTCGACGGCCGCTACGGCGTCAACCTGCTGCACGACCTCGCGCGGCCCGGCGCCGAGGACGCCCTGACCGACCTGCTGCTGCGGCACGGCGTCCGGCACGTCGAGGCCGCCGCCTTCACCACGGTCACCCCGGCCCTGGTCCGTTTCCGGTTCACCGGCGCCCACCGCACCGCCGACGGCGTCCCCGTCGCCGTACGCACCCTGGTCGCCAAGTGCTCGCGCCCCGAGGTGGCCGCTCACTTCATGGCACCGCCCGCCGAGGAACCGCTGCGGCGCCTGGTGGCGGAGGGCGCGCTGACCGAGGCCGAGGCCGACGCGGCCCGCGGGCTGCCGGTGGCGCAGGACATCTGCGTGGAGGGCGACTCGGCCGGCCACACCGACGGCGGCGTCAGCCTGGCCCTCGTGCCGACGACGGCCGCACTGGCCGAACAGGCGACCGCACGGCACGGCTACGCCCGCCGGCTGCGCATCGGGGCCTGCGGAGGGCTCGGCACCCCCGAGGCGGTCGCGGCCGCCTTCGTGCTCGGCGCCGACTTCGTGGTCACCGGCTCCGTCAACCAGTGCTCACCGCAGGCGGGCACCTCGGACGCCGTGAAGGACCTGCTGGCCGCCCTGGACGTCCAGGACACCGCGTACGCGCCGGCCGGCGACCTGTTCGAACTCGGCTCGCGCGTCCAGGTGGTCCGCAAGGGCACCCTCTTCGCGGCCCGCGCCAACAAGCTGTACCGGCTCTACCGCGCCCACACCGGCCTGGACGGCCTCGACCCGGCCACCCGCACCTGGCTGGAACGCGACTGTCTGCGCGCCCCGCTGGACCAGGCGTGGAGCCAGACCCGCGCCCACTACCTGGACACCGGCCGCGCCCACGAGATCGAACGGGCCGAGCGCGACCCCCGGCACCGGATGGCGCTCCTGTTCAAGACGTACTTCGCCCGCACCAACCGGGCCGCCCAGGACGGCGACCCCACCGAGCGCGCCAACTACCAGGTGCACTGCGGGCCCGCGGCGGGCGCCTTCAACCGCTGTGTCCGCGGCACCGCCCTGGAGCCCTGGCCGGAGCGGCACGTCGAACGCATCGCCGATCTGCTGATGACCGGAGCGGCCCGGGTCCTCGGCGAACGCCTGGCCGCCTATGCCGGCCCGGGCGATGTCCCGCACCACCCATGACACCCACGAGGAGAGCCATATGACCGTGGACAGCGGCACGCCCAGTGTTCCGCCCGCCCGGCACCAGACCGCGCAGCCCGCGGAGCAGATCCTGCACTCCGCGAACGCCGGCGTCGTCGTGGAGCGGGTCGCGCAGATCGCCGCCGGACAGGGCGACAGCGCGCGCCGGATGGCCCGCGAGGCCGCGGAGTTCGTCAACGCCAAGCATCCGGGCCTGGCGACCGTGTTCGTCTACGAGGAGTCCTTCGGCGTCAAGGACCGCCTGCACTGGCTGATCCACTTCCGGTCCCTGGAGGACTACGAGCGGCTGCTGCACATGGGCGGCGCCCGGGATTTCCGGGACGGGGTGCTCGGCGGTCACGTCTCCCACCACCAGGCGGAGCAGTGGCAGGCGGCGTTCGTGCCCGGCACCGTGCGGGAGACCATGATGTTCCCGCACCGCTGGGGCATGTTCGGCACCGCCACCCAGACCATGGCCCAGGACCCGTCGATGAGCCCGCTGGCCGCCGACCGGGACGAGCCCTGGTTCGAGGTGCTGCCCGCCCGGCACCAGACCTCCGTCCCCGCCGGCGAACTGCTCAACACGGCCACCGCCGGTGTGATCATGCACCGGGTGGTCGACTTCAGCTACAAGTACCGTGCCGAGGCCCGGCTGTTCGCCCGTACGGTCGCCGAGAACACCAACCTCAACGCCGGCGGCGACGCCACCGCGCTGGTCTTCGAGGAGATGTTCGGCACCATGGAGCGGATGCACTTCCTCATCCACATGAAGTCGCTGAGCACGATGTACAAGCTGATGGGCATCGACGCCCGCACCGACCCCACCGCGCCGCGCGCCACATACATGCAGGACTGGGTCTCCAAGGAGCAGGGCGGCGGGCGCTGGGACAGCCTGATGCTGGAGGGCAGCGGTCACGACGGCTGCCTGACGCCGCAGTACTGGGGCGACTGAGACCGGCACCGGACTGAGACCGGCACGAGGAGGCCGCGGCACCCGTCCGGGTGCCGCGGCCTCCTCGTGCCGTGTCCGGCGCGGCCGGTGTCAGGCCATGGTGGTCACGCAGAACGGGTGACCGGCCGGGTCGACCAGGACGACCCACTTCTCGCCGCCCGGCTGGTGCTCCGGCCGGACCGCCCCCAGGGAGGTCAGCCGCTCCACCGCCTCCCCCAGGTCACCGACGCTGAAGTCGAGGTGGATCTGCTTGTCGTCACCGGGCCAGGAGGGCTGCTTCAGGCTCTCGACCCGCTGGAACCCGATGCGGCTGGATCCGTCCGGCGTGCCGATGTAGGCGAAGTCCTCGCTGGCGAAGAGTGTCTGCCAGCCGGTCAGGGCGCTGTAGAACTCGGCCAGTGCCTTCGGGTCCGGCGCGTCGAGGGTGACCGCTGCCAGCTTCCCAATGGGGGACATGAAAAGGTTCCCTTCCTCAGGACGATGATCATCTCGGCGTGCAACCTCCGCGTGCACCCGCCGAGTTCGCGAGCCTAGGCCCTGCCCCCTTCGAACGCACGCGGATCGCCGGGACTACTCGAAGGAGTGATCCAGCGTGACCGTCGCGTGGCCCTCCGGTCCCGGATTGTCGCAGAAGTAGGTCCCGGTGCCGCGCAGGCCGGTCAGCCCGCCCGTGCCGGAGCCCTCCAGCACCTCCAGGGTGGCCTTGGCCGTGCCGCCCCCGGTGGTGCCGGTGAGCTGGAGGACGAAGCTGCCCTCGCGGCCGGCGATCCGGCCCGTCACCCGCTCCAGCGCCGTGAAGACGCTCGCCCCGTCGGGGGAGAGGGCGATGAGGACCTGCTGGACACCCTCGCCCTCGATGTGGCCCCGGTAGTGGTTGGCCACCTGGCCGTGCAGCAGCAGCGGAGCGCCCTCCGTCTGCTCGTAGGGGGCCGGCTGCCAGGGATCCCAGGTCATGGTGCTGGTCGACTGCGTCTGCATGCGTTGTCCTCTCGCTCGCGGACCTCGGCGAACCGGTGGCCGGCGCCGCCGACGGGAATCGGTCGGATCCTCGCGCCTCGGCACCGCCGGCTCTGCTCACTTTTGAGCGTTCACCGACCGCGTCAAGAGGTACTTTTCTCAAAGGTCCGGATAACCGTCACGAGGCCCGCGACCGATACCGCAGGACCGGCCGGAGAAAAAGGCATGTGCCCGGAGAAAAGGCATGCGCGGGGTATCGGGACCGAAATGGGCGCTGTTATCTTCGGGGCATGAGCGATTTCCAGGAAATGCCCGACGACTGGACCCGCGCCCTCGCCGTGGTGGCGCACCCCGACGACATGGAATTCGGCGCCGCGGGCGCCGTGGCGAGCTGGACCGCGGCCGGGAAGTCGGTCACCTACCTGGTGGCCAGCCGGGGCGAGGCCGGCATCGACTCGATGGCACCCGAGAAGGCCGCCGAGGTCCGCGAGGCGGAGCAGCGGGCCGGCGCGGCCCTCGTGGGAGCGGCCGCGGTGGAGTTCCTCGACCATCCCGACGGCCGCATCGAGTACTCCGCCGAACTGCGCCGCGAGTTCGCCACCGCGATCCGCCGCCACCGTCCCGAACTGGTCCTCGGCTTCTGCCACCACGACCACACCTCGACGGGACGCTGGAACTCGCCGGACCACCGCAACACCGGCCGCGCCCTGCTCGACGCGGTCGGCGACGCGGCCAACCGCTGGGTCTTCCCCGAGGACGGCCCGGGCCCCTGGCAGGGCGTGCGGTACGTGGCGGTCTCCAACTCGCCCCGGCCGACCCACGCCGTGGACATCACCGACCACGTCGACCGGGCGGTGGCCTCCCTGGAAGCCCACGCGAGCTATCTGGCGGCCATGCGGCCGCCCGTCACCGACGTCCGCGCCCCGCTGCTGGGCCTGGCCCAGGCGACGGGGGCCCGGTTCGGCGGCCGTCCGGCGATCGCGTTCGAACTGATACCGCGCTGATCGGTGACCGGGCCGGCGGCGACCGCCGGGCGGCCCGCCGCCCGCCGTCGCCCCCGGCCCGCGCGGGCGACCGCCGGCGGCTCAGCTCCTGACGTAGACGCTGCGGTGCACGCGCCACCGCTGCGGCCGGGGCCGGTCCGGGCCGGGCAGGGCGCGCAGGGCGGCCAGCGCGGGCTCGACGACCCGGGCCCAGGTCTCGTCGTCCACGTCCCAGAGATAGGGCGGCAGCCGGCGTTCCAGGCTCTCCAGGAGCTGACGGGGGGTCGTGGCCCGCTCGTAGTCCGGGGCGAACTCGTGCCGCAGCTTCCTCAGCCCCGCCTCGCGCGCCGCCGTGTCCAGGCGCTCGGGAGTGTCGGGGCGGGGCGGTTGCAGCACGGCCAGCCGGTCCAGCACGGCGACCAGCTCGTCCGGGTCGGCCGCCGGGTCGCCGTGCACCGCGAGCAGCCGCCCCCCGGGTCGCAGCACCCGGGCCGCCTCCCGCAGCGCCCGGGGCATGTCGCCGACCAGGTGCAGGACGTGCGTGAACACCAGGTTGCCGAAGGTGCCGTCGGCGAACGGCAGGGCCCGCGCGTCCCCGGCGGTGACCCGCCCCGGGAGCCGTTCGGCGGCCCGCGCCAGCATCGGCGGCGACACGTCGACGCCGTGCACCTCGTGGCCCAGCTCGGCCAGTCCCGCCGCCACGATGCCCGTGCCGACGCCCACCTCCAGCACCGGGCCCGGGGCCAGGTCCCCGGCCAACTGTGCCGCGGCCTGCCTGCCGCGCTCCATTCCGCCCCGCATCCGGTCGTAGTCGTCCGCGACCCGGTCGAAGGCCTTGGCTTCGGTCACCGCGCAGTTCCCTCCGTGTCGATGTGCCAGGTGATCTCCGCGTACCGCACGAGGTCGGCGACCTCCCGCGGCGCGCGGACGAACTCGCTGACCAGCTCCGCCACCAGGGCGGGCCGGTCGTGCGGCGCGTAGTGACCGGCGACGGCCAGCTCCGCGTACCGCGCGTGCGGGAAGCGGCGGGCGGCCTCGCGGGCCCGCTCGGGGGAGGAGATGCCGTCGAACTCCGAGCCGACGAACAGCACCGGTACGGTGACCCGCGCCGCCTGGGCCGCCGAGTCCAGCCGCCACAGGTCGACGAGCTGACGGGCGTAGCGCACCAGCACCTCGGCGTCCCGGAAGGGCCGCCGCACCTCGTCGGTGAGCGCCCCGCTGAGCACCCCGAGCACCCCGGCGTCCCGGGTCCCGGGGCTGCCCCTGCCACCCGCCGCGCCCGGGGCCAGCAGGTCCAGCATCCTGGCGGCCTTGTCGGGTCTGCGGTCCAGCGCGCGGCACACCGCCGCGAGGTCGGACTCGTACTTGGTGTCCATGCCGTCCCAGCGGCCGTTCTGCCGGAAGGTGGCGTTCAGGAAGACCAGCGAGGCCACGGCTTCGGGCCGGTGCCGCTGGAAGGCCGTGGCGATCTTGGCGCCGGTGCACCAGCCGAGCAGATGGGCGCGGCCGCCGCCGACGGCCGCCAGCACCGCGTCCAGGTCGTCGAGTTGCCGCCGGGTGTCCCAGGCCGGGTCGTCCCGCTCGGTGCCGCGCACCTGCCAGGTGACGACGCGGTGGTGCGGGGCCAGGTGCGCGCACAGCCGCGACAGGAAGCCCGGACCCTGCCCGAGCGCGTTCAGCACCAGGAGCGGCGGCCCCTCGCCGGCCCCGCCCTCGAACAGCACGAGCGGCCGCCCGGCCACCTCCACGACGCGCCGCCGCAGACCCGCGTCGCCCCGTGCCGGACACGGCGGCGTCCGGCCCGCCCGGACCGAGCCGAACAGCGCCCATTGACCGGCGGCCGAGAGGGACGGGGCGCCCGCCGGCGCCGTACCGGACCCCGCCTGGTCCGGCGCCCGCCCGTCCCCGGACCCCGGCGCCGCGTCCCGCAGCCGCACCGCCTGCCGGCGTACGTCGTCCAGCCGCAGGTCCAGGAGACGGTCGGCCGCGCCGAAGTCCTCGCGGTCCGGGACCGGACGTACGTCGATGCCGTGCACCGCGCCGGCCCGGGCGAGCACGCCGGCCAGCGGGACCGGGGCGGGCCGGGACACCGTCGCGAAGCCGTCGGGCAGGCCGGCGGGCGCGCCGGCCCGCCAGAGTTCCCCGGCGGCCCGCTCCCCGGTCAGCAGGGACAGGCCGAGTCCGGCCACCCCGGTCACCCGCAGCGGATGCCGTTCGAACCAGTCCGGCACCCGGTCCTCGACCTCGGCCCGCACCGAACGCAGCGCCCACAGCAGCCGGTGCGGACCCGGCGGACACTCGCCCAGGTCCGCCGCCCGGCCGTCCACCACCGGCGCCGTGCGCAGCACCCGCCAGGACACCCCGGCGTCCAGGCACGCCTGCACGGCGAGCCGTTCCAGGTCGCGGCGGACCCGGTGCGTCCGGCCCTCCTCCGGTGCCGTGTCCGGGCCCACGTGCACGTACCGGCGGGCCCCGAGGGCGGGCAGCGCGGCCAGCAGCGCGCCGGTCAGCACCGCGTCCGCGCGTGCCGCCCGGGCCGGGGACCGGTCCCAGCCCGGCACCACCCCCCACACCTGGTCCGCCGTCCACGCCGTCAGCTCGGCGGCCGCCCCCTCCGGTTCGGCGCACACCACCGTCAGCCGCCCCGCGCCGGGAACGTACGGTTCCCCGGCGGGCCCCGCGTCGCCCCCGCCGCACCGCGCCACCCACCCGGCCAGCTCCCGCCGGTCCGGCGCCGGCGCCCCCGGCCGGGACACCGCGGCGGACAGCAGCACCACCTCGGTGCCGGCGGCCGCCGACAGGCAGCGGGCGGCCAGCCGGCCCGCGAGGAGCGGTGACGTACCCGCGATCAGCACCCGCTGCGGCATGCGTACCGTCCTCCTGGGCCGGCGGGCATCACCGAACGCGTGCTCACCGGGGGCCTCGAACACAATGAAGACCCCAGAGGATCCGCCCTTTACCAGGCGGAATTCTGCTCAATAGTGCGCACGCCGAAAAAGTATCCGGAAGCCCTTGCGGCGGCGGAAATTCCCTCGTTAGCATCCCCGCGCCGGAATTATCTCGACCGGGCCCGCGCGCCCCTTTCCCGAAGTTCCCCGAAGTTCCCCGACGTTTTCCCGGAAGCGGCCCGCGCGCGTGCTCCGACGACCCGGCTCACCCGGCACACCGGCACCACCCAGGCGACGACGAGAAGGACGAGGCGCACCGTGGCGACGAACTGGGACGAGACCTACGAGAAGCTGGTCAGGGCCGCACTCACCGACTACCCCCCGACCGCTCCGCTGCGCGCCGACGTCCCGTTGCCCGCGCACGGCCTGGACTCCCTCGGCATGGTCGGCCTCTCCACCCGCCTAGAGGAGGCCTACGGCATCGAGTTCCCCGACGGGGCCCTCGTCCCCGCCAGCTTCGCCACCCCGGCCGACCTGTGGCACGTGATCAGCGGCTGTCTGGCCGACCGGTGACGGCCGGCGAGCCGGGCACCCGCCCGGGCGGCGCCAGGATGCTGCACGAGTGGTTCGCCGACGGCCTCGCCCGCAACCCCGACGGCCCCGCCCTGCGCATCCTCGACCGCGCCTGGACCTACACGGAGGCCGACGCGCTCGCCCGCACCTGGGCCGCCGCGATCGGCACCGCCGGCGGCACCGGCGCGCCCGTCGCGGTGCTCGCCTCCAAGACCCCCGAGGCGTACCTCGGCCTCCTCGCCGCCCTCTACGCCGGCGCCCCCGCCGTACCGCTGAACCCGGAGAACCCGGTGGCCCGCAACGCCGCCGTGCTGCGGGCCGCGCGCTGCGGCGCGGTGATCGCCGCCCCGGACGCCGCCGGACAGGTGGCGCGGCTCCTCCGGTCCGCGCCCGTCCACGCCGTACTGGCGCCGCGCACGGACCGCTCGGCGCTGCCCGCGAAGCTGCCCAGCGCGGTCGGCGGGGCCCGGGTCCTGACCGCGGCGGACCTGTCCGGGGCCGGCGGCGGCACCGCCCGGCGCCCGCCCACCGGGACACCCGACGACCTCGCCTACATCCTTTTCACCTCCGGCTCGACCGGCGCCCCGAAAGGCGTCCCGGTGAGCCACCGCAACGTGTCGGCGTTCCTCGCCGCCTCGCGTCCCCGCTACGCCGCGGGCCCCGGGGACCGGTTCAGCCAGGTCCACGAGACCACCTTCGACCTGGCGATGTGCGACATCTTCCCGGCCTGGGCCGGCGGCGCCTGCGTGTGCGTGCTGTCCCGGCTGCAGGCCCTGGACCCGGCGCGCTGGGTCCGCCGGTACGGGCTGACCGTCTGGCACAGCACCCCCAGCCTCGCGCGCGGCCTGCAACGCGCCGACCGGCTCCCGCCCGGCGCCCTGGCCGGTCTGCGCCAGTCGGTGTTCGCCGGCGAACCCCTCCTCCTGGACACCGCGCGCTACTGGCGGCGCGCCGCGCCCGACGGCGTCCTCGACAACATCTACGGCCCCACCGAACTGACCATCGCCTGCACCGCGTTCCGCTGGCACCCGGACCAGGACCTGTCCGATCCGCGGTACGGCGGCACCGTACCCATCGGTGATCCGAACCCCGGCATGGCGGCGATGCTCCTCGCCCCGGACGGCTCGCCCGCCGACGGCACCGGCGAACTCGTCATGACCGGGCCCCAGATGTTCCGCGGCTACCTCGACCCGGCGCAGGACACGGGCCGCTTCCTGCACCACGGCGGCCGGCGCTGGTACCGCACCGGGGACCAGGTGCGTGCCACCCCGCACGGCTGGGTCCACCTCGGCCGCGAGGACGCCCAGGTGAAGATCAACGGCTATCGCGTGGAGGTCGGCGAGGTGGAGGCCGCCCTGCGCGACACCGCGGGCAGCGACGCCGTCGCGTTCGCCCTCGACGCGCCCGGCGGCACCCGCCTCGTCGCCTACCTGCTGGGCGCCCCGGAGCCCGACACCGGGCGCCTCACCGAACGGCTCGCCGACCGCCTGCCGCCGTACATGTTGCCCCGCCACCTGTGGTGGCTGCCCGACGCGCCACTGAACGCCCATGGGAAGACGGACCGGAGCGGCCTGCGCGAGGACGCCGCCCGCCGGCTCGGACACGAGGGGGAAGCCACACCGTGAACGACCCGATCGAGTGTCACCTCTCGCTGCCGCACGACGACTTCATCATGCGGAACCACCGCATCCACCAGGTGTCCGTGATGCCCGGCGCGACCTTCCTCGACATCGTGTACCGGATCCTGCGCGCGCGGGAGCTGGACACCGGGCGGGCGGTGCTGCGCGACGTGCTCTTCGCGGAGCCCCTCGCCACCGCCCCCGGACGCGACCTCGCCGTCCGGGTCACCCTCGGCGCCCCCGACGCCACCGGCGCCCGCGCCGTGGAGGCGGCCGGCGCGGTCCTCGCACCGGGCACGGACCCGATGGCGGCGCCCGACAGCGTCCGGTGGCGGCCGCACTTCTCGGCCCGCCTGGAGTTCACCGACGAACCCCCGCCGCCGCCGATCGACCCCCGCGCCCTGCGCACCCGCGCCGAACGGACCCGGGACATGGACGAGCTGTACCGGCAGGCGCGGGAGGAGGGCATCGAGCACGGGCCGCCCATGAAGGGCTTCGGCAGCGTCCACCACCTGGACACCGGCGGCCTGCTGGCCCGCCTCGAACTGGACGCCGGCTCCCGGGACCAGGAGAGCGCCTTCCACCTGCACCCGGCGAAACTCGACGCCGCCACCCTCGTCACCTTCGGCCACCGGCCGCCGCCCGGACCCGACCCGTTCATCCCGGTCCACATCGCCGAGTTCCGCGCCCCGCGCCCGGTGGCCGGCCCCTGCTGGGTGCACGTGCCCGCCCCCGAGACCGTCGCCCCCTCCGGCGACGTGATGCACAACGATTGCCTGCTCTACGACGAACAGGGCCGCTTCGTCGCCCGGTTCACCAAGCTGAGCTGCAAGCGGGTACGGCACGCCGGGCTCATCACCCGCCTGCTGGACACCCCGTCCGAGCCGGCCGAGCCAGGCCGCACGCCCCCTGCCACCCGCCCCGGTCCCGCCCCCGACGCCACGCCGGACGACGACACCGAGCAGCGGCTCGTCACCCACCTGCGCACCCTGATCGGCGGCCTGCTGGGCCGCGCTCCCGACACCGTGGACCCCCGCCGGGGCTTCTACGAACTCGGCCTCGACTCGGTCGCGCTGCTCTCGCTCAGCGCGGAACTGGAGCAGGCCGTCGACGGCCGCCTCTACCCGACGTTGCTCTTCGAGCACCCGGACGTCGCCTCCGTCGCCCGCCACCTGGCCGGACGGCACACCCTCACGCTGCCGGCCGGCAGCCGGACGCCCGGGACGCCGGAGCCTTCGGCGCACCTGACCGCCGCGGACCCGGCGGCAGCGCCCGCCCCGCCGGCGGCCGACGGCCCTACCTCGGTCGCACCGGAGTCTTCGGTCCGTACCCCGGTCGCGCCGGAGTCTTCGGTCCGTACCCCGGTCGCGCCGGAGCCTGCGGCGCTCCCTCCCGCCACACCCCCGGCCGGACCTCAGGCGGCACCTCGGGCGACACCTCCGGCGACACCCCTGTCGTCCGCCACCCGCCTCGATCTCCACCGTCCGCACTGGGTCCCCCTCGCCGCGGCCCCGGCCCCCGGGCCGCCCGGCGATCTGCTCGTCGTCACCACCGACCCCGCGCTGCCCGACGCGCTGCGTCACCGCGCCGCCCCCGGACGGCGCGTGGTGCACGTGATTCCGGGCTTCGCCCACGAGCGGACCGGACCCGACACCTGGCGCATGCCCACCGGCAGCCGCGCCGGCTTCGCCCGGCTGCTGGACGAACTCGCCGCCGACGGCACCGCCCCGGCGGTCCTGGCGGTCTGCCCCGCCCCCGTGCCCGGCCCCTCGGCCGACACCACCGACGGCTACGACATCGTCTGGGCGCTCGCCGCGGCGCTGGCCGGCCGGCCCGCCGACGCCACCCGCGACCTCCGCTTCCTGTACCGCGCGGACCACCCGGACCACGAGGACGCCGCCCCGCAGCACGCCGCGGTCGGCGCCCTGGCGCGCGGTATCACCGCCGAGAACCCGTCCCTGCGCTGCCGCAGCACACTCGTCGTCGGCGCGCCGGACGCCGACAACCTCGCCGGTATCCTGCTGGCGGAGGCGGCCGACGCCGGCCCGGACAGCGAGAGCAGGCACCGGGACGGCGAACGCCACGTGCGCCGCCTGGCCCCCCACCGCCTCGACGGCCCGGACACCCCGGCCCTGCCCCGGGGCGCGGTCTGCCTGGTCACCGGCGGTGCGGGCGGCATCGGCTCGCTCCTCGCCGCACACCTGGCCGCCACCCGCGGCGCCCGCCTGCTGCTGTGCGGGACCCGCCCGCCCGACGCGGCGGTCACCGCCCTGCTCGACCGCTGCGCCGCACAGGGCGGCGAGGCCCACTATGTTCAGGCCGACGTCTCCCGCCGCGAGGACGCCGAGGCCGCCGCGGCCCGCTGCCGCGCACTGTGGGGCCGTATCGACGCCGTCCTGCACTGCGCCGGCCGCACCGACGACGCCCTGCACTTCCGCCGGGACCCGGCCGAGACCCGCGCCGTACTCGCCCCGAAACTGGCCGGCACCGTGCACCTCGACCGGGCCACCGCCGACAGCGACCCCGCCCTGTTCGTGCTGTTCTCCTCGCTCTCCGCGGCGCTGCCCCAGACCGGCCAGTGCGCCTACGGCTACGCCAACGCCTTCCTCGACGCCTTCGCCGCCCACCGGGCGGCCGACCCCGCCCGCACCGGACGCACCCTGTCCCTCGCCTGGCCCTACTGGGCCGAGGGCGGCATGCGCGCCGACGCCGCCGCACTCGCCCGCTCCGCCGATTCCGGGATGCGGCCCCTGCCCACCGGGGCCGCGCTGGATCTGCTGGACCGCTGCCTGGCCGGGGCGGGCACCCCGGCCCGGCTGGTGGCCGTCCACACCGAGGGGAGCGCGACCGGACCGCTCACCACCGGACTGTTCACCCCCGCGACGGACCCGACCGCGACGCACCGCGTGGCCACCGCGACGCACCTGGCGCCCACCGCGGCACACCACGACGCGCCCGCCGACGCCCCCGGCTCCGGCCGGAGCGCTGGTACCACACCCGAACCCGTCGCCGTCGTCGGTGTCGCCGGACGCTACCCGGGGGCCGTCGACCTGGACGCCTTCTGGGCCAACCTGGCGGCCGGCCGGGACTGCGTCACCGAGGTGCCGTCCGACCGCTGGGACCACGACGCCCTGTTCGACCCCGAGCCCGGCCGGCCCGGCCGCACCTACGGCCGCTGGGGCGGCTTCCTCGCCGGTATGGACCGCTTCGACCCCCTGTTCTTCGGCATTTCCCGCCGTGAGGCCGAACGCATCGACCCCCAGGAGCGGCTCTTCCTGACCACGGCCTGGCAGACCCTGGAGAACGCCGGCTACCCGCCGCCGTCCCTCGCCGCCGAGCGGGTCGGTGTCTTCGCCGGCGTCATGTGGAACCACTTCCAGTTCGTGACCGACCCCGACGACCCCACCGCCCCGGTGGCCCTCCACTCCTCCGTGGCCAACCGCGTCTCCTACACCTTCGACCTGCGCGGCCCCAGCATCGCCGTCGACACCGCGTGCTCCTCGTCCCTGACGGCGGTACAGCTCGCGGTGGAGAGCCTGCGCCGGGGCGAGAGCACCCTCGCCCTCGCCGGCGGCGTCAACGTCATGCCGCACCCGCAGAAGTACCTCCAGCTCGCCCGCGGCCGCTGGCTGTCGAAGGACGGCAGATGCCGTGCCTTCGGCGCGGGCGGCACCGGTTACGTGCCCGGTGAGGGCGTCGGGGCGGTACTGCTCAAGCCCCTGGACCGGGCCCTCGCCGACGGCGACCACATCCACGCCGTCATCCGCTCCGCCCGCCTCAACCACAGCGGCCGTACCAGCGGGTTCACCGTGCCCAGCCCGGCCGCGCAGGCCGCGCTCGTCGCCGACGCGGTCCGCGACTCCGGCGCCGACGTGCGCGCCCTCGGCTACGTCGAGGCCCACGGCACCGGCACCTCCCTCGGCGACCCCATCGAACTGGAGGGCCTGCGCACGGCGCTGGAGTCCTTCACCCCCGGGCCGGAGCACGTCGCCATCGGGTCGGTGAAGACCAACATCGGCCATCTGGAGAGCGCGGCCGGCATCGCCGGACTCACCAAGGTGCTCCTGCAGTTCCGGCACGCCGCCCTGGCCCCCTCGCTGCACGCCGGCACGCTCAACCCGCACCTCGACTTCGGGGACGGCCGACTGGCCGTGCAGCGCACCGCCGCGCCCTGGCCGCGCCCGTCCGGTGGCCGGCGCCTGGCCGGGATCAGCGCCTTCGGCGCGGGCGGCTCCAACGCCCATCTGGTCCTGGAGGAGGCCCCGCGGCCCCCGGCCCGGCCCGCACACCGCGGGCCCGAGCTGTTCGTGCTGTCCGCCAAGGACGACGAGGCACTGCGCGAGCGGGCGTCCGCCCTGCTCGCCCTGCTCACCCCGGACGCCGGAGGGCCCGAGCGGGCCGTTCCGGCCGAGCCCGCGCCGGTACGGTCCCTCGTCGCCCGGCGCCTCGCGGTCCCCGAGGCGTCGCTCGGCGGCGGTGAGACCTTCGAGGACCTCGGCCTGGACCCCGCGGCGCTGCTGGCCCTGGCAGACGACCTGGCCGCGCACTGCGGGCCCGGGGACACGCCCTCCGCCGAGCGTTTCGCGGCGGCCGTGCACTGCGGCACCACGCTGGACGAGGCCGCCGAGACCTGGGCCGGCCTGGCCGCGGCGGCCCGCACCGACGAACCGGGTTTGCCGAGGCTCGACGACCTCGCCCACACGCTCCGCGTGGGCCGCACCGCGATGCCGGTCCGGTTCGCGGTCGTCGCCGACGGCCTGCCGGACCTGCGCGCCGCCCTGGAGCGCCTGGTGAAGGCCGCCGAACCCGGGCCCCGTGAACACCGGGGAACGGCGCCGGCCTACGGCCCGCCCGCCCGCGCGGCGACGCGGACCGGGCAGACCCTGGAGGACCGGGCGCGCCGCTGGGTCGCGGGGGAGACCGACGACCCCGGTGGTCCCGGGCCGGACGGGGGCGACGGCCCGCGCCCCCGCCGCGTCCCCCTGCCCGGCTACCCCTTCCGCGAGGAGCGCTGCTGGCCCGGCGGCTGGACGGCGACGGCGACGGCGACCGCGACCGCGACCGCGACGATGACGGCCACGGGTCCCGGACCCGAGCCCACGCCGCTGACCCTCGCGCCTCCGGCGGAGCACACCCCCGACGTCACCACCGTGGCCGCCGCCATCGCCACCACCGAAACCCCTCCTCCCGCTCCCGCCCGGGACGACGGCGCCGAACTCACCGTCCTCGACGGCGGGATCGGCCTGATCCGCATGAACTCGCCCATGTTCACCGAGCGGTTGCTGCGCGACCTGCGGGAATCCTTCGACACGCTCACCACGCGCCCGGACGTCAAAGCCGTGGTGATCACCGGCTCCGACGGCGTGTTCAGCATGGGCGGCACCCCCGAGGCCCTGGAGTCACTGGCCGGCGGCGACGGACGCTTCACCAGCCAGTCCTTCGTGTACGAGGGGCTGCTGCGCTGCCCGCTGCCCGTGGTCGCCGCGATCGACGGGCACGCCTCCGGCGGCGGCCTGGCCTTCGGGCTCTACGCCGACGTGGTGCTGCTCGCCGAGGAGAGCGTCTACAGCGCCAACTTCGTCGCCTACGGCTTCACCCCCGGCATGGGGGCGACCTACGTCCTGGAACGCCGCTTCGGCTCGGCCCTCGCCGACGAGATGATGCTCACGGGCAGGCCCCTGACCGGCGCCGCACTCCACCGCCACGGCGCCATGGTGACCGTCCTGCCGCGCGGCGAGGTGCTCCCGGCCGCGCTGGACCGTGCCCGCGCGCTCGCGACCCGCCCCGAGGGCGCCGTACGCCGCCTCAAGCAGGAGCTGGCCGGGCGGGTACTGGCCCGGCTGGACGAGGTGGTCGGGCGCGAGGTCCGGATGCACGAGGAGGTGCTCGGCACCGAGGCCCGCGACCGGGTCAGGGACCACTTCGCCCGGGTGGAGGCGTTCCGGGGGAGCGCGACCACCGCGACCGCGACCCCGACGGCGGATTCGGAACCGGAGCCCGAACCTCGCCCCGACCAGGCGCCGTTGAAGGGGATCGAGGCCGGGCCCTCCGAGGCCCAGGTGCGGGCGGACGTCGTCACCTCCTTGGCCGAGGTCCTCTACCTGCGCCCGGAGGAGATCGACGACGAGCGGACCTTCGCCGAGATGGGCCTGGACTCGATCGGCGCCGTCGAGGTCGTCCGCGACCTCAACGAACGGCACGACGCCGGTCTGGAGGCCGTCGCGGTCTACGACCATCCGACCGTGCCCGCGATGACCGCCGCCCTCCTGACCGCCCGCCACCGGAGCGCGGCCCTCCACCGAGCGGCCCGTGCCCCGGAGACACCGGCCGCGACCGCCTCCCGAGAGACCACTTCCCGGGACACCGCCCCGCAGGAGACCGCACCCCGGGAGGTCGTCCCCGGGGCAACCACTTCCCAGGACACCGCGGCCCATGACGCGCGGACCGCGGCCACCGCCGGCAGCCCGCACACCAGCACCTCCGCGGCCCCCGCGCCGGAACCCACCCGGCCGCCCGCCCCGCCGAGCAGGCCGGCACCGCCCCGCGCCCCGGCACCCGCCCCGGAGACCGGCCCCGCCGCGTCCACCACCCCGGTCGGCCTGGTGGCCCTGCGCCCGGTACCGCGCCGTACCCGGGCCGCGGCCAAGGACGTACCCGGTGAAGAGGAGCAGGGCCCCGACCCCGAACCGGCCGGCCCGCCGGGCGGAGCGGACGTCGCCGCCGCCGACATCGCGGTGATCGGCATGTCCGGCCGCTTCCCCGGCGCCGACGACCTCGACGCCTTCTGGGAGAACCTTCAGGCCGGGCGCAGCGAGATCGCCGAGGTGCCGCCGGAACGCTGGGACGCGGACCGCTGGTACGACCCGGACCGGTCCGCCGCCGACCGCACCGACAGCAGGTGGGCCGCCCTGCTCCACGGGGTGGACATGTTCGACGCGGGGTTCTTCCGGCTCTCCCCGCTGGAGGCGGAGGCCATGGACCCGCAGCAGCGCCTCTTCCTCCAGGAGGCGTGGAAGGCGCTGGAGGACGCGGGGTACGGCGCGGGCGCCACCGACCGGCCGCCCCGGCGCGGCACCCGCGACTGCGGGGTCTTCGTGGGCTGCGGCGCCGGCGACTACGAGGACCTCCTGGCGGCGGCCGGACAGGCCGGCACCGGACATGCCTTCCTCGGCTCCTCGCCGTCGGTGCTGGCCGCGCGCCTCTCCTACTTCCTCGACCTGACCGGCCCCACCCTGGCCGTCGACACCGCCTGCTCCTCCTCCCTCACCGCCGTCCACCTGGCCTGCGAGAGCCTGCGCCGCGGCGAGTGCCGTACGGCTCTGGCGGGCGGTGTCGCCCTGATGCTCACCCCGCGCCTGCACATCCGCTGCAGCAACGCCGGAATGCTGTCCCCGACCGGCACCAGCGCCCCCTTCGACGCGCGCGCCGACGGCATCGTGCTCGGCGAGGGCGTCGGCGTGGTCGTACTGAAGCCGCTGGCACAGGCGCTGGCGGACGGCGACCACATCCACGGCGTCCTCAAGGCCACCGGCGTCAACGGCGACGGCCGGACCAACGGCATGACCGCGCCCAGCGCCGCCGCCCAGAGCGAACTGCTGCGCCGCGTACACCGCGCGGCCGGCGTCACGGGGGCGGACATCGGTCTGGTCGAGGCACACGGCACCGGCACCCCGCTCGGCGACCCGATCGAGGTGAAGGCGCTGCGGGACGCGTTCCGCGGCGACGGCACCGTCCCCGACGAGCCGACCGCCCTCGGTTCGGTGAAGGCGAACATCGGCCACACCACCATGGCCGCCGGCATCGCGGGACTGCTGAAGATCCTGCTGGCGCTGCGGCACCGCCGGATCCCGCCCACCCCGCACTTCACCCGGGCCAACCCCGAGATCGACCTCTCCCGGGGCCCCTTCCGCGTGCCCACCCGCACCACCACCTGGCACCCCAATCCCGGAGGCACCCGGATCGCCACTCTCAGCAGCTTCGGGTTCAGCGGCACCAACGCGCACGCCGTCGTCGCCGAGGCGCCACCCCGCGAGTGGGACCCCGCCGATACCGGCCGGGCCCATCTGATCCCGGTCTCGGCACGCGACCAGGACGCCCTCACGCGCGCCCTCACCCGGCTCGCCGACGCCCTCGACACCGGCGACGCGCCGGCGCCCGCCCTCGCCGACGTCGCCCTCACCCTGGGCGTCGGCCGCACCCACTTCCCGCTGCGCGCCGCGTTCGTCGTACGCGACCGCGCCGAACTCCTCCGCGCGCTGCGCGCCGCCGCCGCCCGCCGCGAGGCGCCGTACGTGCACCCGGCGGCAACCGGCGAGCCGGACCTGCGGCGCCTCGCCGAGACCTACGCGCACGGCGGCAGTGTCGACTGGGCGGCCCTGCACCCGCCCGGCAGCGCCCGCCGGGTGCCGCTGCCCCCTTACCCCTTCGCCCGCGACCGCCACTGGGTGTCCGGCGCCCGACCGGACCCCGGCACACCCCCGCGCCCCCAGGACGCCGGGACAGCCGGGCCGCCGGCGGACGCCGGTGCGCTCACCCAGCCCGTCGACCCCCGCGATCCCGTCGTGGCCGACCACCGGCTGGCCGGCCACGCCGTGCTGCCGGGCGTCGCCGGCCTGTCGCTCGCCGTGCGCGCCGCCGCCCGGCACGGGATCACCGGGGCGGTCCGCGTCTCGCAGGTGCAGTGGCTGCGCCCGGTCGAGGTGACCGCCGCCCGGGACCTCCGGATCACGACGGAGCAAGACCCGGCGGACGCACCGGGCTTCGCACTGAGCTTCACGCTGACGACCGGCGACGGGCAGCGGGTGCCCTGCACCCGGGGCCGTGTGGGCCCCCTCACCGGTGACGCCGGAACGCCACGCCCGCTCCCCGTGGAGGAGGTGCGCGACCGCTGTCCCCGCTGGCACCCGGGGGAGGAGCTGTACGCCGCCTTCGCCGCCGGAGGACTCGCCTACGGGCCCGCCTACCGGGCGCTGGACGGGGTGTGGGCCGGACCCGACGAGGCGCTCGGAGTGCTGAACGCCCCGGACACCGCGGCGGGGGAGGAGTCGTCCTGGCCGCTCGATCCGGCCGTCCTGGACGCCGCCCTGCAGACGCTCACCGTGCTGGCCCCCGACACCGGCGGTGACCCGCTCGTCCCCTTCGCGCTGCGGGCGCTGGAGGTGGTGCGGACCCCGCTGCCGAGGCGGGGCCACGCCCACGCCACCCGGGACGGCGCCACGTTCACGGTCCGGGTGACCGACCCCGAGGGCCGCGTGCACGCGACCTTCGTGGGGGTGGCGCTACGGCCGCTGCCGCTGCCGGTACCGGACGACAAGCGTGACCGGACGCCCGAACGACCCAGGACCGAGGTCCTCGTCCCGCGGCTGGAGGAGGCCGGCCCCCTGGACCGGGCGACGCCCCCGCACGGGCGGACGACCTGGGTGTTCCACACGCCCGCCGCGCGGCCCCTCGCCGAGGCACTGACGGGCGCCGGGGAAACGGTGACGACCGTCGCCCTGCCGGCCGCCGGCGACACCGCGCCCTTCGAGGTGCCCGACGGCCTGCCCGACACGGTCTACTGGCTCGCCCTGCACGACCCCGCCGAACCCGTCCCCGTACGAGGACCGGACGCGGCCACGCTGGGACTGTTCCGGTCGTTGAAGACGCTGCTCGCCCGGGGAGCCGGCAGCCGGCACCTCACCCTGAAGGTGGCCCTGTGCGGTGCGGTCGCCGACGACGAACAGGGGCCCGCACAGCCGCACAGCGCCGGTCTGATCGGCCTGACCCGGTCGGCCGCGGCCGAGTATCCCAAGTGGCGCGCGGGCTGCGTCGACCTGCCCCCGCCGCCGTCCGCACCGGCCGGCGCCGCGGCGCTGCTGCGCGCCGAGCCCTGCACGGAACCCCTCGTGGTGCTGCGCGGCGACCGCCGGCTGGTGCGGCGGCTGGCACCGGTGCGGGCCGGGCGGACGGCCGCCGGGAACGACGCGTTCCGCAGTGGCGGCGCGTATGTCGTGATCGGCGGCACGGGAGGCATCGGCACGGCACTCTGCCGCCACCTGGCCCGTACCCACCAGGCACGTCTGATGCTGGTCGGCCGCCGTCCGCAGGACGACACCGTACGGGCCCGGCTCGCCGCACTCGACGCGCTGGGCGGGCAGGCCGTGTACGTGCGCGGCGACATCGCCGACCCGGCCGACGCCCGGCGGATCGTCGCCCGGGCACGCGACTGGGCGGGCCGCGTCGACGGTGTCTTCCACAGCGCGCTGGTACTGCGTGACCGCACGCTCGCCGCCATGGACGAGGAGACCTTCCTGGACGTGCTGGCGGCGAAGACGGGCGGCCTGGTGGCGCTGGCCGCCGCGCTGGCGGACGAGCCGCCCGGCTTCCTGGTCTGCTTCTCCTCGGCGACCTCCTTCGCCGACGCACCGGGGCAGGCCAACTACGCGGCGGCCAGCACCTTCGAGGACGCCTTCGCCGGACACCTGCGCGAGCGGTCCTTCCCCGCCTCGGTGGTCAACTGGGGCTTCTGGGGCAGCGTCGGCGCGGTCGCGCAGGAGCGGCGCGTCGAACGGTTCGCCGAGCTGGGCATCGGGTCACTGGAGCCCGCCGAGGGCATGGCGGCGCTCACCGGCGTGCTCGCCGCCGGTCTCGCCCAGGCGGTCGTCGTGAAGGGCACCCGGAGCGGACTCGCCCTCCTCGGCGCCGCACCGGACGACCACGCCGACTCCCCGGAGCGGTCCCGCGCCGCGTTCGCCGAGCTGGAGCGGGTCGCCGCGACCCTGCTGCGCGCACGGCTCCCCGGCACCGACGGTGCTGCCGACGCCGCCCTGGCACGGTGGACCGGACGGCACCCCGAGACGAGCGCCGGTGCGCGGCTCCTGCGGGCCGTGGCGGCTCTGCTGCGCAGGCCCGGGCACCAGGACCGCTCCCCGGCGGAGCTGGTCGCCCGCCACCCGGCCATGCGCCCGCACGTCACCCTGCTGCGGCGCTGTGTGGACGCCCTGCCCGAGGTGCTCGACGGCACCCGCCCGCCCACGGACGTGCTCTTCCCGGGCGGGTCCGTGGAGCTGGTCGAGTCCGTGTACCGGGGACAGCCGCTGTCCGACCACCACCACCGGCTCATGGCGGCGCAGACCGTGGCCGCCCTCGGCCGCCACCGGCCGGCCGACGGTACCGCGGGTCCGCTGCGGATCCTGGAGATCGGCGCGGGCACGGGCGCGGGCACGGCGTTCGTCCTGGACGCCCTCGACGAAGCCCTCCGCGACGCCCGCGACGACGCCCCGCACGGCTCGGGCGACGTCCCGCCGCTCTCGTACACCTATACGGACGTCTCACCCGCCTTCCTCGCGCACGGCGAACGCGAGTTCGGGCCCGGCCGCCCCTACCTGTCCTTCCGCACCCTCGACATCGAACGCCCGCCCGCAGCGCAGGACTTCACCCCGCACGGGTACGACCTGGTCCTCGCCACCAACGTGCTGCACGCCACCGCCGACATCGGGCGGACCCTGGCACATGTGCGCGAACTGGTGGCACCCGGCGGCAGCCTGCTGGTCAACGAGGTCACCCGGGCCGCCGACTTCCTCACCCTCACCTTCGGACTGACGCCGGGCTGGTGGGCGTTCCAGGACGCGGAGCGCAGGCTCCCGCACGCGCCTCTGCTGGGTCCGGACCAGTGGCACCGGGCGCTCACCGCGAGCGGTTTCGGACCGGTGCGGACGCTGGGCGTGCCGGGCACCCCCGTCGAGCGCCTGGACCAGTGTGTCTTCGTGGCCGGACCGATCCCCGGACCGATTCCCGGAACGATTCCCGGGCCGGTCGCGACGGCCGCCGTGCCCGACGGCACGCGGGTGCGCGGGTATGTGCGCGAGGTCTTCGCCGAGGTGCTGAAGTTCGACCCCGACGCGCTCGCGGACGAGGTCACCTTCGAGAACTACGGCGTCGACTCCCTGGTCAGCCTGCGCATCATCAACCGCTTCGAGGAGGACTTCGGGGAACTGCCCGCGACGCTCCTCTTCGAGCGGCTGACGATCGCGCGCCTCGCGGACTACTTCGCCGACGAACACGGGCCGGCGGTCGCCGCACTGCTCGGCTCCGGGCCCGCAGGCACGGGTGTCTCGGAGCCTGAGGTCCCGGACCCCGAGGTCCCGGAGCCTGAGGTCCCGGAGCCTGAGGTCCCGGAGCCTGAGGTCCCGGACCNCCCCGACGTCCCGGGCGCCGGAGTACCGGCGCCGGACGTGGTGGTCCCGCGACCGGACCCCGCACCGCTGCCCCTGCCGCCGCCGGCACCGATCGCGTCCCGCGACATCGCCGTGATCGGGGTCAGCGGACGCTACCCGGGCGCGCCCGACCTCGACACCTTCTGGCGCAACCTCGCCTCGGGAACCTCCTCGTTCACCGAGGTGCCGGCCGAACGCTGGGACTGGCGGCCGACGTTCGACGCCCGACGCGGCACACCCCAGCGCACGTACAGCCGCTGGGGGGCCTTCCTGGACGGCATCGACCGGTTCGACCCCGCGTTCTTCGGCATCCTGGGCCGCGACGCCGCCCACATCGACCCGCAGGAACGCCTGTTCCTGGAGACCGCCTGGAACCTGCTGGAGGAGAACGGCCACCTCGGCCCGGACACCCACGAGCCGGACACCGGTGTCTTCGTCGGCGTCATGTACGGCACCTACGGACAGCTCGCGGCCACCGGCTGGCCGCAGGGCCGTCTGTCCGGCGCGCACTCGGCGCACTGGTCCGTCGCCAACCGGGTCTCGTACTTCTTCGACTTCCAGGGCCCCAGCATCTCGGTGGACAGCGCCTGCTCGTCCTCCCTCACCGCCGTCCACCTGGCCTGCGAGAGCCTGCGGCGCGGCGAGTGCCGTACCGCCGTGGCCGGTGGCGTCAGCCTGATCCTGCACCCGGCCCACCATGTGTCGCTCAGCGCCCTCAACATGCTCTCCGCCGACGGCAGGTGCAAGGTGTTCGACGAGAACGCGGACGGGTTCGTGCCCGGCGAGGGCGTCGGCGCCGTCCTGCTCAAACCGCTCGCACGCGCCGTCGCCGACGGGGACCGGATCTGGGCGGTGATCAAGGGCGGTGCCATGAACGCCGGCGGCAAGACCGGCGGATACACCGTGCCCAACCCCAACGCGCAGGCCGACCTGGTCCGCCGCGTCCTGGACCGTTCCCAGGTGCCGCCCGAGACCGTGTCGTACGTCGAGTGCCACGGCACCGGCACCGCACTCGGCGACCCGATCGAGATCGCCGCGCTCGGCAAGGCGCTGGGCGGAACGAGCCGGCCGAACCCCTGCGCGGTGGGCTCCGTGAAGTCCAACATCGGGCACCTCGAAGGCGCGGCCGGCATCGCCGGGCTGACCAAGCTGCTCCTCCAGTTGCGCCACCGCCGCTGGGCGCCCTGCGTCAACCTGGACCGGCTCAACCCCAGGATCGACTTCGAGACGGCGGCGTTGGAACCGGTCCTGACGGCGACCGACTGGCCCGCCCCGCCCGACGGCGGCTCCCGGCGGGCCGGCGTCAGCTCGTTCGGAGCGGGCGGCGCCAACACCCATCTGATCCTGGAGGAGTACCGGGAGCCCCAGAGGTCCGAGGGGTACGGCGAGGCGGACGGGACCGCTTCGCGGCCCCCTCGGCAGACTTCCGGACCGCAGGTCTTCCTGCTGTCGGCGCGGTCCGCCGACCGGCTGCGGGTCTACGCCCGCCGCGTCGCCGACCACCTCGCCACCCCGGACGGCGCCGCGACCGCCCTCGCCTCGCTCGCCCGGACCAGCCAGACCGGACGCCGGCACTTCCCGGAACGGCTGGCGGTGGTCTGCGAGGGCACCGACCGGCTCGCGGTCCTGCTCCGCTCCTACGCCGACACCGGCCGCGCCGAGCTACCCGGCCTCGTCCTCGGCAGGGCCGCCCGCGGTCAGGGCGGCAGGCGCCACGGCCCCGGCTCCGCCCTGCTGCTCGACGCCCGCGGCAGCGACCCGGCGACCGCGCTGGCCCGGCTCGGCGGAGGCTGGGCGAGCGGTGACGAGGTGGACTGGGCCGTGCTGTGGGAGGGGCGCCCGGTGTGCCGGGTGCCGTATCCGACGTATCCCTTCGACCGGTCGCGGCACTGGCTGGACACGGGGGTGACGGACCCGGCCATGGCAGGCCCCGACACGCCGCCCCCCGCTCCGCGCGACGACTCCGGCACCCTGCGCCGCCTCACCCCGACCCTGGAGCCGCGCCCGCTGGACACGTCCGTGACGGCCGTTCCCCCGCGCCGGGTCCTGCTGCTCGGGCCGGACTCACCGGTGCGCCGCGCCCTGGCCGAGGAGTTCGCCCGCAGGGGCGTCGCCTGCCACCGGGCGGGCCCGGGCGGGCCGGGGACCGACAACGCCGACAACGCCGAGGACACCGAGGGCACGGACACGGACAACCACACCGGCGGCACCGGGCCGGTCACTCCCGAGGCCTTGCGCCGGTACGTGGACGGGCTCGCCGGCCGCGACGAGCTGCCCGACGCCCTCGTCCTGGCCTGCCCGCCGGCCGCCGGACCGCCCGGACCGGACACGCTCGCCGACGACCTCGCCACCGGCCCGCTCCCGCTGCTGTGGACGGCGGCGGCCCTGCTCGCCCGCGAGCGGCGGGTGAACCTGCGTACGGCCGTGGCCCACGGGCCCGCCCGGCGGCAACCGCAATTCTCCGCGACCGGCGCCCTGCTCAAGTCGCTCGCCCTGGAGCACAGCGGCTGCACCGCGGTCACCGTCGGCTTCGAGGACTACGCGGACGCGGCGGGCGACGGCGCCGCGGCCGACCGGATCGCGACCGTGGTCGCCGACGAACTGGAGCGCTGCGGCGACGGTGTCACCGCACTCGTCCACGACCGCGACGGCCGGCGCCACCTTCGCCGGCTGTCCGAGCGGCCCACGCCGGCCGGGACACCGGACGCGCCGCTGCCGGTGCGGGCCGGCGGCACCTATCTCGTCACCGGCGGCGCGGGGGCGCTCGGCCGGATCCTCGGCGGATTCCTCGCCGACACCGAACCCGTCAACCTGGTGCTCGCCGGGCGCTCGCCGCTCGACGAGGAGATCGAACGGCGCACGGCGGAACTGTGGCGCGGCGGCAGCACCGTCTGGTACCGGCGGACCGACCTCGCCTCACCGGCGGACGTCACCGCGCTGATCGCCGACATCCGCACCCGCTACGGCACGCTCGACGGCATCGTGCACGCCGCCGGTGTGCACCGGGACGCCCGCGCCGTGCTCAAGACCGCCGAGGAGGCGGCCGAGGTGCTCGGCCCCAAGATGACCGGCACCGTGCTGCTGGACCACGCGACGCGCGACGAGAAGCTCGACTTCTACGTCCTGTGCGCCTCCCTGGTGGGGGAGACGGGCAACCTGGGGCAGACCGACTACGCCTACGCCAACGCCTTCCAGTTGGACTTCGCCGAGGGCCGGGAGCGGCTGCGCCGACGCGGTGAGCGCGAAGGGCACACCGTGGCGATCGGATGGCCCCTGTGGGAGGAGGGCGGCATGGACGTCGACGACGTCACCCGCCGGCTCTTCGCCCAGCTCTGGTCGATGGCACCGCTGCGCACCGAGACCGGCCTCGCGGTCTTCCGCGCCGCCCTGACCGGCGCCGACACCCGGTGGCTGCCGATGGAACGGACCGTGCCCCCGGCCCCCGCCGCACCGCGAGAGGAGACACCCACGGACACCACGACCGGTGCGCGGCACCCCGGCACCGCCGCCCTGACCGAGGCGATACGGCAACAACTGCGCGTCTTCACCGCGGAGTTCCTGATGGTCGACCCGGACGAGGTGGACACCGCCGCCGAGCTGATGGACCTCGGCTTCGACTCCATCTCGCTGAGCGAGCTGATCGTCCGCGTCAACGACCACTACGGACTCGAACTCCTGCCGACGGTCCCGTTCGAGCACCCCACGCTGGCGGACGTGGCCGCCCACCTGAGCCGGGAACATCCGGCGGAGACAGGTGCCGTACACCTGCCGCCGACGGCAGCGCCCGCGCCGGTGCCGGTGCCGGTGCCCGAGACACCTGAGGAGGCGGAGAACACCGCCGACCCGGTGCCGACGCCGGTGCCGACGCCGGAGCGGGCACCGGCATCGCGGTCCGCCCCCGCCCCCGCCCTTGCCCCCGCCCGCCGTGGTCGTCGGGAGGTGGCCCTGATCGGCATGGCGGGGCGGCTTCCGGGATCGCCGGACCTGGACGCCTTCTGGCAGCACCTGAGCGCCGGTGACGATCTGATCGTGCCCGTGCCCGCGGACCGGGCCGACCTGCTCGCGGACCCCGCCACGGCGGGCCTGCGCGGCGGGTTCCTCACGGACGTGGCCGACTTCGACGCGGCGTTCTTCCGGATCTCCCCGGCCGAGGCCCGGCTGATGGACCCGCAGCACCGGCTCTTCCTGGAGACCGTCTGGCGCGCCTTCGAGGACGCCGGACACCGGCCGGAGGACCGTGCGGGCACCGCCACCGGCGTGTTCGTGGGCATGGCCACCTCGGACTACGGTGAACTGCTCACCAGGTCCGGCGCGGACACCGAGGCCCACATGGCCACCGGGGTCGCCCGCTCCCTGGTCGCCAACCGCGTCTCCCACCTGCTCGACCTGCGCGGCCCCAGCGAGACCGTCGACACCGCCTGTTCCAGCTCCCTGGTGGCCCTGCACCGCGCGGTCGGTGCGGTGGCCGACGGCGAGTGCGACGAGGCGATCGCGGGCGGCGTCAGCCTGGCGCTGAGCCCGGGTCTGTTCCGGGTGTTCGACCGGTCCGGCATGCTCAGCCCGGCCGGACGCTGCCGCACCTTCGACAAGGACGCCGACGGGTACGTCCGCGGCGAGGGGGTCGGCGCGGTCCTGCTGAAGCCGCTGGAGCGGGCGGTGGCCGACGGTGACCGCATCCTCGCCGTGGTCCGGGGCAGCGCTGTCAACCACTGCGGCCGGTCGCCCTCGCTGACCGCACCCAACCCGCGCGCCCAGGCCGAGGTGGTGGCCCGCGCCCACCGGGCCGCCGGCGTCTCCCCGGCCACCGTCACCTACATCGAGACCCACGGCACCGGCACCCGGCTCGGCGACCCGATCGAGGCCGAGGGCCTCAAGGACGCCTTCGCCCGCCTGTACGGCGACACCGGTGAACCGGTGCCCACCGAGCCGCACCTCACCCTCGGCTCGGTGAAGACCAACATCGGCCACCTGGAGGCGGCGGCCGGTATCGCCGGACTGCTCAAGGTGGTGCTGGCCATGCGGCACCGCACCCTGCCCGCACATCTGCACCTGCGGGAGACGAACCCCTACCTCCGGCTGGACGGCACCCCGTTCCGTATCGGCACCACGACCACCCCGTGGGAGGGCGCGAAGGACGAGCACGGACGGCTGTCCTGGCGGGCGGGGGTCAGCTCGTTCGGGTTCGGCGGCACCAACGCCCACGTCGTCCTGGAGGCATGGACCCCGCCCGACGGCACGCACCGGCCAGCCGCCCGCGCCCACCCGCTGCCCAGGGCCGAGTTCCAGCCGCGCCGCCACTGGTTCACCGCCCCGACCGCTCCCCGGCCAGCGAAGACGGAGTCCCCCGTGTCGCACCCCGATCAGGCACCCACCCCCCGCGCCCGCGTCCGGCTGACCCCGCTCGACACGCCCGCGCCGCCCAGGCCGCCCCGGTCGACCGAGCCGCCCACCCGTCCCACACCATCCACACCATCCACACCTGCCGAACCCGCCGCCGAACCGTCCGGTTCCCGTGAACGCGAACCGGACAAGGAAGCCGCTGCCCCGCAGCCGCCCCCGACGGAGGTCCGCGCCACCGTACGGGGTCTCGTCGCCGACGTCCTCGGCCTGTCCGCCACCGATCCCGCCGACGACACGCCCTTCGCCGACCTCGGCCTGGACTCCATCTTCCGTATGGACGTGGCCCGCGCTCTGAACGACCTGTACGGCCTCGACCTCCAGGGCGCCGACCTGTACGAGCACGACACCGTCGCCGCACTCGCGGACCACGTAGAAGCGGCGGCCGGGGCCACCGCACCCCGACCGGCGCCAGGCGAGATCCCGTCACGCGAGATCCCGCCAGGCGAGATCCCGTCAGGCGAGGTCCCGTCAGAAGAGATCCCCCCGCCCGCCCCGGAGGGCAAGGCACCGGACGCGGACGGGCCGGCGGCGGACCGGGACGGGGCCCGTGCCGCCCTGCGCCGCCTCCTGGAACAGGTCCTCGGCCGGCCCCTCGATCCGGCGGTCACCTTCGAGGACAACGGCTTCACCTCCTTCGACATGCTCCGGGGCGTCAGCGCCCTGGAGACCGGCCTCGGTGCCCTGCCCAAGGCCCTCCTGTTCGAGCGGCCCACCCTGGACGCGCTCACCGACACCCTCTGCGGGACGCACGGCGAGGCGACCGTCGCGCGCGTACGGCCCCCGGCCGCCGGGGAACGCGCCCCCGCGCCCGTGCCCGCCCCCGCGCCCGGCCCCGCCACCCGGGCCAGGATCCTCACCCGCACCGAGGCGGCCGCCGACCTCGAACTGGGCCCGGTCACCGCGGAGCTGGAGCGGCGGCACGGAAAGGAGAGCGGGCTCGGCGGCCGTGACATCGCCCCGCACCTCTTCGTGGGCGCCGAACGCCGGGGTTTCTTCGCTCTGTCGAAGCAGGCCGGGGCCATGCTCGTGTGGAACTACACCGGCCCGCAGGACCACTTCGCCGAGCTGGCCGCCGAGTACTTCGGCCATGCCCGGCGCGAGGGTCTGAAGCCCAACCTCCTGTCGCTGGTCCGGCTGGAGGAGCTGGGCGGGGCCCCCGTCACCGCGACCCCCTTCGGCGCGCTCCAGCGCATCGAGGACCTGGGCTCCTTCAAGCTGTCCGGCGGCCGGATGAGCCGGCTGCGCTACATGGTCAAGCGGTTCGAGAAGGCCGGTGACTGCCGTACGGCCGAGTACCGCAGCGGCGACGATCCGGCCGTGGACGCGGAGCTGGCCGCCCTCGTGGACGGCTGGGCGGCGACCAAGCAGATGGTCAACCCGTACGTCCGGCGGGTGCGCGAGGAACTGGCCGGCGGCCGGCTCGACACGCGCCACCGGCTCTTCCTGACACGTCTCGACGGCGAACTGGTGAACGCCGTGGTGATCACCCGGATCCCGTCCGAGAACGGCTACCTGCTCGATGTCGAGTTCTATCCGGACCGGATGCCGCTCGGCGGTCTGGAGTGCGCGCTCGTACGGATCCTGGAGCGGCTGCGCGAGGAGGGCTGCGAGGTCTTCAGCTTCGGCGCCAGCTTCGGCGGCGAGACGGGCACCTCGCCCAACGCGTCCGAGGCCGCCGAACGCGCCCTGGCCGAACTCCGCGACGCCGGCGTCTTCGGCGGCGGCAACTACCAGTTCAAGAACAAGTTCCGGCCCGAGAACCGGACCCTGTACCTGATACAGCCCGTGGGAGAGGACGCCAGCGAGGTCAGCGACGTCATCCTGATGATCGCCGACCCGGTGGCGCCCACGCCCGCCACCACCGCCCCCCGAGCATCCGCCACCGACACCGCCCCCCGGGCGCCAGCCGCCACCGCCCCCCGGGCGGGGGCGCCAGCCGCCACCGCCCCCCGGGCCTCCTCCGCCACCACCGAACCCCGCACGCCCGCCCCTGACCGTGCCCCGCGTCTGGCCCGGCTCGCCGCGCACGGCCACAACCCCGTCCGGCTGCCGCATCTGGACGTCGGACTCGACCTCGTCACGGACTCGTGGGCGGACCGCGCCGACCCCTGGCAACGGGAGCGGGCAGGGGCCCTGGCCGAACAGGCCGACGCGGCCGGGATCACGGGGGAGGAACCGCCGGCCGTGCCCTGGCTGCCGTTCGCCCACCGGTTCTTCGCGGCGTCGGGCCGCACGGCGGAGGAACGGCTGTGCCGGGCCTGGCCGGGGCCGCGCGGCCGGGTCCTGCACGGCTCGGCCTTCCCGACCTGGCTCGGCGCGCTGACGGAGCACGGCTTCGACCCCTCGGCCGCCCTCCCCGCCGTCGGCGGCGGCCCCTTCGCGGCGGACCTCGATCTCGCGGCGCTGGACAACGCCCTGGAACGGCACGCCGGGGACGTCTCCTTCGTCCTCGTGGAGGCCGCCACCAACGCCCACGGCGGCGCCCCGCTCTCCCCGCACAACCTGCGCGGCGTCGCGGAGCGGACCCGGGAGCGGGGCGTGCCGCTCGTGCTGGACGCCACCCGGCTGCTGGACAACGCGGTGCTGGTGGCCGGCACCGAACCGGGCCGGGACCCGTGGCAGGTGGCCCGGGAGATGCTCGGCCTCGCCCAGGCGGTGACGTTCAGCCTGTCGAAGGACTTCGCGGTCGACGGCGGCGGACTGATCGCCACCAGCGACGAGCGGCTCGCCGAACGGCTCACGGAACGGACCCTGGAACGCGGACGGGAACCGGGACTGACCGCGCGCCGGCTGCTGTCCGCCGCCCTCCTCGACCAGCGGTCCGCGACCAGGCTGGTGACCGAGCGGGTGGCGAACGTGGCCGCCTTCCGGCAGCGCCTGGAACTGGGCGGGGTCCCGCTGCTGCCCGGCCCCTCGGCGCACTGCGTGCTCCTCGACGTCGACAGGGCGACCGCCGACGCGAGGCTCCGCCACCCCGTCGCCTCCTTCCTGGCCGGCCTCTACGCCGCCACCGGCGTACGCGGCGGCCCCCACCTCACCCCCGGCGTCCCCCTCGCCCCCCTCGCCGACGGTTCCGCGCCGCCGCGCCGGAACCTGATCCGGCTCGCCGTACCGCTGGGCATGGACCGCGCCACGCTGGAGCGGGCCGCCGGCCGGATCGCGGCGCTCGTCGACGACCCGGCGGCGGTACCGGACCTCACCGAGGTGCCCGGACCCCGCGGACCCGCCGCCCTGCGCTCCTACCACCCCACGAACACGCTGCCCGCCGACATCCGCGAGGCGTTCGAGAGCGGACCCGCGCCCGCGGCCCCGGTCTCCGAGAACTACGAGGTGCTCAGGGAACGCGCCCCGAAGGTCCGGCGGCACCTGCTGCCGACGACCGGCGGCGCGGTGGAGGTGTTCGACTGCGGCAGTGGCCCGGCCGTGCTCATGCTGCCGCCGTTCAACCTCGGCGGCGGTGTCTTCGCCGACCAGGTCGCCGGCCTGGCCGACCGCCACCGGGTGCTCGTCGTCCACCACCCCGGCGTCGGCGCCACCACCCACGCGGACGACATCTCACTGCCCGGCATCGCCGGCCTGTACCTCGACGTCCTGGACCGGCTCGACGTGACCGGACAGGTGCACGTGGTGGGCACCTCCTTCGGCGGGCTGCTCGCGCAGAGCTTCGTCCTCGCCCACCCCGGCCGCGTCGCGTCGCTGGCGCTGGTGTGCAGCTCGTACCGGTACGCCAACCGCGTGGGCGAGGTGAACCGGCTGGAGGACCTGGTCGCCGAGGATCTCGACGGGATCGTCGCGGCCGGCGCCGAGGACGTGGCGCGGCGGCGGGCCGAGTACACGGCACGGCTGCTGCGCTGCGAGAGCATGGCCCCCCACATCGGGCTGCGCTACCTGGACGTCTTCGCCCAGCAGCCCGACCTGCTCGGACGGCTCGGCGACATCGCCGTACCCACCCTGATCGTGGCCGGCGGCGTCGACGCGGTCGTGCCGCGCAAGACCTCGCACCTGATGCACGGCGCCATCCCCGACGCCCGCTACCACGAACTGCCGCTGGCCGGGCACTTCCCCACCGTCACCGACCCCGACGGGGTGACCGCCGCGCTGGCCGCCTTCCTCACCGAGACCGGCACCACCGGGGAGACCCGGTGACCGGCGCCGACGCCCGGTACGGCATCGAGGCCCTGGACGTGTACGCGGGCAGTGCCGCCGTCAGCGCCCGAGCGGTGTTCGACGGGCGCGGCCTCGATCCGCGCCGCTTCGACAACGTCGCCTCCGACCGCCGCGCGGTGGCCCTGCCCTTCGAGGACCCCGTCACGCACGCCGTCAACGCCGCCCGTCCGCTCCTCGCCCGGCTCGCCCCCGCCGACCGCGACCGGATCGAACTCCTCGTCACCACCAGCGAGTCCGGCATCGACTACAGCAAATCCATCGCCTCCTACGTGCACGGACACCTCGGCCTTCCGCCGGGCTGCCGGCTGCTGGAGATGAAACAGGCCTGCTACGCGGCGACCGCCGCGCTGCAACTCGCCGTCGGCTACCTCGCCGCCGGCCTCTCACCCGGCGCCAAGGTGCTCATCGTCGCCACCGACATGTCCCTGGCCGACGAGCGCGCCCAGTACGCCGAACCGGTCACCGGTACCGGAGCCGTGGCGCTCCTCGTGGGCGAGCGCCCCCGCGTCCTCACCGCCGACCTGGGCGCGTTCGGCGTGCACAGCTTCGAGACCATGGACTCCGCCCGGCCGCACCCCGACCTCGACATCGCCGACGCCGACCGGTCGCTCATGGCCTACCTGGAGTGCTTCTCGCGCAGCTTCGCCGACTACCGCTCCCGCGTCGAGGGCGCCGACTTCGCGACCACCTTCGACCTGCTCGCCCTGCACACCCCGTTCTCCGGCATGGTCAGGGCCGCCCACCGCAGGCTCATGCGCGAGCTGTACCGCGGCCCCGCCGACGCCGTGACCGAGGACTTCGAACGCCGGGTCGCCCCCTCCCTGATCCACCCCGGCCAGACCGGCAACCTGTTCTCCGGCTCGCTCTACCTGGCCCTGGCCAGCGCGCTGGACCACACCCCGCTCGACGGACCCGCCCGGGTGGGACTCTTCTCGTACGGTTCCGGATGCTCCTCGGAGTTCTTCAGCGGCGTCGTCGGACCGGAGTCCGCCGCCGCCGTCGCCGAGGCACGCATCGGACCCCGGCTGCGGGCCCGCGCCGACCTCGACTTCACCGAGTACACCGGGCTGCTCGCGGAGAACACCGCCTGCCTGCGCCCGGTGGCCGACCGCGACGTCGACCCCGGCCGCTACGACGCCCTGCTGAGCCGGGCCGAGGACCGCCCCGAACTGCTCGCGCTGACCTCGGTCCGCGCGCACCACCGCCAGTACGCATGGATCTGACGAACCGGAGGTACCCCCAGTGAACGGATCGGCCGAGCGCGTCCCCGGCACGGACAGCGCCGAGGAACGGGTCCTGGCGCTGCTGCGCCGCGTCACCCTGGAGATCGTGCCGGAGGTCGAACCCGCCCGGTTCACACCCGACCGGACCCTGTCCGACCTGGGCTGCAACAGCATCGACCGGGCCGAGATCGTCACCCTGGCCATGGAGGAGCTGGACGTCGCGGTGCCCGTGCACGAGTTCCACCAGGGGATGGACATCGCCACCCTGGCCGCCGTCCTGCGCAAGCGGCTGTGAGCGGACCCGCCGGCGGCGGGCGCGCCGTGGTGGTGACCGGGCTCGGTGTGCTCGGCGCCGTCGCGGCCGGCCCCGGGGACCTCACCGCCGCGCTGCGCGCGGGACGGTGCGCCCTGACCGCGCCGCCCCCACCCGACGACGCGGACCGAACCGGTGTGTCCTGGCCCGCGTGCACGGCCGACCTCGCGGCGGACGACGTACCCGACCGGGCCCTGGACACGCTGCCCGGCCTGCCGGAGGAGCTGCGGACCGCCGCCCGGCGGACCGCGCTGCGGGCACCGGTGCCGGTACGGGCGGCCGTCGTCGCCGCGCTCCAGGCGTGGCTGGAGGCCGGGCTCGACCGCACGGCGCCGCCGCCCGAGCGGGTCGGCGTCGTGGTGGCCGGGAACAACCTCACCGAGCGCGTCACCGAGGACGGCCGCAGCCGCGCCGCGCGCAACCCGGCCCACCTGCCCGCCCGTTACGCCCTGCAGCAGCAGGACACCGACCACGTCGCCACGCTCAGCCGCGTCCTGGGCGTGCGCGGGGAGGGCTGCACGGTCGGCGGTGCTTCGGCGAGCGGCAACCTCGCCCTCGCGCACGGCGCCCGGATGCTCGCCGCCGGGGCCGCCGAGGTGTGCCTCGTCGTCGGCGCCATGACCCGGCTGTCGCGGCTGCAGACCCGCGGCTACCTCGCCCTCGGCGCGATGGCCCCGGCGCACGGCGCGCCCGCCCGCCCCCCGGCACCGTTCGACGTCGCCCACCGCGGCTTCCACCCCGGCCAGGCGGCGGCCTGCGTGGTCCTGGAGACCACCGCGTCGGCCCGCGCGCGCGGCGCGCCGGCGCTGGCCGGGTTCGCGGGCGCCGCCGTCGTCCTGGACGGCAACCACCTGGCCGACCCCTCGGTGGACGGCGAGGTCCGCGCCATGGAGGGCGGCCTGGCGCAGGCCGGGGTGGGCCCGGCCGACATCGGCTGGGTCAGCGCCCACGGCACCGGGTCACCGCTGGGCGACCGCACCGAGGCCGAAGCCCTGCGCCAGGTCTTCGGCACGGGCGGCGACGGCCCCTGGATCAACGCCACCAAGTCCCTCTCCGGCCACTGCCTGAGCGCGGCCGGCGTGCTGGAGGCCGCGGCCGCCGTAGTGCAGTTGCGGGCCGGGTTCGTCCACCCCGACCCGGGGCTGCGCGACCCCGTCGACGCCGGACTGCGCTTCGTGGGCGACGAACCGCGGCGGGCCCGCGCCGGGTTCGTGCTGTCGAACGGATTCGGGTTCGGCGGCATCAACTCGGCGGTCGTACTGGCCCATCCGGAGGTGTGAAACGCGGACTTTGTGGCATCAGGCGGATACCGGGTACGGCGGCAGGGCCGTCCCGCCGCACGGGGCGCCGGGCGACGTCGACGCTCAGAAGTGAGCCGATGCTCAGAAGTGAACAGAACCGGGGACCCGCCCGGACGTAGCGTCACAGTCCGTTCCATGAGCGGAGCCGCGGGGCGACGAGGAAGGGTTTCCCATGACGGACACGACCGACACCACCGGAGTGCCGCGCGATCCCGACGCCGAACCTCCCGCCTTCCCGCAGGAGAAGGCGCCGGGCTGCCCGTTCGACCCGCCCCCCGGATACCGCCGGTTCCAGTCCGGGGAACCCTTCGTCCGGGTCACCCTGCCCAGCGGCCAGCACGCCCGCCTGGTCACCCGGCACCGGGACGTACGGGCCGTGCTGGACGACCCGCGGTTCAGCGCCGACAGCTCCCACCCGGACTTCCCGCGGATGTTCCCGCGCCCCGTGCCCCAGGTGCTGAAGGGCACCTTTCCCCGGCTCGACGGCGCCGAGCACCTGCGCTACCGCCGGATGCTGGCCCGGGACTTCACCGGCCGGCGGGCCGAGGAACTGCGGCCCCGCGTCGAGGCGATCGTCGACGCCCGCCTGGACCTGATGGAGGAGACGGGCGGCCCGCTGGACCTCATGGCGGCACTCGCCTACTCCGTGCCGTCCACCGTCGTGTGCGAGCTGCTCGGCGTGCCGGCCGAGGACAGCCCGCTGTTCGAGTCCCGCACCCGGATCCTGATCAACGGCCGCAGCGGACCCGAGGAGATGGGGCGGGCCAAGGACGACATCCTCCGCCACCTCGAAGGGGTGGTGGCCGCCAAGGAGAAGCAGCCCGGGGACGACCTGATCAGCCGGCTGCTGGTCGACCAGGTGGCCCCCGGGCTGCTGGACCGCGCCGAGGTCGCCGTCATCGCCTGGCTGCTGCTCGCGGCCGGCCACCACACGACCGCGACCATGATCGGCACCGGGACCATGCTGCTGCTGGAGAACCCGGAGCAACTGGCCGCCCTGCGCGCCGACCCGGCACTGATCCCGGGCGCGGTGGACGAACTGCTCAGGCACCAGACGGCCATGCAGATCGGCATGAACCGGATCGCCACCGAGGACGTCACCACCGCCGGCGTGACCGTGCGCGCGGGCGAGGGCGTGGTGTGCCAGTTGGCGTCCGCCAACCGGGACCCCGAGGTCTTCCCCGACCCCGACCGCCTCGACGTCACCCGCACCGGCCGCGGCCATCTGGCCTTCGGGCACGGCCCCCACCAGTGCCCCGGCCAGTCCCTGGCCCGGGTGGAGCTCCAGGTCACCCTGGAACGGCTGTTCACCCGGCTGCCAGGGCTCCGGCTCGCCGTCGCGGCCGCCGAGGTGCCGTTCTGGCACCACCTGTTCGGCATCCACGGCGTCAAGGAACTGCCCGTCATCTGGTGAACCGGGGTGGTCCGCCGCCCGCGTTTGGCGGGTGGCCCCGCGGGACCGCCCCGCCGACGCAGGAGGAGTCGATGTCGGAGGTACAGCAGGAGCTGATCCACCGGATCGACGGGCTGCGCCCGTCCTCGCTCGCCACGCGGCGCAGCGAGAAGTGGCGGCGCTACCCGCCGAAGATCCTGCCGGCGTTCATCGCCGAGATGGACTTCCCCGTCGCCGAGCCGGTGATCGACGCCATCCGCGCGCACCTCGTCGAGGGCGGCGATCTCGGCTACGCCTACGCCTACACCACCGACGCCCCCGTGCAGCGCGCGTTCGCCGCCTGGGCACGGGCGAGCTACGGCTGGCGGGTGGAGCCGCGGCAGGTGGTGCTGTTCCCGGACACCATGCGGGTGATGGAGGTGGCGCTGGAGCGGTTCACCGAGCCCGGCGACGGCGTCGTGGTCGACGTGCCGGCCTACCCGCCCTACTTCGAGGCCATCGCCGCGGCCGGCCGTCAGGTCGTCGCCCGCCCGATGCGGCTGCGCGGGGGACGCTGGCGGCTCGACCTGGAGGGGCTGGCCCGCGCCTTCCGGTCCGGGGCCGCCGCGTACTTCCTGTGCAACCCGCACAACCCCACCGGGCGCGTCCTGACCGCCGAGGAACTGCGCGAAGTCCTGGCGCTGGCGGCCGAGTTCGACGTGGCGGTGATCTCCGACGAGGTGCACGCCCCGCTCACCCACCCGGGCCACCGCCATGTGCCGCTCGGCTCACTCCCGGAGGCGGCGCGGGTGACGACGGTGACGGCCGCCTCGGCGAGCAAGGGCTGGAACCTCTCCGGCCTCAAATGCGCGATGGCGGTGGCCGGCCGGCCCCGGGACCACGACCGGCTCATGGAGATGCGACCGAGGGAACGGGACGGCGTGGGCATCCTGGGCGTGAGCGCGAGCGAGGCCGCCTTCACCCGGGGCGATCCCTGGCTGCGCACCGTACGCCACTATCTGCACGGCAGCCGGCGGATGCTCGTCGAAATGTTCGATTCCTTCGCCCCCGACCTGGTGCTGGTGCCGCCCGAGGCCAGCTACCTGGCGTGGCTCGACGGGCGACGGCTGGCCGACCGGCTGGGCAGCGACGATCTGGCCGGGTTCTTCCTCGGCCGGGGGAAGGTCGCCGTCAGTGACGGCAGGGAGTACGGCAGCGAGGGCTTCATCAGGCTGAACTTCGGCACCTCCCAGCGGCTGCTGGAAGAGATGGTGCGCCGTATGGAGAAGGCCGTGCGGGAGGAGATCCCGGATGCGCATGGCGCCGGTGGAGCGCCGCCTGGATACGTCCCGGGATATCCCGCGCCGGTGTCCGGGACCTACAGGCCGGCGGACAAGGAGGAGTTTTCCAGATAGTCCGCCAGCTCGGTCAGGTGAATGCACAGATGTGCATCCTCGGTGCGATGCACCACACCCGCCACAGAGAATCGCTTGAGGAAGTAGCCGACGCGGGAACGTGTCGTTCCCACCATTTCCGCCAGCTCCTCCTGGGTTATTCGATCTCGGATCAGGGCGGTCTGGTCCCGGCGTTTGCCGAATTTGTTTCCGAGATTCACCAGAAGTGCTGCCAGCCGGTGTTCGCTGTCCATCGTCACCAGATTGGCGATGACCTGCTGCTGCTCCAGCAGCCGGTTCGCCATGTGCTTGATCAACGCCTCGTGGACCTGTGGGTCGCAGTCGCTCAACAGTTGCGCCACACGAACCTTCAGCAACGCCGTGACCTGCATGGCCTGTGCGGTCTCGGTGCGGTCGGCGGCCAGTACGCCGGGCTCCCCGAACACGTCGCCCGGCCCGTGTATCGACAGCAGGCACTGCTTGCCGTCACGGGTGTGGGTCAGCGTTTTCACCTGGCCGCTCTCGACGAGATAGAGGTGCGCGTCGGGCTGCCCCAGATTGTAGACGTGTTCTCGCCGGCCCACCTGAACCCACGTCCCCCTTATGGTGCCTCTCCTGGCCGCGTCCTGAATCGCCTGGGCCAGGCTCCGCTCGGTGCTACAGAAGGGTTCCATTCCGCTCCCGATGATCGACTTCGACCCGCAAAGCTGCTGGTGATAACCGTTCGTCGTGATCGAATTTCACTGCCGAATCTAAGACATCGACACCAGGTCAGGGTAGTACTACGGGCCAGGTTGGCTGCAATTGAACGTAACCTCACGGAAGGCTTTGCCGGGCGTCGCGGAGCATTCGGTGGAATCAATTAGTCCGATTTCCCGCGGGGGGTTCGAAAGACGTGAACGCCCGCTAACATGGCTGGTAAAGGCCCGAGTGCCGGAGCGGGGCCTCCCGGGCCGCCGACCGCGTTGATCCCACTTTGTGGCGGATTACTCGTGGACTGCACACACGATTTTGCGCCACTTTCTGGATCAAGGGCGCGATCCGGTCGCTTCCGCAAGATCCACGCGGGTCCGCCGCGGGGCGCGCCGGCTGAGCCGCAGGTCCCCGCCGGGGCGCGCCGGCCAACTCGTCGACGAGCTGATCGGCCCCCCCTTCGCGGGCTGCGGCTCAGCGGTGCTGCCGGACTTCCTTCGCGCCCACCGGGCGTGAGCCGGTCCCTCAGGAGCGCTGCGGGACGAGCGGGGTGGCGGCGGAGCGCGCGCGCTGCCACATGCCGGGCAACTGCTCCTCGGGGCGCTGTTGCTCACCGTGCAGGGCGTTGAGCACCACCAGACATCCGGTCAGGGCCGGCACCGCCCACTGGACGAGGGCCAGGTGCCGCTGGGCGCTGTCGAGGTCGATGGGGTGCTGGGCCGCCTTTTCGGCGTCCTGCGGGTCGGGGGAGGAGGCCAGCTCGACCTTCTTGCCCAGGACGCGTGCGTAGGCGGTGGCGGCCAGGGCGGCGGCGGTGACGAGGGTCTTGGCCGTGGTGGAGGCCCCCACGCCCTTCTGGGCGGCGACCCGGTGCGCGTTCACCGCGAGCAGTCCGCCGCCGCCGAACAGGTGCGCGCCGATGGCCGCGGCGTTCACCGGCGTCCACTTCGACCACCCCGACGAGGCGATGCGAGCCCCGGCCCTGGGTGTCTCACCTTGATCCTTCGCGGCCCCGTTGAGACCCACCGCGCCCATGAGGGAGCCGCCGAACCAGGCTGCCAGACCCACGTCGTGCAGGCTGCGGATGAGGGTGTTGCGATCGGACATGACAGTGCTCCTCGGAACAGGGGACGGGTGCCGACCGGAACGTCGAGCCCCACCCCACCCTCCCCGGAGCCTTCAGCCGCCGCCATCACGACTGACCCGGACGGATGGACGTCCCGGCGCGGGACGCCCGAACGGTCCGGTCGCCAGGCGGGACGCGGCCCCCGTGACCCCGGCGGCACGGGCGAGGAGGATCACGGCATGGAACGGCCATGTGAGATGTCTTCTCCATGGGATTCCCGCAGCACCCGGACGATGATTTCATGCGTTTCCACCCCGTCATTCCTGGTGACCGCGGAAATACGCCGTCCGAGCCAGTTCGGGTCGTCCACGCGCACCAGGGCGATGTTCTGCGGGACGACCGGGGCGAGAATTCCCGGGACGACACAGATTCCGAGACCGGCCGCGACGAGTCCGAACCGGCTGTGCCAGGTCCGGGTGCGGAAGGCGACGAGCGGATCGGCCAGCGTGGGCCAGGCGCCGAACTGCGGTTCGTCACCGGCGCCCTTGCCCACGATCCAGGACTCGTGGGCGAGTTCACGCACCGGGACGGGGCCTTCCACCGCCGTGAGCGAGTGCCCGCGCGCCACGCCCACCAGCATCTCGCTGCCCGGCAACGGGGTGATGCGCAGCCCCTCCAGGGCCGGCTGCGGCAGACCCGGCCCGGAAGCCACGACCGCGACGTCCAGCCGCTTGCTGAGGACCTGGTGCACGAGCTGGGGCGAGGATGCCTCGGTGAGCGCGAACGTCAGCCTGGGGTGTTCCTCCAACGCTCTGGCCAGCGCGAAGGGGAGCAGGGCGCCGTTCGCGGCGGGGAAGCCTCCCACCCGGACCAGTACCTGGGGTCCGGAGGCCAGCTCGTCCAGCCGTTCGTCCAGCCGGTCGAGGCCGGCCAGGGTCTCCGTCGCGAACCGGGCGACGATCTCCCCCGCGCGCGTCGTCCTGACACCCCGCGCGCCGCGCACGAAGAGCGGCTGCCCCGCCGCTTTCTCCGCGGCGGAGACCTGGCGGGAGACGGCGGGCTGGGAGTAGCCGAGGGTGCGCGCCGCGCCGCTCAGGGAGCCGTGCGCGGCCACCGCGCGTACGACGCGGAGCGCGGTGATGCTGAGTTCGGGCATGACGGCATCGTAGCCATCCGAGCCGCCCGAGCCATGCAAGGAAGTCATGGAAGCGGATCACTCCTTGCATATGACGCAGGGCCGAAAAGCAGCTCTCAGGGTCTACTGTCGAAAGCGGCGGCAATGTCATGGCCGCCGATAAACCCCCTGAAAGGCCTTTCGCATGAGCGAGTTCATTTCCCCTGACGACACCCGGTACGACGAGCGGGCGCGGGCCCTGGTGCGCATCGGACGCGAGGCGATCGCCGTGGCCGACGACGAGAAACTGGACGCCTATTTCGCGGACGATTTCCTGTTCCACGGCCCCGACGGCGACCTGACGTACACACAGCTTCGTTCCTTCTTCGCCGCCATGCGTGCCGCGTTCGAGGACTTCGCGTGCGAGCGTCGCGCCATCATCAGCGAGGGCGCGTACATCGGCGCGCGTACCTGCATGTCAGGGCGTTTCACCGCACCCTTCGAAGCCTCCCCGATCGGCACGATCGCCCCCAACGGGCAGCCGATGCGCCTCGAACTGATCAACCTGTTCCGCTACGACGAGAACGGCCGGATGGCCGAGGAGTGGGTCCAGTACGACAACCTCGGCCTCCTGCGCCAGCTAGGCGCCGACCGCCCGTGACGGCGGCGACCGGGCCGAACCCCGGTGAAACGGCCCACAGGCGTCCGATTCTCGCCCGTCCGAGGTAAATGCCTGGACTGGTGGCCGCTCGCGTAGGGAAACTTCCGAGTCTCGACCTCCGGGAGTGAGATGGGGCGGACAGGCACGCACGAGACGGCTCCGGGCCGGGGCGCGGTCGTCCTCGCCCTGCGTCGCTACGGCGCCGAGCTGTACCGGCTACGACGGCTGGCCCTTCCCGCGCTGCTGCTGCCGGCCGTGGGCAACATCGGCATCCGCTACGTCGCCCCCCTGCTGATCGCCAGGCTGGTGGGGCGGGCCGCCGAGGGCGGCGGTCTCACTCTCGCCTCGGCGCTGCCGTACGTGCTGGGCTTCGGTGTGGTGCTGCTGCTCGCCGAGACTCTGTGGCGGATCGGCCAGCACTGCCTGAACCGCGTGGACGCCCGCGGCACGGAGCACCTGTACGTCATCGGCATGGACGAACTCTTCGCCCGGGACGCGGCGTTCTTCCACGACAACTTCGCCGGGTCACTGACCAAACGGGTGCTGAGTTTCGGAAGGCGCTTCGAGGACTTCGTCGACACGGTGACGTACCGGATCGTCGGCAGCCTCGTCCCCCTGGTGTTCGGCGCGGTCGTGCTGTGGAGCTACGAACCGCTGCTCGTCGTCGGTCTCCTGCTGATGATCGCGCTGACCGTGGCGGGTGCCACCCCCCTGATCCGGCGCCGGCAGGCACTCGTCCACGACCGGGAGGCGGCGATCGCCCGGGTCTCCGGCCACGTCGCCGACAGCCTGGTGAACATGGAGACCATCCGGGCGTTCGCCGCCGAGCGGCGGGAGGCCGACGAGCACCGCCGCCGTGTCGCGGAGTCCCGGCGCCTGACCTTGCGCTCCTGGGACTACGGCAATCTGCGCGTCGACACCCTGGTCGCCCCCATGTCCGTGCTGACCAACGTGCTGGGTCTGCTGGTCGCCGTCGCCTTCGGCGGCCCGGGCCTGGGGGTGGAGGGGATCGTGGTGGCCTTCACCTATTACTCGAACGCGACCCAGATCATGTTCGAGTTCAACCAGATCTACCGGCGGCTGGAAAGCTCGATGACCGAGGCCGCGCAGTTCACGGAGCTGCTGCTCGACCCGCCCACCGTGCTCGACGCGGCGGCACCGGAACCGCTCGCCCCGCGGGACACCGGCATCCGCTTCGAGGCGGTCACCTTCGCCCACGCGGGCGCGAAGCCGATCTTCGAGGGTCTCGACCTGGACGTGCCCGGCGGCGCCCGGATCGGGCTGGTCGGCAGGTCCGGTGGCGGCAAGACCACGCTCACCCGTCTCCTGCTGCGGATGGCGGACCTCGACGCGGGGCGCATCCTGATCGGCGGCCAGGACATCAGCCGGCTGCGCCAGAGGGACCTGCGCTCACTGATCGCCTACGTTCCGCAGGACCCCGCCATGTTCCACCGCAGTCTGCGGGACAACATCGCCTTCGCCAGGCCCGACGCCACCGACGAGGAGATCCACGCGGCGGCCGCCGCCGCCCACGTCACCGAGTTCGTGGGCCAACTCCCCGACGGCTTCGCCACCCTGGTGGGGGAGCGGGGCGTGAAACTCTCCGGCGGCCAGCGCCAGCGGGTGGCCCTCGCCCGGGCACTGCTGCGCGACGCGCCCGTCCTGCTGCTCGACGAGGCGACCAGTGCGCTGGACTCGGAGAGCGAACTCCTCGTCCAGGACGCCCTGTGGCGCCTGATGGCCGGGCGTACCGCCCTCGTCGTCGCCCACCGCCTGAGCACCGTCGCCGGCATGGACCGTCTCGTCGTCCTCGACCGCGGAACCGTCGTCGAACAGGGAACCCACGCGGAACTGCTCGCCGCGGGCGGCGCCTATGCCAAGCTCTGGCAGCACCAGTCGGGCGGTTTCCTCGGCGAGAACGCCGACCCGGCCCCGGCCCGTACCCGGGTGGGCCGCACGGCCGGCCGCGGCCGGCCCACCGGCTCAGCGGCGCCGGTACCGTTCAGCGAACGGCCCCGGCGCTGAGGCGCAACATGACCTTGCCGCTCCCGCTCGCCGGGCCCGCGGCGACGCCGAGTGCCTCCCCGGCCTGTTCCAGCGGAGAGCGACGGGTGAGCAGCGGAGTCTCCGCCGGCCCGTCCCGCCGCTCGCCGCGATTCTGTCCCCGGCCGCCACGCGTCAAGCGGTTCCGGCCGGGTCGGACAGCGCTGCGCCGACCGCTCCCAGAATTCGGTGGGCCGTGTGTCCCGCTTCCAGCGCTTCACCGAATGCGTAGGACGCTGCGGCGCCGAGGGCCGCGGCGCGGGCGGTCGCGGACAGTGTCTCACCAACCCGCTCGACGCCGCCGAACTGGAAGCCGAGCTGGGTCGGATAGCACTGTGCCGCGGCGGTCTTGTCGGCCAGGACGGCGCCGATGTCGACCGTCACCTCCCGCGTCGCGCCGCGTCCGTCCGGTGGGACCGGCGCCCGTGCGGAGGGTGCGCGGATCACATAGGGAGTGTCGCGCCACCACGCGATGCGCGCGTGCGGCGCGGTGGCGGCGACAGCCCGGGCGGTGAGGAGGTGATCGACGTGATCGCCGATGGCTTGCGGAGCGAGAACGAGGTCCGCCGACACCAGACGGCGGCGCAACTGCCGCCGTAGCCGGGTACCCACCGTGTCGTCGGGCCGCGGCGGCTGGAAGAGTGCCGCCGGGCTGTCGTAGCCGCGGTGCGGGGCTTCGGGCAGCGGCAGGTGGACCGGGGGGAGGAGGCCGAGCCGCCGCTGGGCCGCACGGTCCTCGGCGCGTCGCAGTGCCATGTAGTCCACGTCGGCGGGCAGCCCCTTGTCGAGTTGTGTGGAGAGCGCGAAAGGGCGGGGATCGGCGACGGACGCGGTGAAACAGGTGAGGACCCGGACCTGCCAGCCCGCTCTCGCGAGCAGGGCCAGCACGCCTCCGGCCGAGAAGACCGCGTCGTCCAGGTGGGGGCTGACGGCGATCGCGGTGGGCAGCTCCGTGCCGGCCTGCTTCACCGCAGTCACAGCAGGTGAGGCGCGCGGCGGAACCGGCAGGACAGGTCGACCGGGAAAGCCGCGCCCCGGCCGTCCCCGTCCTGTCCGCGCGGGTTCCTCGGTGGCCCCGCCGGTGGCCGTGCGGCGCGCACCGCCTCGTACACGGAGATGATCCGGGCGGCGGCCACCGGCCACGACCACTGGGTGCGTACCTGTCGCAGCGCCGTGCGGGCGAGGCGGCGGCGCAGGGGCGGATCGTCCAGCATCCGGCCGACGGCCACCGCCAGCGCGCCGGGGTCACGGGGTGGCACCAGCAGTCCGTTGTGAGCGTCGCGTACGCAGTCCACCACGCCGACGACCTCGGTCGACACGACCGGAAGCCCGCTGGCCATGGCTTCGAGGATGGTGTTGGAGAACCCTTCGGCCCAGGTGGGACTGACGAAGACGTCCCCGGTGCGGTAGACGGCGGGGGCGTCGTGGTAGCCGGCGGGGCCGAGCACCTCCACGGTGTCGGCCAGGCCGCGCCGTCTCACCTGCTCGGCCAGCCGGTCCAGGTCGGGGCCGGTGCCCGAGACGCGAAGCCGCGGGTTCCTTCCCCCGGCGCGCAGGAGCCGGACCGCTTCCAGCAGGTCGAGGACGCCTTTACGGACATCGATCCGGCCGTGGTACAGCAGCACCGGCGGATCGGCGACGTCTCCGGGCTGTCGTCGCGGCGCCGGGCTGAACAGAGCGGTGTCGGTGGCGCCGGGGACCACGGTGAACCGCTCGGCCGGGATGCGGTGCCGGGCGGCGACCGCGTCCCGGAACGAGTCCGAGCCGATCAGCAGGGCCGCGGCGTCGCGCAGTACCCGGCGGATGGCCGTGCGGTGGGTGGTGCAGCAGGTGCCCACCCAGTGGCCGTCGCCGCCCTGGATGGACACCACGGCCGGAAGGGACAGCCGCTCGGCGGCTTCCAGCACGGCCAGCCCGGTCGGATAGCCGTACTGGGCGTGCAGGATGTCGAAAGGCTCGCGGGCGTGCAGGTCGGCGATGGTGTCGCGCAGGGCGGCGACATCGGCTTCGAAGTCGGCCGGCCGTCCGTCGCTCACGGCCTGTTCGCCGTGGGATTCGAGGGCGATCAGGCGTACGCCGTCCGGGACCCGTCCAGGTGGTGGCGGGCCGCCCCCGTAGACGGCGCGGCCTTCCCGGTCGCCGCGGTACTGGGACACCAGGACGGCCTCGTGGCCCGCCGCGGTCAGCGTCCGCAGCAGGTTCTCCGCGTAGGCGCTCATGCCGGACACGGCCGGCCAGTACCGTCGTGAGACGAAGCAGATCCTCATCGTGTTCGTGCCCCCTGGGGTACGTCGGTGCCGTCGGTTCCGGGAGGAGACGGCGGGCGGCCGGCTCCGGCCCGCTCCGCCGCACGCAGCGCCTCCAGCGCGGTGCCCGTCAGGGTGTCGGCGCGGTGGGCGTCGCGGGACAGTTCCAGGCTGACCAGCCCGCCGTACCGGACGGCGCGCAGCGCGCCGAGGACGGCGGGCAGATCCATGTCGCCCTCGCCCGGGGCGCGGTGCTCGTGCCGGCCGTACGGCATGTCCTCCACGGCGACCGCGCCGAGGTCGCCGGCGTGCCGCTCGACCGCCTCGCGCGGTGTCAGTTCCCCGCTCACCAGGCAGTGCCCGGTGTCCAGCGCCAGGCGCAGGCCCGGGACGTGTGCCGCGAGCCGCGACCAGTCGGCGCAGTCCTGGACGAGCATGCCCGGTTCCGGCTCGAAGGCCGCCACCACGCCCTGCCGGGCCGCGTAGGCCGTCAGGGCCCGCACTCCCGCCACCAGGTGGCCCCACGCCGTTCCGCCGGCGGAGGTGTCCGTGCCCCTTGCCGGGACGCCCGCCCAGAACGAGACCGCCTCGCTGCCCAGGTCGGCGGCGATGTCCACGCACAACCGCAGGAACGCCAGCCGGCGGGCCCGGCCGGCCGGGTCCGCGGTGACGAGTGTCGGTTCGTGCTTGTGCCGCGGATCGAGCAGGAAGCGCGCCCCGCTCTCCACGGTGCTGCCGAGGCCCAGGCGGTCCAGGCGGCAGGCCAGCGCCGCCGTGCGGGCGGCCAGGTGAGGCGCGAACGGGTCGTGGTGGGCCACGTCCACGGTGAGCGCGACGCCGTCGTAACCGGTGTCGGCCAGCAGCGCCAGCGCGTCCTCCAGCCGGTGTGAGGTCATGCCGTTGGTGTTGTAGGCGTAGCGCAGCCGGCCGGCGGGAGAGGTCATCGGCGGGCTCCTGCGCTCGTGCGGGCCAGTGCGTGTCGGTCGGGTTCGCGGTAGAGGGGATACAGGGCGCCCACCGCCGCCTGCGCGGCGTCGGCGTCGAACCAGGCGGGGCCGCCCAGGCGGTCCTGTGCCTCGGGAGTGAGACGCACCGGTCGAGCCCCTGGGCGGGGCGGGGGGCCCACCCCGGCCAGTGGGTGCTCGCGCCGCAGGAGGCGGCGGACACCGCGTTCGCCGATGCGCGCGTAGGACATGGTCTCCACCTCCATGCCGGGGACGATCACCTTGACCGCGTGCGCCGCGGGACCGCCCGCGTCGATGACCAGGACGTCGAAGTCGGCCAGGCGCAGGAGCAGGTCCTGAAGGAGGGCGGCGGGGTCGTCGAGTGCCCCGGGCGGCACGGTGGGCAGGGAGGAGAAGGGCACGGTGGAGCGGCGGGACAGGACGGTGGGTTCGAGCAGCTCCCGGAGCCGGCCGGCGTCGAGTGCGGCCCAGGTGCGCATCGCGGCGAGTGCTCTGGGTTCTTGCCGGGCCGGTGGCGAGGACAGTTCGCGGTCCAGGTAGCCGGGCGGGGCGATGCGGGCGACGGTCGTCAGCGGGCCGTGGGAGAAGATCTTGCGTGCGCGGGAGGAGACGTACTCCACGAGTGCCTTGCGCAAAGCCGTCTCGCGGTCCGGGTGTGCCGCCTCGCCGCAGGCGGTGAGCGCGAGCGCCGCTGTGTCCTGGTGCGGTGACGAGGTGTCGTCCGTGCCGACGACGTGGACGTCGCTCAGCCCGAACTGGGTGGAGGCCAGCTTCGGCAGCACCTCGACACCGGCCGCGCGAAGCCGGTCGAGGACCCGGCGGGTGACCGGGTCGCGCACCTCGTCCAGGCCGATGACCACGCCCTGGTCCATCGCCCGGTGCGCGGTGGCGTTGCCGTCGCGCTGAAGTATCTCGAGCAGGGCGTGGGCCAGGGCCCGTTCGCGGGTGTCACCGGCTCCGAGTCCGTTGGTGACGGGCGTGGTCAGCCAGCCGCCGGGCGGAGGGCCGCCGGACAGGTCCGAGCCGCAGCAGGCGGCGAACTCGGCGGGCACCATCACCTCCTCGCCGGTGCGGAGGCGGCGGGCGGGCACCCAGTCCAGAAGGCGTTCGGGGTGGTAGTCGGAGCCGGCCGGCAGCACGAGACCGACCGGGTCGGCGACCCGGTCCCGGCCTCGTTCCCGGATCAGTCCGGTGTAGGAGGCACGGTGGCGCGGGGTGCGGGCCATGTGCCGTGCCATCAGCACTGTCTCGGTCAGTTCGCCGTAGGCGCCGATGCGGGCCTGGGTGAGGTCCGCGCCGTATCCGTACGAGCCCTTGCGCACACCGGCCGCATCGAGGTGGTCGGCAGCGACGACCGGTAGCCCGGTGCGGTCGGCCGCGCTGACGTCGAAGTCCTGCTGCCGCCCCGGCGCGAGTGCCTGCCGGTAGGCACTGACCACCCGGTGCTCGGCGGCGCTCACCGGCCGGCTCCCAGCGGCAGGGCGGCGGTGTCGGGCGGGCCGGCGAGCTGGTGGTCGAACAGGCGCAGGGCGTCCGCGGTGGTCACGGGGGCGGCGTACTCGAAGGGGGTGGCCACCGCCTCGAACTCCAGTGCGCCGATCACCGACCGGTAGCGCCGCACTTCGTCGTGGGAGAGCGGGATGCGGGCGTGGTAGGCCTTGTGGCAGGACAGGCCGCGCGGACGGGTGCCGTCCAGGTCGACCTTGAGGGCGTCCCCGCAGAACAGGATCTTGCGGTGTTCGTCGTGCAGTACGCAGTGGCCGGGGAAGTGGCCGCCGGTCCGGTGCACGGTCAGGCCGGGGGCCAGTTCGAGGCGTTCGTCGACCGGCCAGGTGACCCGGAACGCCTTCGTCCACGGCAGATCCTGCACACCGACGGCCACCACGGGCGGGGCGAAGTGGCGTTGCAGTTGCCACAGTGCCCCGTAGCCGTGGACGTGACTGGCGCCCAGCCGGGTGACGCCGCCGAGCCGTTCGATCTCCGCCAGCGCCTCGGGCGGGTAGTACGGGGCGCCTTCCCAGGCGATGTTGCCGTCCGCCGCTTCGATCAGCCAGCCCGTGGAGCCCAGGCCGAAGGAGGGCAGGGTGCGGAAACCGGTGATGCCCGGGGCGGGCCGGTACCAGTGCGCGACGAGGCGGGACTCGACCGTCTTCTCCCCGGGCAGGTTCCAGCCGTCGTCGGGCAGGGCGTTGCGCACGTCGCTGCAGACCGGACAGGCGGGCGGGGTGTCGAACCACTGCTGCCAGTGTCCGCAGTTCTCACAGGCGTGCATCGTCAGGGTCATCGTCGGCCTTCCTCGACGAAAGACGGGACCGGCCGTGGCCACGCGCCCGGCGCGGACGCCCGGTGGGTGCGGGACAGCGCCTCCAGCAGCAGCCGGTGCAGGGCCAGGTCGCGGCGGAGCGGCCACGGCCAGGCCCGCCGGGGCGGGGAGCCCTCGCGTACCGCGACCGCGGCCGCGGAGAACTCCGCCACCTGCCGGGCGAACGGGGAGACGTCGGTGTCGAACGGTACGGCGACGCGGTGTGCGGGGTGCGCGCCGGTGAGCCACAGCCGCCCGCCGGCGTCCTGGCCGAGTGTGTCGACGGCGGTGAGCTGACCGAGGGTGCCGGCGATCTCCAGCCGGCGGCGGGGCAGCGCGTCGGGGGTGTTGTAGGCGACGTGCAGGCCGACCAGGACACCGGCACCGGTGCGGCCGGACAGGACGGCGCCGTCGTCGACCCGGTAGGCGTGCACCCGGTGCTGCACCAGCGCCGACAGCTCCACCACGTCGTCCCCCGCGAGCAGGACGCCCACCAGGTCCAGTGCGTGCGGAGCGAGGTCGAGGGCGGCCCCGCCGCCCGCCCGGGCCGGATCGGCGCGCCAGTTGTCGTAGCGGCCGCCGTCCGGTGACCAGGTGGGCGGGAGCCAGCAGCCGTAGGTGATCCGCACCGCGGTGACCGTTCCCAGTTCCCCGGCCGCCACCAGGTCCCGCGCGGTCCGGTGAGCGGGGTGGAACCGCTGGTCGTAGGCGGTCGCCGCCAGGATTCCCGCCCGGTCGCAGGCGGCGACCAGCCGCTCCGCGTCGGGCAGGTCGGCGGCCAGTGGCTTCTCGCACAGCACCGCCGCCCCCGCCGCGGCGGCTGTGGCGGCCGCGGCGCGGTGGGCGTGGTTGGGGGTCGCGACGTACACCGCGTCCGGCTGGTGGACGGCCAGCAGGGAGGTGAGGTCGCCGGCCGTGCGGCTGCCCGGTGCCCGCAGCGCGAGCCGGACGGCCGCCGCCGGGTCCGTGTCGGTCACGGCGACCAGACGGGGCGCCGCGCCGCCGCCGGCCGCGGTGGCGAGGAGGCCGGGCAGGAAGTGGTCCCGGGCCACCCAGCCGCAGCCGGCGATGGCCCACCGGCACTCGGGAGCGGCGCCGGCCGGTCCGCCCGCCGCGTTCACCAGCGCTCCGGGAGGTCGAGCAGGACGCGGCGCCGGGCCAGTTCGGCCACCTGGGGTGTCAGCCGCCCGGCGCGGGCGTCGGCGAGCAGCGCGGGGGAGGGGTCGACGCGGGCGGGCAGGTAGGCGCGCGCGCCGGGCCCGTACTCCTCCCGCCAGCGCTTCCCGGGCCAGCGCAGAGCGCCGTCCGCGTAGAGCGGGTTGAGGCGCAGGGGACGTCCGGGCACCGGCCGTGCCACGGACCGGGGACCGTGTCCGGGCGCCGGGGGAGAGGCGCTGACCAGGGCCATGGCCTCGCAGCCGGCCAGTGCCGCGGTGGTGCGCGGGCGGGGCGGGGTGCCGTCCAGCGCGGCCCGGGTCAGGTCGGCGTCGTCGTAGCAGAGCGCACCGGGCAGCAGGGCACGCCACCCGGCCGGATCCCGGGGAAAGCCGGCCGCCGGCCCGTCCACGAGCGCGTTGTGACAGTGGCCCAGCACCACACCACCGCCGCCGGCGTACACCACCGCACGGCGCACCACCTCTTCCTGGCGCGGCAGGAAGTACAGGGCGTCGTGGCAGGCCACGTAGGCGGGACGGCCGGGCGGGCGCAGCGGCCACGGCGCGGTGACGTCCGCGCACACCAGCCGCGCGGTGGGGGCGACGAAGCGACGGGCCAGCCACAGTTTGGCGAAGACCACGTCGGTCCCGGTCACGTCCCGGTGCCCGCGCAGCAGCAGCTCCCGCAGCAGGTGTCCCGCGCCGCAGGCCAGCTCCAGCACCGGCAGGCGGCCAGGGGAGTGCCGGGCCGTCAGCGCGAGCACGGCCAGCCAGGTGGGGTCGCTCCACCGGTGCAGGAAGTACTCTCCGACCCGGCCCATGCCGAGCAGCGTCACCGCCCGGTGAAGGGTGGCGGCCCCCAGGGCGGCACGCAACGCGTCCCGGGACGGGGCCGGGCCGTCCCACCAGTCGTCGTTGTCGGCCAGCAGCACCAGCGCGGCTTCCTCGTGATCACCCGCCTCGATGCTGCGCACCGCCCGCCGGCGCAGGTCCTCACGGCCGGTGCGCAGCCAGGGAATGCCCGCGACGACAGGCCAGCGGCGTTCGCCGTCGCACAGCAGCCCAGGACCGCAGGAGCGCAGCGCCGCCCCGTTGCGGGGACTGAGCAGGGCGCCGGGTTCCGGCGCGCAGACACCCGAGCCCCCGTCGGCCCCCACCGGAGCGGCCCCCACCGGAGCGGCTGACGCACGGCCGGCCGTCCTGCGACCGGCCGCAGCCTTGCCCGCCGGGCCCCTCACGCCATCTCCGCGGCGTCCAGCACGGCCCGGTGGAAGCCGGACACCGCGCACGGGTGCACCAGGTTCAGGTCCTCCAGCGCCCGCTGGGCGGTGAAGGCGGCGGCCCTCGCGTGGTGGCGGACCTGCAGTACGCGGTCGAGGACGTCGGCGGCGTGGAAGGCGCGGGCGGCCGGATCGTCCGCTCCCTCACGCAGCGCGAGCAGGTGGTCCACGCGCGCGGCGAGGGCCTCCGGCAGGACCGCGAGCCGCTGCCGCGTCAGCCGCGCGAGCACCGCGGGCAGGTGCCGGCCGAGCAGTTCCTCACCGGCGAAGCCCGCGTCGGGCAGCACGGCATTGTGCAGGTGGTGGGTCAGACCGAGCAGGAACACGTCGCCCGGAGCGGCACCGAACGCATCGGCGAGCAGCACCCCGTAGACCGCCACCGCCCAGCAGTGGTCACCGTGGCTCTCGGGCGGCTCGACCATCCACCGAGGCCGCCCCGGGCGGGTGGCGCCGGCCCGGGGCTGGCCGCACAGCGCCGCCGCGACCTCGGGTACGGCGACGGCGTCCTCCTGCGCGTCCTCCACCGGCTCCGGCGGCTCCGGAATCCCCACCAGTTCCGGCAGCGCCTCGGCCAGCAGACGGGCCGTCGCCGGAGCCACCCGGTCCGCGTGCTGGGCGACGGAGCGCTCCAGTACGGCCACCGCCTCGCCGGCCGTCAGCCCGCACCGTCGTAGCACCGGACCGTCGATGCCCGCCAGCCGCGCCCCGGCCACGGCGGCCGCGCACTCGCGCACGGCGATCCGGTCGGGATCTCCGTTTCGCACCAGCTCCGCCCAGGACCGGCAGAAGGAGCGTTCGGCCATCGAAGCGCTGCTGCCGGCCGTACGGACCCGCTTGAGATCGCCCATCTCCCGCAGCAGCGGAACGATCCCCCGCAAGACCGCGCGCGGCACCTCCCCGTCCCGCCGTACGGGACGGGGAGCGGTCTGCGTCACGACCCCGCGTCCGACGCGGCCCGGCTCCTGCCGTCCAGCCAGTCCGACAGCACTTGCTCCTGGCGGTGCAGGGCGTGCTCCGGCACGCTCGCGTCGGCGGTCACCGGAGCCTTGAAGAAGAACCCGAACTGTTCCTGCGCTCCCCGCTCACCGCGCCGCCGTGCCTCGGCCAGCAGGCGGATCAGCTCCAGCACCAGCGGAGCGGCCAGGACGGAATCCCGGCACAGGAAGTCGATCTTCATCTGCATGCGGCGGCCGAGGAAGCCCACGAGGTCGATGTTGTCCCACGCCTCCTTCTCGTCGCCCCGCGGACGGTAGAACTCGATGCGCACCTGGTGGTCCTCCACCGGGTAGCCGAGCACCGCGTCCAGCACCGACTCCTTGGTGGCCATCTTGCTGGCCAGCGAGTCGGGATCCTCCAGCGCCCGGCCGTCGCGGTTGCCCAGCAGATTGGTGGAGTACCACCCCTCCACCCGCAGCGCACGCGAGCGCAGCGCGGGGGCGAGCACCGTCTTCACCATGGTCTGCCCGGTCTTGCCGTCCTTGCCGGCGACCGGCACACCCAACTGCTCGGCCAGGCGCAGCAGTGCCGGCACGTCGGCCCCGCTGCTGGGGGTGAAGTTCAGGTACGGCATGCCTTCCCGCAGGGCGGCGTAGGCGTAGAGCATGGCGGGCGTGATCGACTCGTCGCCCGAGTCCAGCGCCGCCTCGAACGCCTCGGGCGAGGCGAGAGCGGGCGAGGCGGGGTCGGGCAGCCGTTCGGTGGAGGCGAGGTTGACCACCACCACCTCGTCGAGGTGCTGCTCCGCCCGGAAGCGCCGCAGGTCCTCCCGGATGCGTTCGGTGCGCTCGCGCGGGCTGTCCACCGGCACGACGTTGGCGCCGGTCACCGCCCGGCAGTAGGCCGGATCCGCCACCGCGGGCCAGGGCCGCAGTTGCTGCAGCCGAGCGGAGGCGGCCTCGATCTGAGCCGGTTCCAGCACGCGGTGCAGGTGAGCGGCCTTGGCCAGGTCGTCGGCCGAGAGATCCCAGCCCCCGAACACCAACTCCTCGTAGGGCACGAGATCCGTACGCGACGCCAGCGGAAGACCGTCCCGCCCGCAGATGCCGAGCCGCAGCAGTTCCACTCCGGCCACGGCGGTGGTCGCGACGGCCCCGCCCAGACCCACGACGGCGGCCCCCAGCCGGCCCGTCGGCGTGTCCGCGTGCTCCTGCGGGGAGGACTTGGTTCCGGTCGGTCGATGCATCGCTCTCTCCGTTCGCCTCGCCACGCGGACACGACCGCCCCGTACCGCGGTGACGGGGTAGGGGCGACGGTCCTGCACGGTTTGCGGAAAATCGGTTTCGCGCGGCACCGAACCGCACCGCAGCGACGCCACCCAGTGTTCGCACGGCTCCGGATCACCGCACCCCAGCGCAGCCGCCGCCGCCCCCCGCGTTTGAAGCGCGTTGCCCCCGTGCTGACACGCTGAGCTGCGCCCGCGGCGTTCACTTCACCGCGCGCACCGGTCCGTCCGGCGTCTCCGTGCGACGGCCGAACGGGTGAAAGCGCCACCCCCGCGCGAACGGTGCCGGGCGGGCTCTGGCCGGCGCGTCCGACGGGTGGAAGTGGGCGACTTCGCCGAGCACACCCAGGGCGCTGTCGATGAGCTGAACGAGGCGGGATTCGGCAAGTACGACGAGGACTGACAAGCCGGTCCCGGCTCGCTGAGCCGAGGCGGCCACCACACCATGCCCATCGGTCGCGGGTGCCGTGTTCGTAAGGTTCCGGCATGGCGGATGATGAGGGTGAGCAGGCCGTGCGGGCTGCCATCGACGGTGAGATGCGTCTTCTCGATCCTGAGGTGCGAGCTGTCCCGGCCAGGGTCCTGGAGCTGTTGGACCCGGAGTTCACCGAGTTCGGGGCTTCTGGACGCCGGTGGGATGTGAAGTCGGTCCTCGCGGTGACGAGTGGTGGCTCGGTGTCCGCGCGGTCTCCTGTCGGCGTCAGTGAGATGTCCGGAGTCGTCCTTGCCCCGGGTGTCGTGCATCTGACGTACTGCGCCGACAATCAGGGCCGTCGGACATGGCGGAGCTCCGTGTGGCGGCTGACGGAGACGGGCTGGCGGATGTACTTCCACCAGGGCACTCCGACGAGTTGAGACAGTGAACCGCCGCCCGTGAGGACGACGGCCCACCGGCCGACCGAGGCGCCGTCAGCAGCAGAGGAGTTCGTGGGAAAGTTGCCCACCGCAACCCGGCAGGAGCGGGCCGGTCCGGGCCGGTGCCGGCCCTCACCGGTGGTGGGGGCCGGCCGCGTCCGCCGCTCGCTCGTGCGGCGGGTCCTCGCCCCGCGTACGACGTGGCAGGCCCTCGTGAACGGGTCCCGGCCCGGCGCGCGTGACCGCCGGTCAGGAACCGGACGCACAGGTGGCCCGGATCGCGCTGATCCGCGGCGACCGCCAGCCCGGAATGCTCCAGAACACCCTGCGGCGCTGGACCGCGATCGGCCCACCTGCCCCTGACCCCGGCCCTCTGAACTCCGAGATCGGGCCCGGCCTGGCGCTGTCCAGCCGTGCGAAGCGCATAAAGTGGAGTAAATCGTTAATGCTGGATTAATCCCGATTTTCTCGACGTCGCGTCATGGAGTCAGGTGAGCATGAGCAGCCGTGCGCACGATGCCATGGGACCCCCCGGGACACCGCTCAAACGCACCCTGACCACACCGGTCCTCTACCTCTTCATCCTGGGTGACGTGCTGGGTGCCGGCGTCTACGTGCTCGTGGGACAGGTGGCAGCGGAATCCGGCGGCGCGGTATGGGCCCCTCTGGTCGCAGCCCTCGGCCTGGCCCTGCTGACGGCCTCCTCCTACGCGGAACTCGCCACGAAATACCCGCGGGCCGGGGGCGCCTCGCATTACACCACTTTGGCCTACGGGCCGTTCGCCGGGTTCTTCACGGGTTTCTGCATGTTGGCCGCGGGCGTCGTGTCGGTGGCCGGCCTTGCCCGCGGGTTCGGCGGTGACTACCTCAGTGTCTTCGTGTCGCTGCCTGTGGCACTGGTGGCCGTGCTGTTCCTCGGCGCCCTGGCCCTGCTCAACGCCCGAGGCATCAGTGAGTCAACCCGGGCCAACGTGGCCGCGACCGTCATCGAGGTCGGGGGCCTGGTGCTGGTCGTCGGCCTCGGCGCGTGGGTGGTGGTGCGCGGTGACGGGGATGTGGGCCGGCTGACACAGCTCGGCACGGCCCAGAACTCACCGGCCGCCGCCATGCTGAGCGGATCCGTCCTGGCCTTCTACTCCTTCATCGGTTTCGAGACATCCGTGAACGTGGCGGAGGAGACCCGCGATCCCCGGCGGTCGTATCCGCGCGCTCTGTTCGGCGCATTGGCCACGGCCGGCGTGGTGTACGCGCTGGTCGGTGCCGCGGCGACGTCCGCCGTGAGCACGAACTCGCTGATGCGGTCCAGTGGACCGCTGCTCACCGTCGTCGAGGTCGCGGGCGGCGTACCGACCCGGGTCTTCAGCGTGATCGCCCTGATCGCCGTGGCCAACGGCGCGCTGCTGACCGGCATCATGTCGTCCCGGCTGGTGTACGGCATGGCTCGCGACGGGCTGCTGCCACACTTTCTGACGAAAGTGCTGCCGGGCCGACGTACTCCCTGGGCCGCCATCGCGACGACCACCCTGCTCTCCCTGCTGCTCACCGCGACGGGAGACGTGGCCTCGCTCGCCTCGACGCTCGTACTGCTGCTCCTCGTCGTCTTCTTCCTGGTCAACACAGCCGTTCTGCGACTGCGCGACGACGCCGTGCCGCATGACCACTTCACGACCCCGAGGGCGGTCGCGCTGCTCGGCGCGGCATCATGTGTGCTGCTCGCCACGCAGTTCGATGGCCAGGTATGGGTCCGGGGCCTGATCGTGCTGGCCGTCGGCGCACTGCTCGCACGGTTCGCGGCCCGGGCACACCGACGTAAATAGCGTAAAGACTTTACGGGCTCATATGCGGAAGGGAACTCCGCCTTTTTCTGTCGCGGCCGGTAAAGCGCACCCGACGTCGATCGGAGGTATAATTATAGGAGAATCATCGCACATTCACATAATTTGACTCCGACCGGTCTCCCCCTCCGGCGAACCAATTCGACGGAATGGGGTGCGGCCATGGAGCCGTTCCGTATCAAGACCGTGGAACCAATTCCCTTCCTCAGTGCCGAGGAGCGGCAGCAGATCCTGGACGAGGTCGACCACAACATCTTCCGGGTGCGTGCCTGCGACGTGACCATCGACCTGCTGACCGACTCGGGTACGACCGCGATGTCGTCCGCGCAGTGGTCTGCTCTGCTCCGGGGAGACGAGTCGTACGCGGGAGGGTCGTCCTATGAGCGCTTCGAGCAGACCGCGCGAGAACTGACCGGATTCCCGAAGATGATCCCCACTCATCAGGGCCGCGGAGCCGAACGGATTCTCTTCACCGAAATGCTGAGTCCCGGGCAGATCACCGCCTCGAACACGCACTTCGACTCCACACGCGCCAACATCGAGATGCTGGATTGCAGGGCGGTGGACCTGCCCTGTCCCGAAGCCGCCGATCTCATCGACCAGTCGCCTTTCAAGGGAAATATCGACCTCGACCAGTTGCGGGAGCTGCTGGCCGGCCCGGACGGCGAGAAACTGGGCGCGGTCATCATGACGGTGACCAACAACGCGGGCGGCGGCCAGCCCGTATCGCTGGCCAATCTGAGGTCCACGCAGGAGGTGTGCCAGAAGTACCGGGTGCCGCTGCTCCTGGACGCGTCGCGTTTCGCGGAGAACGCCCACCTGATCGTCGCCCGCGAACCCGGTCAGGAGAACCGCAGCCCGCGTGAGGTGGCCCGTACGATGTTCGACCTCGCGGACGGCTGCTGGGCCTCGCTGAAGAAGGACGGCCTGTCCAACACCGGCGGACTCATCGCCCTGCGCGACACGGAGACGGCGGCGCGCTGTCGTGAGCTGCTGATCGCCTGGGAAGGGTTCCCCACGTACGGAGGTCTCACGGGACGTGACCTAGAAGCCCTGGCACAGGGGCTGCGGGAGGTCACCGAACCCGCCTATCTCGCCGACCGCGCGGAGACCGCGCAGTGGTTCGCCGACGCGCTGGCCGAAGCGGGCCTGCCCGTGATGCGCCCGGCCAGTTGCCATGCCGTCTACGCCGACGCCGGACGGCTCCTGCCGCACATTCCCCCCACCGAGTTCCCCGGCGTGGCACTGGTCTGTGAGCTCTACCGGGCGGCGGGGGTGCGCACGACGGAGTTCGGCACCCTCACACTGGGCCACGACGACAAGCCGGCTCCGCACGAGCTGGTACGGCTGGCGCTGCCCCGCCGCGTCTACACCCGCTCGCACCTGGAGTACGTGGTGGAGGCCGTGAGCGATGCGGTCGGGCGCGCCGAGCAACTGACCGGCTACGAACTCGCCGGCCCGCAGCCGCCGATGCGGCACTTCACCGCCCGCCTCAGCCCCCTCAGGAAAGGCTAGGGAGACACAGTGAACACCCTGATCACCCTGATCAACCCGAACAAGGTCCACCCCCCGATCACTCCGTACGCGCTGGACGTCCTCACCACCCGGCTGGAGCAGCACGGCTACACCGCGGAGATCGTGGACCTGTGCTTCGAACGGGAGTCCTGGCCGCAGGCCCTGGAGGCGTATTTCTCGTCCCGTCCGCCGCCGCTGCTGGTGGGCATCTCGGTGCGCAACACCGACACCCTGTATGCCCAGCAGCAACGCGTCTTCCTTCCCGAGCACCGGCAGATCGTACAGAAGATCCGCTCGCTGACCTCGGCACCCATGGTGGGCGGCGGGGTGGGATTCTCCACGATGCCCTTCGCCTGCGTGGACTACTTCGGACTGGATTTCGGTGTCAAAGGCCCCGGCGAACTGATCCTGGTCGACCTCGCCGACCGGCTGTCCCACGACGGTGACCCGGCCACGGTCGAGGGCCTGCTCATCAACCAGGGCGACGGCCGGGTGACCCGGGTCCCCACCCCCGATCCCGACACCGCCCTGGGCGGGGTGGGCGAGATCGGCGCCGGACAGTCCCGCGCCTGGCAGGTCGACACCGCCTCCGCGTACACACGCCGCTCGGGCAACCGGTTCAAAGTCGACAACCTGGGCTACTACGAACGTGGAGGTCTGGGCAACATCCTTACCAAGAGCGGCTGCCCCTACGCATGCGCCCACTGCGTGGAACCCGACGCCAAAGGCACGGCGTTCGCCAAACGCTCCGTGCCCTCGGTGGTCGACGAACTGACCGAACTGGTGGATCAGGGCGTGTGCGACGTGCACACCGCCGACTCCGAGTTCAACCTCGCCATCGCGAACACCAAGGCCGTACTGCGCGAGATCGTACGCCGCAAGGACAGCGCCCCGGACTCGCCGCTGCACAAACTGCGACTGTGGATCTACGCCCAGCCCAAGCCCTTCGACGAGGAGTTCGCCGAGCTACTGGCGGCAGCCGGATGCGCCGGCGTGAACGTGGCACCCGACCACGTGCGCGACGACATGCTGGAGGGCTGGAAAGTCACCAGGAAGGGGACCCGCTACTACACCTGGTCCGACACCGAACACCTGGTGAAACTGTGCAACAAGTACGGCATGGCCTGCATGGTGGAGGTCCTGGCCGGGATGCCCGGGGAAACCTGGGAGACCCTTCGTGAGGCCATCGACCGCACGCTGGCGCTGGACGCGACCGTGTCCGGGTTCAGCCTGGGGCTGCGCTGTTTCCCCCACCAGCCGCTGGGCCAGTGGCTCGCCCAGGAGAGCGCGGGCGTCCGGCACGTCCTCGGGACGCAGTCCGACGGCGCCACCGAACCCATCGTGCTGCGCACAGCCGAACAGTGCACATCACCGGTGGAGTACGAGCGGCAGTTCATGTTCCAGCCCGACGGCACCGTCCGCCCGGTGTGCTACTTCTCGACCGGCCTCCCCGAGGACCCCGCCACGATGGCCGACCCCGCCGGACGCTGGCTGCACACCGTCGAACTGATGTGGAACCACATCGACCCCACCGACTACCCCCGTGTCATGCTGCCCACCGCCCCCGGCAGCTCCAAGGACGACAACAACTACGCCGACAACCCCTTCCTCACCACCCTCACCGCCATGGGATACCGCGGCGCGTTCTGGGCGAAGTGGAGGGAACGCGACGCCATCCTCGCCGAAGCCGGCAGACGGGACATCGTCTGACCCCCGCCGCAGAGCCACAGCACCGGTTCCTGCCGGCCCGGCACGGCGGCGACGGTGGTGGCGGCGGGCGCGGTGACGAACCGGCAGGGGGCGTTCGCGGCAGGGCGTTAGGTGCGCGTCAGGACAGTGATCACGGGCGTCAAGCAGTCGTCAAGGAAGCGATTCCCAGCCCTCGGTCCGGCCTAGTGTCGCTGTCGCGCCCGGCCGGCCGGCTCGGCGTGTGGGGGCCGGTGTTCTGGCCGGCCGCCGCTTCGCACGCCCTTGAGAGACCGCCCCATGATGAGCCTCGAACCAGCGGAAGAGCTGGTCTCCGCCGACGACACCCGATACTGCTGGACGTATCCAGTGGGACGAAGGAAGCCGGAGGAGCGGGAGCGGGAGCGGGAGCGGGACGTCCGGTCGGTCTGGTACGTGGGGCTGCCGCTCACCTCCGCCCACCGCGGCAGCCACTCCGGCGGCGGAGCACTGGTGGAGGGCGCCGGTGACCAGGCGCGCTACGCCAATGAGGGCACCGTCTACCCGCACGCCTCCCTGGTCGAGATGATCACTTACCAGAGCGTGTGCTTCCCCGGGGTCGACTGGTCGTACCTGGACCTCAGCCACCTGCCCTGGGAGGAGGTCCGGGCCCGGATCCACGCGGACCCGCCGGATGTCGCGGCGTTCACCGTCTACTCGTCCACCGCGATGTGGGCGTACATCGTCGCCGGTGAGATCAAGCGCGTGAACCCGCGGGCCGTGGTGGTCTTCGGCAACGACCATGCCGGGATCCTGCACCGCGAGGTGCTCACGGGCACGTACGGGTCGCGGATCGTGGACTTCGTCTGCACCGGGAACAACGGGCCGTTCACCATGATGGGACTGCTGTCATGGCTGGAAGGGACGCTGGAGATCACGCGGGTGCCCTCCCTCGCCTACCGGGACGGCGGGGGCGGGGTGTGCCACCAGCCGGCCCCCTCCTATCCGCTGGACCGCCGCGCCCTGCCCGACTACCGGCTGATCGAGCCGGTGCTCAAGGCGTACTACGACGACGCGTTCAAGGTCTGGTACGGCTCGCACTACGAACTGCAGCGGATGGTGACCCTGCCGCTGGACGGCGGCTGCCACTGGGGCAGGCGGCCGAGCCGCAGATGCCGGCACTGCTCGATCCAGGGCCTCACCCCGAAGACCACGGACGCCGGCGCGGCCGTGGCGGCGCTGGAGGTGCTGGTCGGTCAGTTGAAGTCGAACGTGTACGCCGCGGGCGACTCGACGCTCGGCATGTCCGGCGGTCAGTGGGGCGGGGAGATCTCGTTCCTCGACGAACTGGCCGCACGATGCGCGGACTCGGAGGTGCTGCGCGGCCGGCGGTTCATGCTGGCCTACGGGCTGGTCTACGAGTTCCTGCAGGCCGCCGAGTTGTGCAAGGGCTTCGTGCAGACCTGGAACGTCGGGCTGGAAGCGTTCGACCCCAAACTGCTCAAGGGCAACTCCAAGGGCATCAACAAGGGGCCCGACCGCGTCGTCGAGGCGCTCGAACTCGCCCGCTCACTGGGCTACAAGATGTACCTCTCCGGAATCCTCGGCCTGCCCGGCACCACGCTGAAGCAGCTCACGGCCGAGGTGGACAACTGGCTCGCCATCGCCGAGGCGTACGCGGGGTCGATCACCACCGTCTCCGTGGCGGCGCCCGCCATAATCCCCGGTTCGCGCATGTACCGCGACGCGTACGAACGCAACCCCGAGGTGCGGGCCTGGCACGGTGAACTCCTGCCGATCCGGCGGCTCTCGGAGCTGTACATCCGCCAGAACACGGAGGTCCGACTCGCCGACGTGGAGGCCGCCCTGGCCGATCTCGGGCGCGGCGTCATCGCCCTGGACAACGCCGGCGCGGACATCAAGTTCGGCGGCTACATGCTCGGCGGCGTCGACCACGAGGAGACCCGTGAGCGGGCGCTCCTGCGCGACGTCGTCGCCGGGCTCGCGTGAAGACGCCCGGGACATCCGAGCAGAAGGAACGTCTGCGAGTGAGCACCGAAAGAGAACGGGTCATCGCCGGTGCGACCGACCCGGTAGTGCGCACGTACCTGCGCATGGCGGACGACAGCATCGTGGCGGTCCTGCCGTTCGCGCTGTCGCTCGCGGCAAGGCTGGGCGTGGCCGACGAGTGCGCCGGCCCGGCGCTGCCCGTGCCGGAACTGGCCGAGCGGGTCGGCGCGGCCCCGGACCCGCTGGCGCGGCTGCTGCGGGCGCTGGCCGGTTGCGGGTTCTTCCAGGAGGACTCCCGGGGGCGGTTCGCGCTCACGCCACTGGGCGAAATCCTGCGGACCGGCTCGCCGGTCTCGATGCGGGAGACGCTGCGCAACCTCGACAGCCAGCGGGCCTGGCTCGAGGCGGTCGACAGGCCCGGCGCCCCCTGCCCGGCCTTCGACGGCACGTTCGGGACGTCGTTCTTCGCCCACAAGGAAAAGGACACCGAGGCCGGAGCCGCGTTCGACCTGCGGATGCGGGAACGCGCGGAACGGCTGTACTCCGGGCTGGCCGCGCTGCGGGTGTGGCGGGAGCTGACCTGCGTGCTCGACGTGGGCGGCGGCACCGGAACCGTGCTGGCGTCGCTCCTGGCGGCCCACACGGGGCTGCGCGGCATCCTCCTCGACCGGCCCGACGTCGTCGCGCGGGCCTCCGCACCGGGTCCGCTGGACGCCTGCCGGGACCGCCTCGAACTGGCCGGCGGTGACTTCTTCGACCGTCTGCCCGGCGGAGCCGACGCACACCTGCTGTGCAGTGTCCTGCACGACTGGGACGACGAGCGGGCCCTCGCCCTGCTCGACCGGAGCGTGCGGGCGCTGCGTCCGGGCGGACGGGTGCTGGTGTGCGAGATGGTCGCACCGGACTCCCCGGCCGCCCACCCGGCCCCATGGAGCGACCTCGGCATGCTGGTGCTCCTCGGCGGCCGCGAACGCACCCTCGCCCAGTACCGGGACCTGCTGTTCCGCGCGGGCCTGCGGATCGACCGGGTGACCCCGCTCCCCGATTCCCCTTTCAGCGTGATCGAGGCACGACGTGCCCAGGAACGGAGTTGACGTGACGACCCGGCAGCACGGCGGCGCGCCCGCCGACATCGATCTGGAGCACGTGGAGCTGTACGTGCACGACCTCGACGCCCAGTCCGCCCTGTGGCGCGACCGCTACGGCTTCACGGAAACCGGCCGCGGCGGCGCACCCGAGGAGGGTTCCCGTTCCGTCGTGCTCGCCCAGGGCGCGGTACGGCTGGTCCTGACGCGGGCGACGGACGAGCGGCACCCCGCCGCCGGGTACGTCCGCGCGCACGGCGACGGCGTCGCGGACATCGCACTGCGCACCCGGGACCTCGTCGGCACGGTCGACCGGGTCGTCGCCGCGGGCGGGCGGGTGGTGCGGGACGCGCGGTGGTTCGACGACGGTGAGGTGCTGGCCGTCGCGGCGGTCTCCGGGTTCGGGGACGTGACGCACACGCTGGTGCAGTACCGCGAGGACCGGGCGCGCGCCCTGCCGCTCGGCGCGGGTACGGGCCTCCTCGCCACGGACCACTTCGCCGTCTGCGTGCCGGCGGGCGGGCTGGCGCCCCTCGTGGACTTCTACCGGGCGGCGTTCGGATTCCGGGTGGTCTTCGAGGAACGGATCGCGGTGGGCCCGCAGGCGATGCTCTCGCGGGTGCTCCAGAGCGCCTCCGGCACCGTGACGTTCACCGTCCTGCAGCCCGATCCGGGCGCCGCGCCCGGACAGCTCGACGCCTTCCTGAAGGACCACGGCGGAGCGGGCGTCCAGCACGTCGCGTTCGCCGCCGAGGACGCCGTGGCGAGCGTCACCGCGCTGGCCGACCGGGGTGTCGAGTTCCTGGACACCCCGGACGCCTACTACCGGCTGCTGGCGGACCGGATGACGCCGCGCCGGCACACCACGGACGAGCTGCGCCGCCTGGGGCTGCTCGTCGACGAGGACCACGGCGGGCAGTTGTTCCAGGTCTTCACCCGCTCGGCCCACCCCCGGCGCACCCTGTTCTTCGAGATCGTCGAGCGGTGCGGGGCCCGGACCTTCGGCAGCGCGAACATCAAGGCGCTCTACGAGGCCGTCGAGGCGGAGCGGCTGGCGCAGGCGGCCGGCCGGTGACCGGCCCGGACCGAGAGGCGTCCGCGCGGGAGCTGAAGGCGGCCGTGACCGCGGACGACGTCGAGCGGCTCGCCCGGCGGGTCCTGCCCTGCGCGGTACGGGACTTCGTCGCCGGCGGCAGCGGGACGGAGACCACCCTGGCGGCCAACCGCCGGGCCCTGGACCGCGTGCACCTCGTGCCGCGCGTCCTGCGGGACGTCTCCCGCGCCTCCACCGCGGCCTCGCTGCTCGGCAGCGACGCGCTGCTGCCGGCGGCCGTCGCGCCCGTCGCCTACCAGCGGCTGCTGCACCCCGAGGGAGAACTCGCGCTCGCCCGGGCGGCCGCGGCGCACGGCGTGCCGTTCACCGTGAGCACGCTGAGCAGCCGGCCCGTCGAGGAGATCGCGGCGACCGGGGCGATGACCTGGTTCCAGCTCTACTGGCTGCGGGACCCGGGCGAACGCCGCGCGCTGGTCCGCAGGGCCGAGGACGCGGGCTGCGCCGCGGTGCTGCTCACCGTGGACGTGCCCTGGATGGCCCGTCGGCCCAGGGACGTGCGCAACGGCTTCGCCCTGCCGCCGGACGTCACGGCGGCACACCTCGCCCCGCGCGGCCCGAGCCGGGCGCACGACGCCTCGCGCGGCGGCTCGGCGGTCGCGGCCCACACCGCGCAGGCGTTCGCGCCGGCGGTGACCTGGCGGGACGTGGCGGAGCTGCGGTCGCTGACGCGGCTGCCCCTGGTCCTCAAGGGCGTGCTCGCCGCCGAGGACGCCGCACGCGCCGCCGACCTGGGCGTGGACGGCCTGGTGGTCTCCAACCACGGCGGGCGGCAACTGGACGGCGCGGTGCCCGCCGTCGACGCCCTCGCGGACGTGGTGGCCGCGGCCGCCGGACGGTGCGCGGTCCTGATGGACAGCGGGGTGCGCTCCGGGACCGACGTGCTCCGGGCGCTGGCGCTCGGCGCCGACGGCGTCCTGCTGGGGCGGCCCCTGCTGTGGGGGCTCGCCGCCGGCGGGGAGGCGGGCGCCCGGCACGTCCTCGGGCTGCTCGCCCGCGAACTGCGGGACGCGCTCGGCCTGGCGGGCTGCGCCGACATCGCGGCGGCCCGGCGCCTGGAGACGGTCAGGGCGCCATGAGGCCGCTCGTCCCCCCTCTTCCCCCCTCTTCCTTCCCCCCCTTCCCTCTCACCCAATCTCTCCCAGGACCCCCGTGAACACGCGAGAAGCCCTCACCACCCCGGCGCCCCCGGCCGTCACCGACCTGCACGCCTCCCTCACCGACCCGGCGCTGACGGCCATGACCTTCCTCAACGAAGTGGCCGAACGGCATCCGGGCGCCCTGTCTCTGGCCGCGGGGGCCCCGTACGAGGGCTTCTACGACGTCGAGGACGTGCACCGCGCGCTGCGCGTCTTCACCGACCACCTGCGCGACGAGCGCGGCTACGACGCGGCGCGCGTGCGGCGGACGCTGCTCCAGTACGGCCGGACCAAGGGAATCATCCACGACCTGATCGCCCGTCACCTCGCCGTGGACGAGGGCATCGACGTCGATCCGGAGGCGGTGGTCGTCACCACCGGATGCCAGGAGGCGCTGGTCCTGACGCTGCGGGCGCTGCGCCGGGACGAGCGGGACGTGCTGCTGGCCGTCGACCCCGTGTACGTGGGGGTCACCGGAGCGGCCCGGCTGCTGGACATGCCGGTGCGCCCGGTGGCCGGCGGGGCCCGCGGCATCGACCTCGCCGACCTGCGTCGCGCGGCGCGCGAGGCCCGTACCGCCGGTCTGCGGCCGCGCGCCTGCTACCTGGTACCGGACTTCGCCAACCCCTCGGGACTGCGGCTGCCGCTCGCCGACCGGCGGGCGCTGCTGGAGGTGGCCGAGGAGGAGGGGCTGCTGCTCCTGGAGGACAACCCGTACGGACTGTTCCCGCTCGGCGAGGAACGGCTGCCGACGCTGAAGGCGCTCGACACCCGGCAACAGGTCGTCTACCTGGGGTCGCTCGCCAAAACGGTCTTCCCGGGGGTGCGGATCGGGTTCGCGGTCGCCGACCAGCCGGTGCCGGACTCGGCCGGGCCGCTGATCCTGGCCGACCTGCTGGCCCGCGCGAAGAGCATGTTCACGGTGAACACCTCCCCGGTCGCGCAGGCCGTGGCCGGCGGCCACCTGCTGGAACACGACTGCAGCCTGCTGCGCGCCACCGAACGGGTCCGCGCGGTGTACCGGGAAAACCTGCGGCGCCTGCTGCGCCGGCTGGCGGTCCACTTCCCCGCGCCCTCACCGGTCACCTGGAACAGCCCGCAGGGGGGCTTCTTCGTGGTGGTCGGCGTCCCCTTCGACGTCACCGGCGACCTGCTGGAACGCTCGGCGCGCGACCACCGCGTGCTGTGGACCCCGCTCGACCACTTCCACGCCGGCCCCCCGGCGCCGCGCGCGCTGCGGCTGTCGGCGAGTTCCCTGCCACCGCGGCGGATCGACGAGGCCGTGGACCGGTTCGCCGGCTTCGTACGCGCCCACACCCCCGCCGGGCCCTGAACCGTCCCGGCCCGCACTTCCCACGGAGCGACCGATGAACAACGACAGCGGCGAACCGGCCGCGTCCAGCGTGCCCGAGGCCTTCCGGCGGCAGGCGGTACGGACCCCGGACCGTACCGCGGTCGTCGTGGGCCACACCCGGTTCACCTACGCCGACACCCTCCACATGACCGACGCGGTGGCGGCACGGCTGCGGACCGCCGGGGTCCGCCCCGGCGACCGGGTGGGCCTGTGCGTCGAGCGCGGGCCCTGGCTGGTCCCCGCCGTGCTCGGCACCATGGCGTGCGGCGCCGCGTACGTGCCGCTGGACCCCGCCCACCCCGCCGCGCGCCGGCGGCTGATCGCCGAGGACGCCGCCCTGCGCGTGACCCTCACCTCGGCCGGCACCGAACACGCCACGCCGGCCGGCGTCACCGCCGCACGCGTCGAGGAGTCGCCGCCGGCGCCCGCGGAGCCCTCCGAGGCCCGCGCCGACAGCCCCGCCTACGTCATGTACACCTCGGGCTCCACCGGGGTACCGAAAGGCGTGGTGGTCACCCACGCCAACGTCCTCAACCTGCTGCGCTGGGCGGCCGGGTACTTCTCGGCGGCCGAACTCGGCGGCGTCCTGGCCACGTCTCCGGCCGGTTTCGACTCGTCGGTGTTCGAGCTGTACGCCCCCCTGGTCACCGGCGGGACGGTGCTGCTGGCGCAGAACGTCCTCGCGGTGAACGAGATCCCCGCACGGTCGGAGGCGACCCTGCTCGTGGGGGTGCCGTCCGCCCTCTCGGCGGTGCTGCGCGAGGGCCTGCCGCCGCACGTGCGCACCGTGGTCACCGGCGGGGAGCGGGTGACCCGCGCCCTGTGCGACCGGATCTGGGCGCAGCCGCGGGTACGGCGGGTCGTCAACTTCTACGGCCCCACCGAGTCCACCCTCACCTGCATCGCGGGCGAGGTCGACCGGGGCGGCGCCGGGAACCCGCCGATCGGCCGGCCCGTCGCCGGGGCCGAGCCCTCGGTGCGCTCGGCAGCCGGCGGCATACTGCCCGAGGGCGCCACCGGTGAGCTGTGGGTGGCCGGGCCCGGCGTCGCGGGCGGCGGCTACCTGAACCGTCCGGAGCTGACGGCCGAGCGGTTCGGCCCGGACGGATACCGCACCGGCGACCTGGTGCGCCGCCTCGGGGACACCTACCACTTCGTGGGGCGCCTGGACGACCAGGTCAAGGTGCGGGGCGTCCGGGTCGAGCCGGGCGAGGCGGAGACCGCGCTCACCGAACACCCCGCGGTGCGGCTCGCGTTCGTACGCGCGGAGGAGGACCGGCTCGTCGGCTGGGCGGAGTCGGACACGGCCACCGAGGCGGAGCTGCGGGCCTGGCTGTCCGAGCGGCTGCCGGCGCACGCGGTGCCGTGGCGGATCGCGGTGCTGCCCCGCCTGCCCGTCCACCCCACCGGCAAGGTCGACCGCGACGCGCTGCCGCTCGTCACCGCCGGGCGCCCCCCGCACCTGCCGTACCGCGCACCGCGGGACGCCGCCGAGCGAATGGTCGCCGAGGTCGTCGCCGGGGTCCTCGGCCTCGACCGGGTCGGCGCCGACGATCCCTTCGCCGACCTCGGCGGGCACTCGCTGGCCGCCGCGCGGGTCGTCGCCGAGGCCGGACGGCGGCTGGGGCGGCCGGTGCCGCCGGTGATGTTCCTGCGACACCCGACGGTGGCCGCGTTCGCACGGGAGCTGGCGACGCTCCCTCCCGCGACGCCGCCGGACCGCCGGACCGCCGGCGCACGGCATCCGCTGACGGCCGCGCAGCGCGAGTTCTGGCTGCTGCGGCGGCTGGTGCCGGACCGGCCCGTCACCACGCTGACCGTGCGCGTCGGCGTGCACGGCCCGGCGACCGGGGCGACGGTGCGCGGGGCGCTGGACGCGCTGGTGCGGCGCCACGAGGTGCTGCGCACCACCGTCGAGGAGACGGACGGCATCCCGTACGCGCGGATCGGACCACCCGTGCCGGTCCCCGTCACCGAGGCCGACCTGCGAGAACTGCCCGCACGGGAGCGGGAGCGGCGACTGGAGGCGCTGCGGCGGGACACCGCCCGGCACGTCTTCGACCCGCGGGACGACACCCCGCTGCTGCGGGCGGCGTTCGCCCGCACGGCGGACGAGACCGGCGAACTGTTCCTCGCCGTCGACCACATGGCCTTCGACGGCGCCTCGGTCGCCGTCCTCCTGCGGGAGCTGGTCCGCGAACTCGCCGGCGACCCGGTGGACGAGCCACCGCTGCAGATGGCGGATCTCGCCCGGCACGAGGAGGAGGCGCCCGGTGCGGCGGAGTCTCTCCCGTACTGGCGCACCGCCCTGGCGGGCGCCTCGCTCCCGGACCGGCTGCCGGGACGGCCGGCCGCGCCCGGCTGGGACACCGACCGGGTGTCCGTCGTCCTGGACCGCGCGCTGCTCGCCCGGTGGCACCGGTTCGCCGCCGACACCGGCAGTACGCCGTTCGCCGCGCTCCTCGCGGCCGTGGCGCTGGTCGTCGGCGGGCTCGCCGCACTGGACGACGTGGTGATCGGGGCGGCCGCCGCCCGCCGCCACCGGCCCGGCACCGAGGCGCTCCTCGGACCGCTCGTCGACACGCTGCCGCTGCGGGTGCGCCTGGACCCGGCAGCGACGTTCGAGGACCTGGTACGCCAGTGCGCCGCGACCACCACCGACGCCCTGGCCCACCAGGACGTACCCGCCCGCGACCTGCTCGCCCTGCTCCCGGCGCACCGGGCGGCGGCCGGCGCCTCGCGTACTCCCGTCGTCGTCACCATGCTGCCACCGGACACCCCGGCCACGGCCGCGCACGGACCGTTCCGGCTGGAGCTGCGCCCGGACCGGGGCAGCGGCGCCGCGGGCAACGAACTCACCGTCCTGGTCCTGCCCACCGCCACCCACGCCGAACTCCAGGTCGAGTACGCCACCGCGCGATACGAGCGCGCCGGCATGGAGGCCCTCGCGGCCCGGCTGACGGCCGCCCTGCGCGGCGGGTCGACGGCCCCCGGCACCCCGCTGGCCGACCTGGACCTGGTGACCGCCGGGGAACGCGCGCGGCTGCTGGCCCTCGGCACCGGCCCCGACCTGCCCGCCGACCGCCCGGCCACGCTGATCGACGCCGTGCTGGCGCAGGCGGCCGCCCGCCCCCACGCGGTCGCCGTGAGCGCCCCCGACGGCGACCTGAGCTACCACGGGCTGGCGGCGGTGTCCCGACGGGTCGCCACCGCTCTGACGGCGTCGGGGGTACGGCCCGGGGACGTGGTCGGGGTGAGCCTGCCGCGCGACCGGTTCCTCCCGGCGGCGCTCCTCGGCGTGTGGCGGGCCGGCGCGGTCCTGCTGCCCCTCGACCCCGACCTGCCCGAGACCCGCCTGGCCTGGACGGCCGCCGACAGCGGCGCCGGGACGGTCCTCGCGCGCGGCCCGGCCCCCGCCGGGCTCCGCGGCCTCGACCTCGACACCGTTCTCGGCGCGGACGCGGTTTTGGGCGGCCCGCTGCCGCCCCCCGACCCCGACCGGGCGGCCTACCTCACCTACACCTCCGGATCGACCGGGCGCCCCAAGGCGGTCGAGGTGACGCACGCGAACGCGGCCGCCTGCCTCACCGGCCAGTCCGCGGTGCTCGGCACCGGTCCCGAGGACCGCGTCGCCCTGGTGGCACCGCTGGCCTTCGACATGGCCGTGCAACAGATCTGGGCCCCACTGGCCGTCGGCGGGCGGTGCGTGGTCGTGGACCGGGAGCGCGCGACGGACGGGCACGCCCTGGCCGAGTGGCTGCCGGGCAGCGGCGTGACGGTGCTGGACGTCACCGTCACCACGCTGCGGATGCTGATGGCCGCCGGTCTGCCGCCGATGCCGTCCCTGCGGGTCATGGCCGGCGCGGAGGTCCTGGACCCGGGGCTCGCGGCCCGGACGCTGGGCCGGGTGGGACAGCTCTGGCACCAGTACGGACCGACCGAGACCACGGTGACCTCGCACCTGTACCGGGTGCACGCGGTGGACGGCGGCAGAGTGCCGCTGGGCCGGCCGCTGCCGGGCTACCGCTGCTACGTGGTCGACCCCCTCGGCCGCCTGCTGCCCCAGGGCGCGGTGGGCGAACTGTGGATCGGCGGGGCGGGCGTGGCGCGCGGCTACCGCGGGCTGCCGTCCCCGGCCTTCGGTCCCGACCCGTTCCTGCCGGGCGGGCGGTGCTACCGCACGGGTGACCGGGCCCGCTGGCGGGACGACGGGCAGCTCGAGTTCCACGGCCGGTCCGACGACCAGGCCAAGGTACGCGGTTACCGGATCGAGCCCGGCGAGGTGGAGGCGGCCCTGCGGGCCGACCCGCGGGTCGCGGACGCCGCGGTGGTGGTGGCCGGCTCCGGCGGGGACGCCCACCTGGTGGGCTGCCTGACACCCGAGGACGTGGACCGCGCCGCGGTCCGCGCCCGGTTGCGCACACTGCTGCCCGATCACCTGGTGCCCCGGCGCTGGCTGGCCTTCGCGGAACTGCCGCGGACGGCCGGCGGCAAGCTCGACCGTGCCGCCCTGCCCACCCGTGCCGTCGCCGAGGACCTCCGGCCGGCACCCGAGGGCGAGGCGCAACGGCTCGTCGCCGCGGTCTGGGCGGACGTTCTTGGCCGCCCGCGGGTGTGGGCCGACGACGACTTCTTCGCGCTCGGCGGGCACTCCCTCGCCGCGACCCTGGTGACCGGACGGCTGCGGGACGCGCTGCGCGTGCCGATCCCGGTGCGCACCCTCTTCGACCGGCCGGTGCTCGCGGACTTCGCCGCGGCCACCGAGCGCCTGGTCCTCGACGACCTCGAACAACCCCTGGGAACGGAAAAATGAGCACGCCCTCCGATGACTCCGCGGCTTCTGTGAAGGCGCGGTTCGCCGCCGCGCACAGGGCCGTCACCGGCCCGGCCCCCGACCCCGCGCCGCGGCCGGCGCCGGGCCCCGCGCCGCTGTCGGCGGCCCAGCGGCGGATCTGGTTCCTGACCCGGCTGCACCCGCAGAGCCCCGCCTACCACGTGCCGCTCGTGCTGCGCCTGACCGGGGCGCTGGACGAACCGGCACTGCTCGCAGCCGTGCGCGACCTCGCGGAACGGCACGAGACGCTGCGCGGGGTGATCGACCCGGACGGCGCGGAGCCCCTGGTACGGCCCGGACCGGCCGGCCACGTGCCGGTGACCGTCACGGAAGTCACCGGGGACGACCTGGACGCGGCGCTCGCCGCGGAGACCGGCCGGCCGTTCGACCTGACCGCGCGGCCGCCCATGCGGGCGACGCTGTTCCGGCTCCCCGGCTCCTGGGTGCTGGCGGTGACGGTGCACCACATCGCCACCGACGGCTGGTCCCAGCGCCTCCTCCTCGCCGACCTGGCCCGCTGCTACGCCGCCCGGACCGGCGCCGGTGAACCGCCCCCGCCGGCGCCCCGGTACCCGGACACCGTGCCCGGCGACGCCGACGACCCGGCCGGCCTGGACTGGTGGACGCGGCGGCTGGCCGGCCTGCCGCCGGTGCTCGGCCTGCCGACCGACCTGCCGCGCACCCCGGACGGGGACTGGGCGGGGGCGGCCGCCGAGGTCGTCGTGGACACGGAGACAGCGGCGCGGCTGCGCGCCCTCGCCGCCGGGGCGGGCGCCTCGGTGTTCATGGTGCTGCTGGCCGCCTGGCAGTCGCTGCTGGGCCGCCTCGCGGAGACCGACGACGTCGCCGTGGGCGTGCCGCACGCGGGCCGGCACACGGCCGCGAGCGAGAAGGCCGTCGGCTGCTTCCTCGACACGGTCGTGATCCGCACCGACCTCGGTGGCGAACCCACTGGACGCGACCTTCTGGCCCGCGCGCGGGCGGGCACCCTGGACGCCCTCGCGCACGCCCGGACCCCCTTCGACCACATCGTGCGCCGCCTGTGTCCCGAACGGTCCCTGACGGCCACCCCGCTCTTCCAGACGCTGCTCAACGTGTACGACGCGCCCGAGCCGCCCGCGCTGCCCGGGGTGTGCGCCGAGACGCTGTACGTGCCGCCGCGCACCGCCAAGTTCGACCTGGCCCTGGAACTCGCCGACGACGGACCCGGAGCCGGCCTGCACGGCTGGCTGGAGTACCGGCGGGACCTGTTCACGCCCCGGACCGCGCGGCGGCTGGTGCGGTGGCTCGGCATCCTGCTGGAGGCGATGGCCGCCGACCCGGACCGGCCGGTGGCCGGCATCCCGCTGGAACCGGGGACCGGACCGGCCCTGGCGGGCCCCGACGCCGGGCCGGCCCTGCCGCCGGTGCACACGCTGATCGAGGCGCAGGCCGACGCCCGGCCCGACGCCGTCGCCGTCGTCGGACCCGACGGCAGCCTCACCTACCGGGAACTGGACGTACGCGCCAACCGGCTGGCGCACCGGCTGCTCGCCCGGGGGGCCGGCCGGGACCGCCCGGTGGGTCTGCTGCTGGAGCCCGGCACACGGTTCGCGACGGCGCTGCTGGCCGTGCTCAAGGCGGGCGGCGCATACCTGCCGTTGGACACGGCGTACCCCGCCGGGCGGGTCTAC
>NZ_BAABIG010000101.1:0-3451 GCF_039542605.1 Streptomyces ziwulingensis
GACCCCGACGTATACATCACATACGCCAACCCACCAGCCCAAACCCCCACCGGAAGCACCGCATCGGAGACGGGCGCCAGGTCCTCGAAGGCGACTCGCGGCCAGTCGTCCGGGAGGGGGCCGCCGGCCTCGGTGCCGCCCACGACGAGCACGGGCCGGGCGTCGCGGAGCATGAACGCCACCCGCTCCTCGGGATACTCCAGGTCCAGCGGCAGATACGCGCCTCCCGCCTTGAGCACCGCCAGCAGCACCACCAGCAGTTCCACCGACCGCGGCAACGCGACCCCCACCAGCGACTCCCCGCCCACCCCGCGCTCGGCCAGAGCGACGGCCACCCGGTCCGACCACGTGTCGAGCTGCCGGTAGGTGAGCGACTCGGAGCCGGCCCGTACGGCGACCGCGTGCGGCGCGGCCGCCACCTGACGCGCGAACGCCCCGGGGATCGTCAGGTCGGCCAGGGGCACGGCGGTGTCGTTGATGTCGCGGACGAAGCGTGCGAGTTCCGCGGGTTCGGTCACCTCGATCGTGCTGAGGTGTCCCTCCGGCGCGGCCACCGTCTGCTCCAGCACCCGCAGCAGCCGACGGGCGAGCGCCTCCGCCGTCGCGGCGTCGAACAGCCCCGTGTCGTACTCGACCGTGCCCACCGCGCCCTCGCCGTCGGGGCCCGGAGCCACGTTGAAGAAGAGGTCGAACTTGGCGCCGACCGTGCTGGGCACCGGCTCGATCTCGGTCACCAGCCCCGGCAGGCGCAGCTCCGCCCGCGCGTTGTTCTGCCAGGCGAACGCCACCTGGAAGACGGGGTGATGTCCGCCGGACCGGTCGGGGTTGAGCAGTTCGACCAGCCGCTCGAAGGGGACGTCCTGGTGATCGTAGGCGGTGAGGGCCTTGTCCTTCACCTGTTCGAGGAGTTCGCCGAACGAGGGGTCGCCGTGCAGGCGGACGCGGAGGACCCAGCTATTGACGAAGAAGCCCACCATGTCGGCCAGCGCCTCGTCCGTACGTCCGGCGATGGGCGACCCGATCGCCAGATCGTCACCGCCGCCCATNGCGGGCCAGCTCCTCCACTCCGGAGAACAACTCCGGCCCGATCGTGAAGGGGACCTGCTCGGCGCGGCGCACCGCCGTGGCGGCCCGTGGCCGGTCGAAGGGCAAGGGGGTCGGTTGCGGCAGGCCGGCGAGTTCGGTCCGCCAGTAGTCCACCTGCCGGGCCAGCACGCTGTCCTCGTCGGACTCGTCCCCCAGCAGTTCGCGCTGCCACAGGGTGTAGTCGGCGTACTGGACGGCCAGCGGGTCCCAGCCGGGTGGGCGTCCTTCCCTGCGAGCCCCGTAGGCGCCGCACAGATCCCGGACGAGGGGGGTGGCGGACGCCCCGTCCCCCGCGATGTGGTGCAGGACCAGGGCGAGCACGTGATCGTCGTCCGCGTCGCCGCACAGGAGGCTCGCGCGCAGGGGCAGGTCCGCGGCGAGGTCGAACCGGTAGGCGGCGGCAGCGGCCAGCTCGCCGCTGAGATCCCCGGAGGGCACCTTGATCACCGGTACCTCCATGCCCGGTCGTCCGTCGGCCTCGGTGATCCGCTGGTACGGCGTACCGTCCTCGTCCTGCGCGATCACGGTGCGCAGGCTCGCGTGGCGGCGCACCACGTCGCGCACCGCTTCGCGCAGCGCGGGGACGTCCAGGGGGCCGCGCAACCGCAGCATGGTGGGCATGTTGTAGGTGGCCGACGGCCCCTCGAAGCGGTGGAGGAACCACATGCGCCGCTGGGCGAACGAGAGGGGGATCCGTGCGGGGTGCTCCCGCGCGGTCAGCGGAGGCCGGGGAGCCTTTCCCCGGGCGAGGCACTCGGCCAGGGCGGAGACCGTGCGGTTCTCGAACACGTCGCGCACGGGTATCTCGACTCCCAGCCTGGCCCGGATCCGGCCGACCAGCCGGGTGGCCAGCAGGGAGTGGCCGCCCATGAGGAAGAAGTCGTCTTCGGCGCCGACCCGTTCGACGCCCAGCACCTCGGCGAAGAGCCCCGAGAGGATCTCCTCGTGCGGGCTCCGCGGTTCCCGGAGCGTCGAGGCGGCCGCGTAGTCGGGCGCGGGCAGGGCCGCACGGTCGAGCTTCCCGTTGGGGGTGAGCGGGATCCTGCCGATCGCCACGACGGCGGAGGGCACCATGTAGTCGGGAAGCCGCTCGCGGACGTAGCCGCGCAGCGCGGCGAGGGCCGTGCTCATCTCGCGGACCCTCGACGGCTCGTTGGCCAGCCGTCCGTCCTCGCGGTGATCGTCCGGGAGGCAGGTGCCGGTGTACGCGGCCGCCGGCGCCGGGCCGTCCCGCCAGACCAGGGCGTCGAAGTGGTCGACCGTACGGGACCAGGTGACAAGTGCGTGCCATCCTTGCGCCGCCGCCCATTCCCGGAGGGTGTGCGGGTCGATGCCGCCGCTCCGCCCGGTTTCACTGGTCAGGCGCGCGTTGAGGAGGCCCTGCACGCGTACGGGACTGGACCGGGCCTCCTGGACCCGCCGGCGTATCGCGCTCAGGTCCGTGTCGTGGTGGTCCCGGACGAGCACGGGGACGTCGGCGAGCGGGACCGGGTCCACCGGGGCCTTGTGTATCACCACCTCGTAGCGGTGCCGGGTCAGTTCGTTGTGGGAGGCACCGGACTTGAGCCGGATGTCGACACCGGCGGCGTCGCCGGCCCGCCGCGCCCACCGCGTGAACCATTCCGGGTCGAGCACCAGCTCCGTCTCCAGGAGCACCGCGTTGCCGACCAGGGCGTTGAGGACGCTTCCCCTGGCTCCCGGGTGCCGGGCCTGCTGCACGGCCTGGTGCAACAGGGGCAGCGATCTGGCGGACCGGACGTCACCGACGACGAGGCGGCCACCGGGCACCAGGAGTGTCATCGCGCGGCGCAGCACCCGGTCGAGGTAGCCGGCGTCGGGGAAGTACTGTGCGACCGAATTGAGCACTACGGTGTCGAACCGGCCCAGCGGCAGGCCGGAGACATCGTCCGCCGGCTGGCAGGACAGCAGGACCCGGTCCCCCCAGTCCTGTGCGGCGACCCGGTCCCGGAGCCGGTCGATGGCCGTGCCGGAGAAGTCCGTGCCCCAGTAGTGCTCGACGTGCGGCGCGATGCGGGCTAGCAGAAGTCCGGAGCCGACCCCGATCTCCGCGACCCGCCGGGGGGACCAGCGCAGCACCTGCTCGACGGCGGCGTCACGCCACTCCCGCATCTCCGCCAGGGGCATGGGTTTGCCGCTGTAGCTGGAGTTCCAGCCGGTGAAGTCCTCGCCCAGGGCCGCGTCTCCCGAGGCGTACATGCGCTCGTACACCTGCTGCCACTCACCGACCTGCGCCGCGGCGGAAGTCTCGGATCCCGCCACCGCCGGAACCACGTAAGCGATCAGGCGCTGGTCGCCCTCTCCTGCCTCGTGGCTGATGACGGCGGCCTGCGCGACATCGGGATGC
>NZ_BAABIG010000102.1:0-42107 GCF_039542605.1 Streptomyces ziwulingensis
GTCAAGGAGGCGCGCGGGTGCGCGGGGCCTCCACCTTGCGGAGTACGCCCGCCCGTTCGGGATCGGCCCTCCGGTTGACCCCTGCACCGATCGCACTTCCCTACGCTGGGTCACGTGCAGCGCCTCTACGATTTCCTCCGCAGGCACCCGACCGGGGTCGACACCTTCTGGGCCCTTGTCCTGCTAGGGATCTCCGTGGTGTCCGGCGGCCCCCTGGAGGACAGCGGCGGAACGGACGCCAGGGCGCTGGTCGTCCCGTTCGCCGCCCTGCTGTCCCTGGTGGTCGCGCTGCGTCGGCGCACGCCGGAGAAGATGCTGCTGCTGGCCGTCGTGCTCGGTGTGGGCCAGCTCCTGCTGGACGTCGCCACGATGCCGGCCGACTTCGCCATGCTGGTGATCGTCTACACGGTGGCCGCGACCGGTGCGCGCTGGGCGTCCCGGCTGGCGCTGGCCACCAGCCTGTGCGCGGCGGCCGCGGCGCAACTGCGCTGGCCCACCGCGGAGACGGGGATCGCGGGCCAGGTCGCCGTGACGGTCTTCCAGACGGTGCCGTTCGCGCTGGCCTGGGTGCTCGGCGACTCCATCCGCACCCGCCGCGCGTACTTCGCGCAACTGGAGGAGCGGGCCGCGCGCCTGGAGCGGGAGCGGGAGGCGCAGGCCAAGGTGGCGGTCGCCGCCGAGCGCGCCCGCATCGCCCGCGAACTGCACGACGTCGTCGCCCACAACGTCTCCGTGATGGTGGTGCAGGCCGACGGCGCCGCCTATGTCCTGGACACCGCGCCCGACCAGGCGAAGAACGCCCTGGAGACCATCTCCTCCACCGGCCGCCAGGCCCTCGCCGAGATGCGCCGCCTGCTCGGTGTGCTGCGCACCGGCGAGCACGAGGAGGCCGGGGAGTACGTGCCGCAGCCCGACGTCCAGCAGATCGAGGACCTGGTCGAGCAGTGCCGCGGCTCCGGGCTGCCCGTCGACTTCAAGGTGGAGGGCACCCCGCGCCCGCTGCCCAGCGGTGTCGAGCTGACCGCCTACCGCATCGTGCAGGAGGCGCTCACCAACACCCGCAAGCACGGCGGCGTGGACGCCGGCGCGAGCGTACGCCTGGTCTACTTCGACGACGGGCTCGGCCTGCTCGTGGAGGACGACGGCAAGGGCGCCCCGCACGAGCTGTACGAGGAGGGCGGAATGGACGGCCAGGGCCACGGGCTGATCGGCATGCGGGAACGCGTGGGCATGGTGGGCGGCACACTGGACGCGGGTCCGCGCCAGGGCGGAGGCTTCCGCATCAGCGTGCTGCTGCCGCTCAAACCCGCGCACTGACCCGTACAAGTGTCGCGTTGACACCTGTCACGCCCCCAGCGCCCCCACCGCACCTCGCACGCCTCCCGCACACCCCTGGACGCTCCGCACAACCCCGAACGCCCCCGAACACCCCCGCACGACTTTCACCCCCGCACGACCTTCGCAGAGGAACGGAAGAGGCCCCGGATGACGATCCGCGTGATGCTCGTCGACGACCAGGTGCTGCTGCGCACCGGGTTCCGGATGGTGCTCGCCGCCCAGCCGGACATGGAGGTCGTGGCCGAGGCGGGCGACGGCGTCGAGGCCATCCAGGTGCTGCGCGCGAGCGCCGTGGACGTCGTCCTGATGGACGTCCGCATGCCCAGGCTCGACGGCGTGGAGGCCACCCGCCGCATCTGCGCGCAGGACGGCGCCCCCAAGGTGCTCATCCTGACCACCTTCGACCTCGACGAGTACGCCTTCTCGGCACTGAAGGCCGGTGCCTCGGGCTTCATGCTCAAGGACGTGCCGCCCGGCGAACTCCTCGCCGCCATCCGCTCGGTGCACAGCGGCGACGCGGTCGTCGCCCCGTCGACCACCCGGCGCCTGCTCGACCGTTTCGCGCCGATGCTGCCGAGCGGCGTCCAGGAGCCCGGGCACGCCGGTCTCCAGCGGCTCACCGAGCGCGAACGCGAGGTGATGATGCTGGTGGCGCAGGGCCTGTCCAACGGCGAGATCGCGGCCCGGCTGGTGCTCTCCGAGGCGACCGTGAAGACCCATGTCGGCCGCATCCTGACCAAGCTCGGCCTCCGGGACCGCGTCCAGGTCGTGGTCCTGGCCTACGAGACCGGCCTGGTACGGGCGGGCGGACACGGCTGAGCCGGTCCGCGCGGCCCGCCTCCTCAGGGGGCCGTCCGCGCCGCGCGGGCGACGGGGCGCGCGGCGAGGCGGGCGACGAAGCCGGCGACCGCCGCCCGGACGTCCTCCGGCGTCCACTCCAGACCCGCGGCCGACACGCTGATCTCCGTCCGCGCGAGCCCGGGCCCCGGGGAGTCCCAGGGGCGGGCGAAGAGCAGGATGCCGGTCTCCTCGCCCTGCCGTACCGCGGCCTCGCCGACGGCCTCGGCGTCGTAGGGCAGCCAGAGCTGGAACTCGTGGGTGTGCGGCACCTCGGGGTGGACGCGCGCCCAGGGCACCCCCGCCCCGGCGAGGCCCTCCCGCAGGGCGGCGGCCACCACGCGTGCGTGCGACACGTACTCGGGCAGCCGCGGCAGCTCCCGTTCCAGGCCCGCCAGGGCCGACAGGGCGGTGGGGAACTGCTGGAACACCATGCCGCCGTAGCGGTGCCGCCAGACCCTCGCCTCCTCCACCAGGGTCCGCGGGCCGGCCAGCGCGGCGCCGCCGAAGCCGCCGAGGGACTTGTAGAACGACACGTAGACGCTGTCCGCGAGGCCCGCGATCTCGGCGAGCGGCCGGCCGAAGTGCGTGGTCGTCTCCCACAGGCGGGCCCCGTCGAAGTGGACCACCGCGTCCCGCTCCCGGGCGGCCGCGACGACCTCGGTCAGCTCCTCCCAGGTGGGCAGCAGATAACCGGCGTCCCGCAGCGGCAGCTCCAGCATCAGCGTCCCGAAGGGCTCCTCGAAGTCGCGCACCTCCGCCGCGGTGGGCTGCCGGGGCGCGTCGGTCAGCCGCACCGGGCGCAGGCCGCCGACCTGGCTGAGCGCGCCCCGCTCGTGCACCTCGGGGTGGCCGAGGCCGTGCAGCGCGACGACCTGGTTGCCGGTGCGGCCCGCCCAGCAGCGCAGGGCGACCTGCTGGGCCATCGTGCCGGTCGGGAAGAAGGCGGCGGCCTCCGTGCCGAGCAGACCGGCGACCCGCTCCTCCAGGGCGGCGACGACGCCGTTGCCGTACATGTCGGCCGGCTCGGCCAGGTCGTACAGCTCCCGCGCGCTCTCCAGCACCGCCAGGCGCTCCCCGAGCGTCGCCAGGAAGCCCGGCCGCCCCAGCACCCGTCGCGCGTCCCGGTGGGCGGCCACCCGCCGCTCGCGCATCCGCAGGGACCGCTCCGCCTCCGACGCCTCCTCGGTCTCCGACGTTTCCTCGGTCTCCGACGCCTCCTCGGTGTCCGTGCCGCCCTGGTCCGTCCCGTCCAGGTCCGTGCCGCCCTGCCGCTCGCTGGCTCCAGCGTCCTCACTCATACGGCGATCATGCAGGGTGAGGCCGGGAGAGAGACAGTGAGTGACGGATTCCGCCCGAGGACCCCCCCCGCGCGGCCCGCGCGGCCCGCGCGGCCCCCACGGCCCCCACGGCCCCCACGGCCCCCACGGCGCCCACGGCCCCCCACGGCAGGACGGCCCGCGAGCCGCCCGCATCCCGCGCTCCGCGGCGCGCCGGATTGCCCACAGCCTGTGGACAACCACGCCGCGGCCGACGCCCGGCCCTGTGGACGACCGACCGCCGGGGAACCGATCGCGTTAGCATGACGAGAAATCGTCCGGTACCCAGAGCGGACTGGAACGGGAAGGCCCCCGTCGCGTGAACACAACCCCACAGCTCGATCCCAAGGACCGCCCCGCGCGGCTCACCGTAGGCGTCGTGGGCGCCGGCCGGGTGGGCCCGGCGCTCGCCGCGTCCCTCCAGCTCGCCGGGCACCGCCCGGTGGCCGCCGCCGCGGTCTCCGACGCCTCCCGGCGGCGCGCCGCGGCCCTGCTGCCCGACGTGGAGCTGGTGACCCCCGCCGAGGTCCTGCGCCGCGCCGAGCTGGTGCTGCTGACCGTCCCGGACGACGCCCTGCCCGGCCTGGTGACCGGCCTCGCCGAGACCGGGGCGGTACGGCCGGGCCACCTGCTCGTGCACACCTCCGGCCGGTACGGCACGAAGGTCCTGGACCCCGCCCTGCGGGCCGGCGCCCTGCCGCTCGCCCTGCACCCGGCGATGACCTTCACCGGCACCCCCGTGGACGTCCAGCGCCTGGCCGGCTGCGCCTTCGGCGTCACCGCGCCCCAGCAACTGCGGCTCGCCGCCGAGGCCCTCGTCATCGAGATGGGCGGTGAACCGGAGTGGATCGCCGAGGAGAAGCGCCCGCTGTACCACGCGGCCCTCGCCCTCGGCGCCAACCACCTGGTCACCCTGGTCGCCCAGTCCATGGACCTGCTGCGCGCCGCCGGCGTCGAGGCCCCCGACCGGATGCTCGGCCCGCTGCTCGGCGCCGCCCTGGACAACGCCCTGCGCTCCGGCGACGCCGCCCTCACCGGCCCCGTCGCCCGCGGGGACGCCGGCACGGTCGCCGCGCACATCGAGGAACTGCGCGCACACGCCCCGGGGGCCGTCGCCGGCTACCTGGCGATGGCACGCGCGACCGCCGACCGCGCGCTCGCCCACGGGCTGCTCAAGCCCGGCCTCGCCGAGGACCTGCTCGGCGTCCTCGCCGACGGCACCCCCGGCACCCCCGGCACCGAAGGGAACGACCGATGACCCACGGGACCGAGGACGGACGCCCGATGACCACCGCCCTGCTGCACACCGCCGACGCGCTGCACGCGCGGGCACGGCACGGCCGCCGGGCCGTCGTGATGACCATGGGCGCCCTGCACGAGGGCCACGCCACCCTGATCCGCACCGCCCGCGAGCTGGCCGGGCCGGAGGGCGAGGTCGTCGTCACCGTCTTCGTCAACCCGCTGCAGTTCGGCGCCGGCGAGGACCTCGACCGCTACCCGCGCACCCTGGACGCCGACCTCGCGCTCGCCGCACGCGCGGGCGCCGACGTGGTGTTCGCCCCCGCCGTGGACGAGGTCTACCCGGGCGGCGAACCCCAGGTCCGCGTCACCGCCGGACCCATGGGGGAGAGGCTGGAGGGCGCCTCGCGCCCCGGCCACTTCGACGGCATGCTCACGGTCGTCGCCAAGCTGCTGCACCTCACCCGCCCCGACGCGGCCTTCTTCGGCCAGAAGGACGCCCAGCAGCTCGCCCTGGTCCGCCGCATGGTGCGGGACCTGAACTTCGGCATCGAGATCGTCGGCGTCCCCACCGTCCGCGAGGAGGACGGCCTCGCCCTGTCCAGCCGCAACCGCTACCTCTCGCCGGAGGAGCGGCGCACCGCGCTCGCCCTCTCCCAGGCGCTGTTCGCCGGCCGCGACCGGCACGCCGCCCAGGAGGCGCTGCGCGCCCGGGCCCGCGAGGTGCCCGCCACGCACGCGCGTGCCGAAGCGCTCAGCGCCCTGGGCGAGTCCCGCGCGGCCGCCGACGCGCACGCCGTCGCCCAGTCCCGGCCGGCCCCCACCGCCCGCGAGGAGGCCCCGTACCGCGCCGCCGCCTGCGGCCCGGCGGACGTACGCGCGGCGGCCCGCCTGATCCTGGACGACGCCGCCCGTCTCGTTCCGCCGCTCACCCTCGACTACCTGGCCCTAGTCGACCCCGTCGACTTCTCCGAGATCGGGGAGGGCTTCACCGGCGAGGCGGTCCTCGCGGTCGCCGCCCGGATCGGCGCGACCCGGCTGATCGACAACATCCCCCTCACGTTCGGAGCCGCCTCGTGACGACCACAGGCATACGACTGCACGCCCCCGCGCCCGGCTGGGCCCTCACCGCGGACGTGGTCGTCGTCGGCTCCGGCGTCGCCGGTCTCACCGCCGCCCTGCGCTGCGAGGCGGCCGGTCTCAGCACGGTCGTGGTCACCAAGGCCCGCCTGGACGACGGCTCCACCCGCTGGGCGCAGGGCGGCATAGCGGCGGCCCTCGGCGAGGGCGACACCCCGGGCCAGCACCTGGACGACACCCTGGTCGCGGGCGTCGGCCTGTGCGACGAGGCGGCGGTCCGGCTCCTGGTCACCGAGGGCCCCGACGCCGTACGCCGGCTCATCGCCACCGGCGCGCACTTCGACGAGTCCGCCGACGGCGCCCTGCAACTGACCCGCGAGGGCGGTCACCACCGCCGCCGCATCGCCCACGCGGGGGGCGACGCGACCGGCGCGGAGATCTCCCGGGCCCTGGTCGACGCGGTACGCGCCCGGGGCCTGCGCACGGTCGAGAACGCCCTCGTCCTGGACCTCCTCACGGACGCCGAGGGCCGCACCGCCGGTGTCACCCTGCACGTCATGGGAGAGGGCCAGCACGACGGAGTGGGGGCCGTCCACGCCCCCGCCGTGGTCCTCGCCACCGGCGGCATGGGCCAGGTCTTCTCGGCCACCACCAACCCGTCCGTCTCCACCGGCGACGGCGTGGCCCTCGCCCTGCGCGCGGGCGCCGAGGTCAGCGACCTGGAGTTCGTCCAGTTCCACCCCACCGTGCTCTTCCTCGGCCCCGACGCGGAGGGCCAGCAGCCCCTGGTCTCGGAGGCGGTACGCGGCGAGGGCGCCCACCTGGTGGACGCCGACGGCACGCGCTTCATGGTGGGACAGCACGAGCTGGCGGAACTCGCCCCCCGGGACGTCGTCGCCAAGGGCATCACCCGCCGGATGCGGGAGCGGGGCGCCGCACACATGTTCCTCGACGCCCGCCACTTCGGCGCCGAGATGTGGGAGCACCGCTTCCCGACGATCCTCGCCGCCTGCCGCGCGCACGGCATCGACCCGGTCACCGAGCCGATCCCGGTCGCCCCGGCCGCCCACTACGCCTCCGGCGGCGTACGCACCGACTCCCGGGGCCGCACCACGGTCCCCGGCCTCTACGCCTGCGGCGAGGTCGCCTGCACGGGCGTGCACGGCGCCAACCGCCTGGCCTCCAACAGCCTCCTCGAAGGGCTGGTCTACGCCGAGCGGATCGCCGCCGACGTCGCCGCCCGCCACGCGGACGGCACCCTGCACGCGCGCGAGGTGCACCCGCTCACCCACCCGGAGACCCCCGCCCACCCGCTCCTGCCGCCCGAGGCCCGCCTCACCATCCAGCGGATCATGACCGACGGCGCCGGCGTCCTGCGCTCCGCCGGCTCCCTCACCCGCGCGGGTGACCGGTTGCGGCACCTGCACACCGAGGCCCGCGAGGCCCTCCACGAGCACGGCAAGACGGCCGAGCCGGGCGTCGACGCCTGGGAGGCCACCAACCTCCTGTGCGTCGCGCGGGTCCTCGTCGCCGCGGCCGCACAGCGCGAGGAGACCCGGGGCTGCCACTGGCGCGAGGACCACCCGGACCGCGACGACCCGGCCTGGCGCCGCCACCTCGTCGTACGGCTGAACCCGGACCGCACCCTCGCCGTGCACACCACGCAGGCACCAGACTTTCCCCCGACCGGACCGCCGACGCAGAGCCCCCAGGAGCAGTGAGCCACGTGACCACCCCCGACCTTCCCCTCGCCCCCGGCGGCTGCGGTGACGACTGCGCCTGCGGTGCCGGCGAAGAACACCTGGAGTGCGGTCTCGACCCCGCGCTCGCCGAACTCCTGGCGGACGCCGGCCTCGACCCCGTGGAGATCGAGGACATCGCCAACGTCGCCATCCAGGAGGACCTCGCCCACGGCGTGGACGTGACGACGGTCGCGACCATCCCCGAGGACGCGGTGGCCACCGCCGACTTCACCGCGCGGGAGGCCGGCGTCGTGGCCGGCCTGCGCGTCGCCGAGGCCGTCATGTCCGTCGTCTGCACCGACGAGTTCGAGGTGGAGCGCCACGTCGAGGACGGCGACCGCGTGGCGGCCGGCCAGCCGCTCCTGTCGGTCACCACCCGTACCCAGGACCTGCTGACCGCCGAACGCAGCGCCCTGAACCTCCTGTGCCGCCTCTCCGGCATCGCGACCGCCACCCGCGCGTGGGCGGACGCCCTGGAAGGCACCGGCACCAAGGTCCGCGACACCCGCAAGACCACCCCCGGCCTGCGCTCCCTGGAGAAGTTCGCCGTCCGCGCGGGCGGCGGTGTCAACCACCGCATGTCCCTCTCGGACGCGGCGCTGGTCAAGGACAACCACGTGGTCGCCGCGGGCGGCGTCGCCGCAGCCTTCCAGGCGGTCCGCGACCGCTTCCCCGACGTCCCCATCGAGGTCGAGGTCGACACCCTCCAGCAGCTCCGCGAGGTCCTGGACGCGGGCGCCGACCTGATCCTGCTGGACAACTTCACGCCCGGTGAGTGCGAGGAGGCCGTGGCCCTGGTCGCCGGCCGCGCCGCCCTCGAAGCCTCGGGCCGCCTCACCCTGGACAACGCCAAGGTGTACGCGGACACCGGCGTCGACTACCTGGCCGTGGGCGCCCTCACCCACAGCTCCCCGATCCTCGACATCGGCCTCGACCTGCGAGCAGCGGAGTAGGTGGCCACCCCATGCTGCTGACCATCGACGTGGGCAACACGCACACCGTCCTCGGCCTGTTCGACGGCGACGACATCGTCGAACACTGGCGCATCTCCACCGACGCCCGCCGCACCGCCGACGAACTGGCGGTGCTCCTCCAGGGCCTGATGGGCATGCACCCGCTCCTCGGCGACGAACTGGGCGACGGCATCGACGGCATCGCCATCTGCGCCACCGTCCCCTCCGTCCTGCACGAACTGCGCGAGGTCACCCGCCGCTACTACGGCGACGTCCCCGCGGTCCTGGTCGAACCGGGCGTCAAGACCGGCGTCCCGATCCTCACCGACAACCCCAAGGAGGTCGGCGCGGACCGCATCATCAACGCGGTCGCCGCGGTCGACCTCTACGGCGGCCCCGCCATCGTCGTCGACTTCGGCACGGCGACGACGTTCGACGCGGTCAGCGCGCGCGGGGAGTACGTCGGCGGGGTCATCGCCCCCGGCATCGAGATCTCCGTCGACGCCCTGGGCGTCAAGGGCGCCCAGCTCCGCAAGATCGAGGTGGCCCGCCCGCGCAGCGTGATCGGCAAGAACACGGTCGAGGCGATGCAGGCGGGCATCGTGTACGGCTTCGCCGGCCAGGTCGACGGCGTGGTCGGCCGCATGGCCCGCGAACTGGCCGACGACCCCGACGACGTCACGGTCATCGCCACGGGTGGCCTCGCGCCGATGGTCCTGGGCGAGTCCGCGGTCATCGACGAACACGAGCCGTGGCTGACCCTGATCGGCCTGCGCCTGGTCTACGAACGGAACGTGTCCCGTATGTGAGCCCCGCTCCGAACCCGCTCCCCACCCGCTCCGAACCCCCTCCCCACCCGCTCCCCATCCGAGTGGCACGCCCACCCGGGTGGGACCCCCACGCCACGCCCGTCCCCTGTGTCGGGTTTGTCTGATTAGCGCGTATCGTCGCCGCATGCCCACGCCATACGGATCCCGCGGCGGCCTGGCGTTCGGCGCGGAGGAGCTGCGTGTGCTCCGCCGCGCTCTCGCTCTCGCCCTCCACCCCAGCCCCGTCTCGGCCGAGGACGTCCAAGACTGCCTGCGCCTGGCCGAGTCCCTGGACGAGGCCACGCGGGAGAGTGCCCGCCTGCGCGCCTTCCTCGTGGCCGACCTCGCCCGCTACCGCGCCGCCCTCCCCGGTACCGCCGCCGGCTACCTGACCCTCCTCGACGAGGCTCTGAGCGCCGGCCACCGCCCGACCCGGGACGACCTCGCCGCACTGCGGGCCCTGCGCGGCAACCCCACCGCCGCCGCCCTCCTGGACCGCTGCCACCCCCACACCGCCGCGGTCCCGGCCCCCACCGCCGCGGTCCCGGCCCGGACCGGCACCGTCCCGGCGGCCCCCGCCCCGGCCGTCCCCGCCGCCCGCACCCGCCTCCTCGCCCTCCCCGGCGGCCGCTCCGGCAGCCCCTGCGACGGCCCGCACGGAACCCTCCACGGAACCCCCCATGGGAACCCCGCAGGCCCGTACGGCAGCCTGCCCGGTGCGCGCGGCAGCCTCCCCGGCGCCGCCGCCCGCGCCGCCGCCCAGGACGGCCCCGCCGAGCGGCCCGACCGGGAGCCCGCCGAGAAGCCGGCCCCCCGCCCCTCCTCCCCGGACACCACGAAACGCCCCGTCCCGACCCCGGGCGAGGTCTTCCCCCGCCGCAAGCCGGCCCCGCCCGCCGCCGCTCCCGGACAGCACCTCGCGGTGGGCTGACCCGACCCGGTGGCTACCCTGGAGCCATGGACTACGTCTCCGCGCTGCTGCCCCCGGTCGTCATGGCCGTGCTCTTCGTCGCCGTGATCAGGGTGATCGTGAAGACCCAGGGCGGCGCCAACAAGGCCAAGGAGGACGCGGCCGTCGACGCCGCCCTCGCCCGGGCGGAGAGCACCCGGCAGGCGACGCCGCGCGCGGACGCCTGACCCCTCCCTGCCCGCCGAGCCCCTCCTGGGGGCTTCCGGCCCGGACCCCGCACGGCCCCGCCGGTCCCCTTTGTCGGCTTTGTCAGCTTTGTCGGCAAAACCGCATGTGCGGCACGCGGCGACCGAGTTCTCCCACTACTGTGCTGAACGTGCCTCGCCCATTGGGAGAACTCGAAGACGCGGTCATGACGAGGGTGTGGAAGTGGAACCGCCCGGTGACCGTTCGAGAAGTCCTGGAAGATCTCCAGCGGGAACGGTCGATCGCGTACACCACCGTGATGACCGTTCTGGACAATCTCCATCAGAAGGGCTGGGTCCGCCGCGAGGCGGAAGGCCGGGCCTATCGATATGAGGCGGTCTCCACCCGCCCCGCCTACGCCGCCGCCCTGATGAACGACGCCTGGTCGCAGAGTGACAACCCGGCCGCCGCCCTCGTCGCCTTCTTCGGCATGATGAGCGAGGAACAGCGCCAGGCCCTCAGAGACGCCATCCGCATCGCCCAGGGCCCGGAAACAGCCGAACCCCGCACCGGGGATCAGGCGCCCGGACGAAACGCCGGACAGAACGAGAGCCGCAACCCGGGCCGGAACCCCGACTCCACACCCTCCGCCGACGGGCGATAGCGTCCGCTCATGTCAGCAGTGAGTCCTGAAGTCAGCGCGAAAGCCATCACCGTCCGACGGGCCCGCACCAGGGATGTCCCGACGGTACGCCGACTCCTCGACTCGTACGCGCGTGACCGCATCCTGCTCGACAAAGCGACGGTCACGCTTTACGAGGACATCCAGGAGTTCTGGGTCGCGGAACGCGACGACAACGCCGAGGTCGTCGGCTGCGGCGCCCTGCACGTGATGTGGGAAGACCTCGCGGAAGTGCGGACTCTCGCCGTGAAGCCGGGGCTGAAGGGGGCCGGGGTCGGCCATCAGTTGCTGGAGAAGTTGCTGGAGACCGCGCGTTGGCTCGGTGTTCGCCGCGTTTTCTGTCTGACCTTCGAAGTGGACTTCTTCGCCAAGCACGGCTTCGTGGAGATCGGGGAGACGCCGGTGGACACCGATGTCTACGCGGAGCTGCTCCGTTCCTATGACGAGGGCGTCGCGGAGTTCCTCGGTCTCGAACGAGTGAAACCGAACACCTTGGGCAACAGTCGGATGCTTCTGCATCTGTGATCATCACCGTCGGATCGGCAAGTGTCACCGCGGCTGCGCACACCTCGGCCAGGTTTATTCCATCGGCACGTCCCTCCGGCCGTGGCCTATGTCCGATACGCGCATCTTCCGGGGCGCGGGCCGGGCTGTTGGTTCCCGCCGGGGGTTTGTGTTTTTCCCGCAAAAGCGGTTTGCTTTCCGACGTAGTGCAGTAGTGCATATAACAAGGGCGGCGAAACGGCGGACGCCGGCGGACCCCGACCCTTCCAGTTATCGATGAAAGGAAATCCGGTGGCACAGAAGGTTCAGGTCCTTCTCGTCGATGACCTCGACGGCGGCGAGGCGGACGAGACCGTGACGTTCGCGTTGGACGGCAAGACGTACGAAATCGATCTCACCACCGCCAACGCGGACAAGCTCCGTGGCCTTCTCGACGCGTACGTGAAGGGCGGCCGCCGCACCGGAGGCCGTGCCTCGGGCGGACGCGGCGGCAAGGCGCGGGTCGCCTCCGGCGGCAGCCAGGACACCGCGGCCATCCGCGCCTGGGCCAAGGAGAACGGCTACGACGTCAACGACCGCGGCCGGGTGCCCGCGACCATCCGCGAGGCGTACGAGAAGGCCAACGGCTGACCGGCAGTCCCGATCACCTCCGCGCGCACCCCGCAGGCCACAGCCGGAGGCGGTGGCACTGCGTGGCCACCGTCCCGACCACCCGCACGAGATCCGGCACGGACTCCCGTACCGAACCCGGCGCGGTCCCGCGACCTGCCCCCGGCGCGAGACCGGGGGCGACCGCGCCGCTTCCCAGGGCCGACAGTGTCGGCAGTGAGTCTTCGACCTCGCACCCCGGCTCAGGGGGCCGCAGCCACACGGCGGCCCCCTGCGGACCCGGCGCCCCGCCGGGCAGCGGCGCGTCGACCAGGCCGCCGGCGCCGAGGGCCACGAGGTCCAGCGGCAGCGATCCCCACTCCAGCCACTCCAGCAGCCCCGGCAGCTCCTCCGCGCTGCCCGGCGCCACGAGGAGCAGCATCCGGTCGCCGCGGAGCGCCACCGGGAAGCCGTGCCCGAGCCGTCCGAGGGACGCGTGACCGGCCGGAGCGGGGAGGTCCAGCACGTCGAAGCGGACGCCGGTGCGCAGCCGTACCGGGACACCCGGCTCCGTCTCCCAGCCGAGCGCGTGCTCGTACCACCGCCGCACCCGGCCCCACGGTCCGTCCGGTGCGGACTCCGGCGGACGGCGCGGGCCGGGAACCACGACGGCCGAGGCGGCAGAGGTGGCCGAAGCGGCCGCGGGACCCGGGTCGCCCGCGGGCGAGGCGCCAACCATGCCAAGTCCAACCGTCCCCGAGGGCCTCAAGTTACGCTGGGTGTTCCGGCCGGTGCGAAGAGTGCCGAGAATCGGGGTGCGCGGGGGCGCGGGGAGGTGCGAGGTTGTTCGCCCGTAGCGGAGGGAATCAGTGCGCGCGGCATGGACTGTCAGTGCCGGCGGGTAAGACATCCCTAGTGGGAGGGGGCGACACGCAGAAAAGGGCGTCTCACGTTCGCCATCGGCGTACTGGCGACTGGGGTAAGTGCCTGGCCTGCGGGAACATCGTCTCGCACCATCGGGTTGTGGCAGATGTCGGCGTTGCGGGTCAGGAGGCCATCGACGGTGTCGGCAGTTGGAATGAGCGGTCCCCGCTTGCGGGACTAAGCTGCGGAAGGACAGGGAGGGGAAGTTCCCCTTACTGCCTGACCGCTCTGAGGAGCGATTAACGATGTTCGAGAGGTTCACCGACCGCGCGCGGCGGGTTGTCGTCCTGGCTCAGGAAGAAGCCCGGATGCTCAACCACAACTACATCGGCACCGAGCACATCCTCCTGGGCCTGATCCACGAGGGTGAGGGTGTCGCCGCCAAGGCCCTTGAGAGCCTCGGGATTTCGCTCGAGGCGGTCCGCCAGCAGGTGGAGGAGATCATCGGGCAGGGCCAGCAGGCCCCGTCGGGTCACATCCCCTTCACCCCCCGTGCCAAGAAGGTCCTGGAGCTGTCGCTCCGCGAGGCCCTCCAGCTCGGTCACAACTACATCGGCACGGAGCACATCCTGCTCGGCCTGATCCGCGAGGGCGAGGGCGTCGCCGCCCAGGTCCTGGTCAAGCTGGGTGCCGATCTCAACCGGGTGCGGCAGCAGGTCATCCAGTTGCTCTCCGGCTACCAGGGCAAGGAGACCGCCACCGCCGGCGGTCCTGCCGAGGGCACGCCCTCCACGTCCCTGGTCCTCGACCAGTTCGGCCGGAACCTCACCCAGGCCGCTCGTGAGTCCAAGCTCGACCCGGTCATCGGGCGCGAGAAGGAGATCGAGCGGGTCATGCAGGTGCTGTCCCGCCGCACCAAGAACAACCCGGTCCTGATCGGCGAGCCCGGCGTCGGCAAGACCGCCGTCGTCGAGGGCCTCGCACAGGCCATCGTCAAGGGCGAGGTGCCCGAGACCCTCAAGGACAAGCACCTCTACACCCTGGACCTCGGCGCGCTGGTCGCCGGCTCCCGCTACCGCGGTGACTTCGAGGAGCGCCTGAAGAAGGTCCTCAAGGAGATCCGCACCCGCGGCGACATCATCCTGTTCATCGACGAGCTGCACACGCTGGTCGGTGCGGGTGCCGCCGAGGGCGCCATCGACGCCGCTTCGATCCTGAAGCCGATGCTGGCCCGCGGTGAGCTGCAGACCATCGGCGCCACCACGCTGGACGAGTACCGCAAGCACCTGGAGAAGGACGCGGCCCTGGAGCGCCGCTTCCAGCCCATCCAGGTCGCCGAGCCCTCGCTCCCGCACACCATCGAGATCCTCAAGGGTCTGCGCGACCGTTACGAGGCCCACCACCGGGTCTCCATCACGGACGAGGCCCTGGTCCAGGCCGCCACCCTGGCCGACCGGTACATCTCGGACCGCTTCCTGCCGGACAAGGCGATCGACCTGATCGACGAGGCCGGCTCCCGGATGCGCATCCGCCGGATGACCGCGCCGCCGGACCTGCGCGAGTTCGACGAGAAGATCGCGGGCGTCCGCCGCGACAAGGAGTCGGCCATCGACTCCCAGGACTTCGAGAAGGCGGCTTCCCTCCGCGACAAGGAGAAGCAGCTCCTCGCCGCGAAGGCCAAGCGGGAGAAGGAGTGGAAGGCCGGCGACATGGACGTCGTCGCCGAGGTCGACGGCGAGCTGATCGCCGAGGTCCTCGCGACCGCCACCGGCATCCCGGTCTTCAAGCTGACCGAGGAGGAGTCCAGCCGCCTGCTCCGCATGGAGGAGGAGCTGCACAAGCGGGTCATCGGCCAGAAGGACGCCGTCAAGGCGCTCTCCAAGGCGATCCGCCGCACGCGTGCCGGGCTCAAGGACCCGAAGCGCCCGGGTGGCTCGTTCATCTTCGCCGGCCCGTCCGGTGTCGGTAAGACCGAGCTGTCCAAGGCGCTCGCCGAGTTCCTCTTCGGTGACGAGGACGCGCTGATCTCCCTCGACATGTCGGAGTTCAGCGAGAAGCACACGGTCTCGCGTCTCTTCGGTTCGCCCCCCGGTTACGTGGGCTACGAGGAGGGCGGCCAGCTCACCGAGAAGGTGCGCCGCAAGCCGTTCTCGGTCGTCCTCTTCGACGAGGTCGAGAAGGCCCACCCGGACATCTTCAACTCGCTGCTGCAGATCCTGGAGGACGGTCGCCTGACCGACTCCCAGGGCCGGGTCGTGGACTTCAAGAACACGGTCATCATCATGACGACCAACCTCGGCACCCGGGACATCTCCAAGGGGTTCAACCTCGGCTTCGCCGCCGCGGGCGACACCAAGAGCAACTACGAGCGCATGAAGAACAAGGTCTCGGACGAGCTGAAGCAGCACTTCCGGCCCGAGTTCCTCAACCGCGTCGACGACGTGGTCGTCTTCCCGCAGTTGTCCCAGGAGGACATCCTGCGGATCGTCGACCTGATGATCGAAAAGGTGGACGAGCGCCTGAAGGACCGGGACATGGGCGTCGAGCTCTCCCCGTCCGCCAAGGAACTGCTGTCCACCAAGGGCTACGACCCCGTGCTGGGCGCCCGGCCGCTGCGCCGGACCATCCAGCGCGAGATCGAGGACACGCTCTCCGAGAAGATCCTCTTCGGTGAGCTGCGCCCCGGTCACATCGTGGTCGTCGACACCGAGGGTGAGGGCGAGACCAAGACCTTCACCTTCCGAGGTGAGGAGAAGTCGGCCCTGCCCGACGCCCCGCCGATCGAGCAGGCGGCCGGCGGCACCGGCCCGAACCTGAGCAAGGAGGCGTAGCCCTCCGAGGGTGAGCCCAGAAAGGGGCTGCCCCGGGACTTCGGTCCCGGGGCAGCCCCTTTCGCCGTGCCGCGTCGTGCCGTGCCGCGCTGCGTGCGGCGTGCTGAGCCGTGCCGCGTCGTGCGTCGTGCGGCGTGCGGCGTGCCGTGCCGTGTCAGGCGTCGGCGCGGGGCCGCTTCGGTGCCCTGTACGAATGCTTGCTCTGTGGCGGGTCGAGTGCGTGCTGCGCGGCGGGCGTGGCCGACGTCGTGGAAGTCCGCCGGGCCGTGTTCCGGCGTAGCCCCGGTCACATCCGGCGGGGCTTCGATCATGGTGCCCGGTGACGTGCCGCACAGGGGTTCCGGGGGATACGGCCAGGAATAGTAGGGCGGACGGGAAGTGCCTGATCGGGCACCTCGCCGCGAGCGGGAGGCGTGGGCCCAGGCTTGTGACCTGGTTTGTCCGGAATGACGGGTCTTTTGGGGCTACGGAAGTTTTACGATGAAGTACTAGTCTTCGTCGTAGGTCACACCTTTGTGCCGGTACGCCCTGGTGGGTTACCAATGTGGAGTCCCGCTCGGCGAGTGTCTGTGCGTCGGAGGGGCTTTCCTCTGTCCCCACCCCCGTGAGGTTCGTATGTCTCCGCGTGTCACGTCCCGTTCTTCCCGTACGACCGCCCTCCGCACCCGCGCCGCTGTCCTGGCCGCCGGCCTCGGAGCCTCGGTCGCGCTGGGAGCAGGGGTCGCGGCCGCCGCCGACACCACGGCGGCCTCCACCGCCTCCGGCGCGGCGAGCGCCGTCGAGGCCCAGGCCGCGGCTCAGGCCAAGGCCGCCACCGCCCAGAAGACCGACGCCAAGACGGCCGCCGCGAAGAAGGCCGCCTCCTGGATCGACCCGGTGAAGTCCTACAAGCTCAGCGCGAGCTTCGCGCAGGCCGGCGGCATGTGGCAGTCCACCCACAGCGGGCAGGACTTCGCCGTGCCCACCGGCACCAACGTGATGGCCGCCCACGGCGGCACCGTCGTCAAGGCCGGTGGCAACGGCGCCGGTGACGGCCCCGCCTACGGCAACGCCATCGTCATCAAGCACGGCAACGGCACGTACTCCCAGTACGCCCACCTGTCGCGGATCGACGTGAAGATAGGCCAGGTCGTCAAGACCGGTCAGCACATCGCCCAGTCCGGTTCCACCGGTAACTCCAGCGGTCCGCACCTGCACTTCGAGATCCGCACGACCGCCAACTACGGCTCGGCCGTCGACCCGGTCGCCTTCCTGCGCTCCAAGGGCGTCACCGTCTGACGGTCACACCCCGACAAGAACCTCAGCCGCCCTGATGGGCCTGGGTGACCAGATCGATCGCGACCTCGAGAACAGCCTTGCGCTTGGTCTCGGGGTCGCCTTCGAGGTCCTGGAGCACGAACATCCCCGCGTGCAGCGTGAACATCGCGCTCACGCAGCGGACCTGGTCGGTCAGGTCCGCGTCCGGGTCGACCAGGATGTCCTTGAGGCCCAGCATCCGGGTCTTGAACATCTCGCCGATGCGCAGCTCCCGCACCGTGGCCTGGTTCTCCTGCATGAAGCGGAACAGGGGGGCGGCGTCCGCCAGCGCATGGCTGTAGCGGCGCACTATGTCCTGCTTGGTCTGCAGCGTGTGCGGCTGGGTCCGGCCCCACTCGATGAGTTCAGTGATCGGCTTGGTGAGATCCTCGAAGATGCTGACGAGGATCTCTTCCTTGGTCTTGAAGTGGTAGTAGAGGGCCGCCTTCGTGACCTCCAGCCGCTCGGCGATCTCGCGCAGGGAGGTCTTCTCGTAACCCTGCTCGGCGAAGAGTTCGAGAGCCACGTCCTGGATGCGCTGGCGGGTGTCCCCGCGGCGTCGTTGCTGCTTGGTGCCGTCCATCGTGCCGCCCATCCTCCTACGCCCCAGCCGCTCCGCGCACTTTCCCAGAAACTTACTTGACGCCCGGCTAGTTACGCGTCTACCTTCCGAGTGTAGTCACTAGCCGGGCGGCAAGTAAGTGCCGGTAGCTGGGGGAGTGGGAGCGATGGCGGAGACAGCAGTGGCCGAGAACGGCCGTACAGAGGCCGTGGACGGCAAGCAACCCAGGAGCGTGCGGGTCGTCCTGCTCGCCCTGATGATCGCGATGATGCTCGCGATGCTCGACAACATGATCATCGGTACGGCGATGCCGACCATCGTGGGCGAACTGGGCGGACTCGAACACCTCGCCTGGGTGGTGACCGCCTACACCCTCGCCACCGCCGCCTCCACACCGCTGTGGGGCAAGCTCGGCGACATGTACGGCCGCAAGGGCGTCTTCATGACGTCGATCGTGATCTTCCTGATCGGTTCCGCGCTCAGCGGCATGGCCCAGGACATGGGCCAGCTCATCGGCTTCCGCGCCGTGCAGGGACTGGGCGCCGGCGGTCTGATGGTGGGCGTCATGGCGATCATCGGTGATCTGATCCCGCCGCGGGAGCGCGGCAAGTACCAGGGCATGATGGCCGGCGTCATGGCGCTGGCGATGATCGGCGGCCCGCTGATCGGCGGCACCATCACCGACCACTGGGGCTGGCGCTGGTCCTTCTACATCAACCTGCCGCTCGGCGCGGTCGCGCTGATCGCCATCAGCGTCGTACTGCACCTGCCGAAGAAGCGGGCCGAGGCGCGGATCGACTATCTGGGCGCCGCGCTGCTCGCCGTCGGCATCACCTCGATCGTCCTCGTCACCACCTGGGGCGGCACCGAGTACGCCTGGACCTCCGCGCGGATCATGGAACTGATCGGCATCGGCGTCGCCGCGCTGGTCGGTTTCGTCTTCTGGCAGACCAGGGCCGCCGAACCGATCGTGCCGCTGCACATCTTCCGCAGCCGCAACTTCACCCTGATGTCCCTGATCGGCTTCGTCGTCGGGTTCGTGATGTTCGGGGCGACCCTCTTCCTGCCGCTCTACCAGCAGGCCGTGCAGGGCGCCTCGGCGACCAACTCGGGGCTGCTGCTCCTGCCGCTGCTGGGCGCGATGCTCGTCACCTCGATGGTCGCCGGGCGGGTCACGACGAACACCGGCCGGTACAAGATCTTCCCCGTGGCCGGCGGCGCGCTGATGGCGGTCGGCCTCTACCTGCTCTCCCTGATGGACACCGACACCTCCCGGTTCACCTCCGGTCTGTACATGGCCGTGGTGGGCCTGGGCATGGGCTGCCTGATGCAGATCACCATGCTGGTGGCGCAGAACAGCGTGGAGATGAAGGACATGGGCGTGGCCTCCTCGTCCACCACCCTCTTCCGCACCCTCGGCGCCTCCTTCGGCGTGGCGCTCATGGGTGCGCTCTTCAACCACCGGGTGCAGGACGTGATGGCCGAGCGGGCCGGCACGCTGGGCGCCAAGGTGACCGAGCAGTCCGCGCAGCTCGACGCGGCCAGCCTGGCGAAGCTGCCGGTGCTGGCACGGGAGGCGTACCAGCACGCGGTCTCCGCCGGATCGCACAGCGCCTTCCTGCTGGGCTCCGCGGTGGCCCTGCTCGCACTGGTCGCGGCGCTGTTCGTCAAGGAGGTCCCGCTCAAGGGGGCGGGACCGAAGGCGCAGGAGGACCCGGCGGACGGCCCCGGCACCGGCGACGGCGCCGCGGCGAAGACCCCGGCGACAGCCGGCTAGACCGCCTGTCCGACGGGCGCGCCCGTCGGACAGTCATCACCTGCCGTCACTCACCGTCCGGCACGACGAGAGGCTCCCCGGGACAGCTCCCGGGGGGCTTTTCGCGTGAGCCGCCTTCCCTGGGCGGGCCACTCGTATGAGCCGCTCTCCCCGGGCGGGCCTCTTGCAAGGGCCGCTCTCCCTGGACGGGGACCCCTCGCATGGGCCGCCCTCCCCGGGCGTGGTCCGGCGTCTCAGCCTCGGGGCGGGCCCGTCGGCCGGTCGGGCAGCATCGGGTAGCTGCCGGTGCTGGTCGGCGCGTGTTCCGGCAGCCACAGCACGGCGACCGCGCCCTCGGACGGCACCTGCGCGGGTGCTCCCACCGGCCGTATGTTGCGGAAGGTGAGCCGGGCGCCCAGGACCCGGGCCTGTCCGGCCGCGATGGTCAGCCCCAGCCCGTGGCCGCGCCCGGCGCGGTCCGCGCTGCCCGTGCGGAAGCGGCTCGGGCCCTCGGCGAGCAGCGCCTCGGGGAACCCCGGCCCGTGGTCGCGGACCCGGATGACCCGGCCCTCCACGGTGACCTGGACGGGCGGTCTGCCGTGCCGGGCGGCGTTGGTGATCAGGTTGAACAGCACGCGCTCCAGCCGGCGCGGGTCGGTGGTCACCTCCGACTCGTGCACCACCCGCACCTGGACGTCGGGGTCCTTGGCCGTCACCCGGCGGGTGACGAACTCGCCCAGCATGATGTCCTGCAGCTCCGCCCGCTCCGAGGCGCTGTCCAGCCGGGCCACCTCCAGGACGTCCTCGACCAGGGTGCGCATGGCCTTGGCCCGGTCCAGCACCAGCTCGGTGGGCCGGCCCGGCGGCAGCAGCTCGGCGGCGGTCAGCAGTCCGGTCACCGGGGTGCGCAGCTCGTGCGCGATGTCGGCGGTGACCCGGCGCTCGGCCTCCAGCCGCCGCTGCAGGGTGTCCGCCATCGCGTCCACCGCGCGGGCGAGGTCGTCGGTCTCGTCCCGGACCACCCCGCCGATGGCGTCCCGCACCCGCACCTCGGTCTCGCCGTTGGCGACCTGGTTCGCGGCGGCGGCCGCCTTGCGCAGCCGGCGCGAGAGCTGCCCGCCGATCAGCACCCCCAGCGCGCTGCCGCCCAGCACCACCGCGATGGAACCGATGACCAGGGCCTGGTCGAGGTCCTTGAGGATGTCCGAGCTGCGGTCGGTGAACCCCGTGTGCAACGACATCACGTGCCCGTCGTTGAGCGGCACCGCGGCCCAGATGTCACTGGCCCCGCCCGGCCGGTCGGCGACGAACGTGGCCCGCCGCCCGCCCTCGACCTTCCGGCGCAGCTCGGCGGGGAGCGCCGGGTCGTCGACCTGGGCGTTGGGGAAGTTGAGCCGGCCCGACAGCTCGTAGTTGCGCTGGGCGACGACGATGCGCTCGTCGGCGAGGTCGCGCGCGTTGTCCAGCATCGAGACCCGGGCCGCGTTGTGCACGACCAGGCTCAGCGCGACCGCGACCAGCGCGCCGACCAGCGCGATGGCCGCACTCAGCTTCCACCGCAGACCCGTACGGAGCCGGGCGCGCCGCGCCACCGCGGCGACCAGGCGTCGGAAGAACTCCCGCATGTCCGCGCTCATGCCTTCAGCTTGTAACCGAAACCGCGGACCGTCTCGATACGGTCCTGGCCGATCTTGGTCCGCAGCCGCTGCACATGGACGTCGACCACCCGGGTGTCCCCGCCCCAGCCGTAGTCCCACACCCGTTCCAGCAGCTTGTCGCGGCTGAGCACGGTGCCCGGCGCGGAGGAGAACTCCAGCAGCAACCGCATCTCCGTCGGTGTCAGCGCCACCGGGCGGCCGGACCGGAGCACCTCCATGCCGTCGGTGTCCACCTCCAGCTCGCCGAAGGTCAGCACCCCGCCGGCCGCGGCGCCCCGGTCGTCCTGCCGGTCGCCGCCGCCGGCGTGGCCGAAACGGCGCAGCACCGCGCGGATACGGGCGACCAGGACCGCTCCGTCGAACGGCTTGGTCACGTAGTCGTCGGCGCCCGCCTCCAGGCCCAGCACCACGTCGATGGAGTCCGCGCGCGCCGACAGCATGATCACCGGCACGGTCGACTCGTCCCTGATCCGGCGGCACAGGCTGACGCCGTCGAGGCCCGGGACCATCACGTCGAGCAGTGCGATGTCGGGCTGTCTGGCCCGGAACGACTCCAGGCCGGACAGGCCGTCGGGCATCGCGGTGACCGCGAAGCCGTTCCGCTCCAGGGCGAGCTGGGTGGCCTCGCGGATGACGTCGTCGTCCTCGACGAACAGGACGTGGGTCTGGTCTGCCATCCCGGTGTTCTCAGTCCTCGTGTGTGGTCGGTGCGGGCGCGGTATCCGGCGGTGCGTTCCGGCGTCCCGCTGTCCCGCTCACTGCTTCGTGGGTCCAGACCCCGCTTCATGGGTCCAGACCCTGCTCCATGGGTCCTGACACTGCTTCATCGGTCCTGACACTGCTTCATCGGTCCGGACGGGCGGACCGGTTCACGGACGGGCGGACCGGTTCACGGACCGGCGGGCCGGTTCACGGACGGGCCGGCCGGCTCACGGCGGGACCGGTCACGGCGGGGCGGACCGCTCACCTCCGGGCCGATGTCAGCCGTCGGGTGCCGGTGAGGGCGCGTTCCCCGCGGCGTTGCTGTAGTCGTTGTGCGTGCGGTACTCCTCCGAGAAACGGCCCCCGGACCAGCGGTAGGTGATCACGTTCTCGCCGGACGGGCTCGACACCGGGTCGCCCCGCTCGTACACCTGCTTGGTCACCACCAGGTCGCCGCGGTCGATCTCGGCGTAGACCGGCGGTTCCTCGGCCTTGAACACGTTCTCGTACCCGCCGTTCTCCTCCCGGTAGACGTAACTGCCCACACCCACCGCGTCTCCGCAGGTCAGGACGTTGACGACGACGTCCTCGGCCGATCCCCGGGTGACGTTGCCGTAGGAGACGTCGATCGGGTACTCGTCGGCGACACACGGCTTCAGCTCGCGTTTGACCTCCGCCGAGACCCGCGGGTCGGACTTGACCAGGCGGACGGCGTCCACCCGGTCGGGCACCTTGGACGGAGAGGCCGAGGGCGAGGCCGCCGCGCCCGTCACCGAGTCCGCGTGGGCCGGACCCTCGTCCCGGGCGCCGGTCCCGCCGGCCCCGCAGCCCGCGGCCAGCACCGCGACGGCGACGACCCCGGCCGCCGCCGGAATCGCCGCCCTGACGCTCCGCCGGGCCGCTCGGGCCCCCGGATGGCTGTTCAGGCCGCGCACCGCTCCCGCTCCTCAAGTTCCAGCGCCCGCGCGTCCGACTCACGGGCGACCAGCTCCTCACGGAGCCTGGCGAGCGCCCGGTGCAGCGTGCTCTTGACCGTGCCGGCCGACATGCCGAGGGCGGCGGCCGTCTCCTCCGTGGACATCTGCTCCCAGTGTCGCAGCACCACCACGCTGCGCTGCTTGGGCGCGAGCACCTTCAGGACGTCCATCAGCAGCGCGCGGTCGGCGTGCTGCTCGGTGGAGTCGTCCACGCGGGACTCGGGGAGCTGCTCGGTCGGCACCTCCTCCAGCCTGCGCGCCCGCCACCACTCCGTCCGCGTGTTGATCATCACCCGGCGCAGGTAGGCGTCGGCCAGCCGCTTGTCCTCTATGGTCTCCCAGCGGCGGTACGTCCGGGCCAGCGCGGTCTGCAGCAGATCCTGCGCGTCCACCGGGTCCGGCACCAGGCGGCGGGCGCTGCGCAACAGCGCGTCCTGCCGGGTGCGGACGTACTCCTCGAACCCGAGCACCTCGCCCTGCGCCATGGTGAACCGCCTTCCCTCTCCCCGTGGTACTGATCCGGCCCGGTCCGCCGGGCACTGAGAAGAAGCTAGGCAAGCGTTGTCACGGCGCTGTGCGGAGCAGCCTGCGGCTGGCAGTCGGCTGTCCGTCGGTTGTGTAACGGCCGAGGCGGGAGGGGGAAAGGCTGGGCTGATCTCTACCGGTACGAGACGTTTCGCGGAGCTGTCAGGTCAGCGGCAGCCGGTAGCGGCCGCCGGCCAGCGGCTCCACCAGGCCGTCGGCGACCAGGCCGTCCAGCGCGCGGGCGCGCTGCACCGGTTCGTGCCACACCCGGTCCAGGGCCGCCTGCGCCACCGGCCCGTGCGCCTCCCGCAACACGGCGAGCAGCCGGCCGCGTACCTGCCGGTCGGTGCCCGCGTACGTCTGGGTGCGGCGCGGGGGCCCCTCGTGCTCGGGCTTGCCCGCGAGCTGCCACGCGCACCGCGCGGCGATCGGGCAGCGGTGGCACGACTCGTTCTTCGCCGTGCACACCAGCGCGCCCAGCTCCATCGAGGCGGCGGCCCAGCGCGCGGCGGTTCGCTCGTCGTCGGGAAGCAGCGCGCGGGCGAGTCTGCGCTCGGCGGCGGTGGTGGCGTTCGGCGGGAAGCGCACACCGGTGACGGCCCGCGCGAAGACCCGGCGGACATTGGTGTCCAGCACGGCGTGGCGCCGGCCGTAGGCGAACGAGGCGACCGCGGCGGCCGTGTACTCGCCGATGCCGGGCAGCGCGAGCAACTGGGCGTGGTCCGACGGTACGTCGCCGCCGTGCCGTTCCGTTATGGCGGCGGCGGCGCCGTGCAGGCGCAGCGCGCGGCGTGGGTAACCGAGCCGGCCCCAGGCGCGCACGGCCTCACCGGGGGCCTCAGCGGCCAGGTCGGCGGGGCGCGGCCAGCGGGCCAGCCACTGCTCGTAGACGGGAAGGACGCGGTTGACCGGTGTCTGCTGGAGCATGAACTCGCTGACCATCACGCCCCAGGCGCCGGCCTCGGGGCGCCGCCAGGGCAGGTCGCGGGCGTGCTCGTCGAACCAGTCGATGACGGGGGAGTGCAGGAGCGCGCCGGAGACGGCGGTCTCGGCGGCGGTCTCGGCGGGTGCGGAAGCGGAGGCGGGTGAGGTGGCGGGAGCCGGGGCGTCGGCGGAGGCGGGGCCGGCGGAACCGGTGTGCGAGGGCTTCGTGGGCGCAGTCATGACCTCTCGATCCTGCCACGGCGGGGTGGTCCGGCGGACGCATCGCCACCCTGTGCGGGTGCGTCCGCCGGACGCCGACCGTGCTCACCGGAATGATGATCCGGAAAAGTTGTTCGCCCGAACGGCGGGTGGCGCGGGGGAACGTGGCGATCTCTCGTAGAGTTTCCGCCGTGGGATCTCTGCGCAATCCGATCGGGCCGCTTCCCTCCTCCATCTACTGGCGACGGAGGGTCGTACTGCTGTCTGTGGTCGCCGTGTTGGCGCTGCTGATCGCCTGGATCGTGGTGTCCGGCGGCGGGGGCGGCAAAGGCGGTGGCGACGACGGGGCCGACGGCAAGAACCCCCTGCCGTCGATCACCGCGGGCCCCTCGGGTTCCGGCCCGGCGATCAGCCAGGCGCCCGGTGGACGCGACGAGTCGGGCGACGAGGACTCCGGCGGGTCGGGGTCCGGGGACGGCTCGGGAGCGGGTACCAGGGACACCGGGGGTTCCGGCGGGGACGACGGCGAAGGCGACGGCTCCGGTGACGGGTCGGGCTCAGGGTCCGGCGCGGGTTCCGGGTCCGGGGAGAGCGGTACCGGCGGCGGCGCGGGCGGGAGCGCAGGGAGCGGTACGGCGGTCGGTGTCGGCGCGGGTGACGCCCTGCCGGCCGGTTCCGGTCTGCCCGACTGCACGGCGGGCGCGGTCGAGTTGAGCCTGCGCAGCGTCCGCAACTCCTACGAACCCGGTCAGCGGCCGGCCCTCGAACTCACCGCGCGCAACACCTCGGGCAGCGACTGCAAGGTCGATCTCGGCCCGAAGCGGGCGGTGCTGACCATCACCCGGGCGGGCGGCGACGACGCCTACTGGACTTCCGGCGACTGCCCGAAGGGCGCGGCGAGCAGGCTGTACAAGGTGGCCGCCGGCAGCGGCATCACCTACACCGTGAAGTGGGACCGCAAGCCCAGCTCCCCGGAGTGCGCGACGCCACCGGCGGGCTCGGCCGAGGCCGGCACCTACCTGGTGGAGGCGAAGGCACCGGGATTCGCCAAGGAGCGGACGTCGTTCGTGCTGGAGAAGGACTGACCGACCGAAGGGCGGCGGCGGTGCGGCGGACCACCGCTCCCTCGCGACTGGAGGCGGGTGGGGCCCCGGGTGGGGCCGCCGGGCGGGGCCGCCGGGCCGGGCCGGCTCAGACGTAGCGCTCCAGGATGGAACTCTCCGCCAGGCGCGACAGACCCTCCCGGACGCTGCGGGCGCGGGCCTCGCCGACGCCGTCCACCGTCTGGAGGTCGTCGACGCTGGCGGCGAGCAGCTTCTGCAGGCCGCCGAAGTGCTCCACCAGCCGGTCGATGATCGCGCCCGGCAGCCTCGGCACCTTCGCCAGCAGCCGGAACCCGCGCGGCGACACCGCCGAGTCCAGGGTCTCGGGCGAGCCGGTGTAACCCAGTGCCCGGGCGACCGTGGCCAGTTCCAGCAGTTCGGCGTGGCTGAGCTTGTCCAGCTCGGCCAAAGCCTCGTCGACCGTGCGGGAGCGCTTCGCGGTCGGCTCGGGCACGTAGTCCCGCACCACCAGCTCGCGCTCCGGCTCCACGCCCGCGATCAGTTCGTCCAACTGGAGCGCGAGCAGCCGGCCGTCCGTGCCCAGCTCCACCACGTACTCGGCGATCTCGGTGGCGATGCGGCGCACCATTTCCAGGCGCTGGGCGACCGCGGAGACGTCCCGGACGGTGACCAGGTCCTCGATCTCCAGCGCGGAGAGCGTGCCGGCCACCTCGTCGAGACGGAGCTTGTACCGCTCCAGGGTGGCCAGGGCCTGGTTGGCGCGGGAGAGGATCGCCGCCGAGTCCTCCAGGACGCGGCGCTGGCCGTCGACGTAGAGCGCGATGAGCCGCATCGACTGCGAGACGGAGACGACGGGGAAGCCGACCTGCTTGCTCACCCGGTCCGCGGTGCGGTGCCGGGTGCCGGTCTCCTCCGTGGGGATGGTGGGGTCCGGAAGGAGCTGCACGCCCGCGCGCAGGATCTTCGACAGGTCCGAGGACAGCACGATGCCGCCGTCGAGCTTGCACAGCTCGCGCAGCCGGGTCGCGGTGAACTCGACGTCGAGGACGAAACCGCCGGTGCACATCGACTCGACGGTCTTGTCGGAGCCCAGCACCATCAGTCCGCCGGTGTTGCCGCGCAGGACCCTCTCCAGGCCGTCGCGCAGGAGTGTGCCGGGCGCCACAGCGCTCAGAGAGGCGCGCATCAGGCCATCGGCACCGGCACTCCCACCGGATTTTCCGGGAGCTGCTGCCCGGTCGTTGGCTGCCACTGCACTCCTCCGGTCGCAGGTTCTGGGCGCCCCCGTTTCGCGCACTCGGTTCGTACGGACGGGCGAGACCTGGGCAAAGTCTACCGGCGCTCCTCCGCCTCCCGGGGGGCCTCTCGACGACGGGACCGCGGAAGGACCCGCAGAGCGTCCCCTATGTCCGCCACTTCCTGAACCTTCATACCGGCCGGGACCTTCCCCGGATCGCCCGGTACCAGGGCGTGCGTGAAGCCCAGGCGGTGCGCCTCGGAGAGCCGGCGCTGCACGCCCGTGACCCGTCTCACCTCGCCCGCGAGCCCCACCTCGCCGATCGCCACCAGGTTCTTCGGCAGCGGGGTGTCGCTGGCCGCGCTCGCCAGCGCGAGGGCGATGGCCAGGTCGGCGGCGGGCTCGGAGAGCTTCACGCCGCCGACCGTCGCGGAGTAGATGTCCCGCTTGCCCAGGGCGCTGATGCGGCCGCGCTGCTCCAGCACGGCCAGCATCATCGAGACCCGGGAGGTCTCCAGACCGGACGTGGTGCGCCGGGGGGAGGGGATCTGCGAGTCGACGGTGAGCGCCTGGACCTCGGCGACGAGCGGGCGGCGGCCCTCCAGGGTGACGGTCAGACAGGTGCCGGGGACCGCCTCGGCGCGACGGGTCAGGAACAGGCCGCTGGGGTCGGCGAGCCCGACGATGCCCTCGTCGTGCAGTTCGAAGCAGCCGACCTCGTCGGTCGCGCCGTACCGGTTCTTGACGCCGCGCACCAGCCTGAGGCGCGCGTGCCGGTCGCCCTCGAAGCTCAGGACGACGTCCACCAGGTGTTCGAGGAGACGGGGACCGGCGATCGCGCCGTCCTTGGTGACATGGCCCACCAGCAGCGTGGACATGCCGCGTTCCTTGGAGGCGCGGATCAGGGCGCCCGCCACCTCCCGCACCTGCGCCATGCCGCCGGGGGCGCCGTCGATCTCGGGCGAGGCGATGGTCTGCACCGAGTCCAGGATCAGCAGGGACGGCCGCACCGCGTCCAGATGACCGAGGACCGCGGCGAGGTCGGTCTCGGCCGCGAGGTACAGGTGGTCGTCGATGGCGCCGATGCGGTCGGCGCGCAGCCGGACCTGGCTCGCCGACTCCTCGCCCGTGACATAGAGGGTCCGGTGCTCGTCGTCGGCCGCCTTGGCCGCCACGTCCAGCAGCAGCGTGGACTTGCCCACGCCGGGCTCGCCCGCCAGGAGCACCACCGCGCCGGGCACCAGCCCGCCGCCCAGCACCCGGTCCAGCTCGGGCACGCCGGTGGAGCGGGCGGTGGCCTGGCGGCCGTCGACCTGGCCGATGGGCAGCGCGGAGGTGGTGACGCGGCCCGGGGCCGTCGTGCGCACCGCGGGCGCGCCGTACTCCTCGACCGTGCCCCACGCCTGGCACTCGGCGCAGCGGCCGAGCCACTTGGCCGTCTGCCAGCCGCACTCGGTGCAGCGGTAGGACGGACGGTCCTTGGTGGTCTTGGTACGGGCAGCCATGTCCGAAACCGTAGCGGCCCCCACTGACAACGGGTCCGCCGCGGCCTGTCCCACGCGCCCGCCGCGGCCTGTCCTACGGGCTCGGCGCGCCCGCCGCGGCCCGTCCCATGGGCTCGGCGGGGGCGCAGGGCGCGTGCCCGTACCGGCCATCCGCCGTCCGGTCCCGGCCATTCGCCCTGCTCCGCCGCACCGGAACGGAAGGTTCCCGTCCCCGATTGAGGGATCGTTTCACCCGTATGGATTAAAACTGCTCAAGGTGCCCGTTTCCGCCCTTCGCGGCCGCCTACGGTCGCCGGATGAGCAGCAGTCCGCAGACCTCGACCCGCACGACCGGAACCCACCGGACGCACCGGGCGCACCGGGAAGCGCGTGACCGCGGCGCGGCGCGCACGCTGGCGCACTCGTCGCGCTCGTCGCTTTCATCGCACGCGCGCTACGAGCCCCACCTGGACGGCCTGTTCACCTACTGCCTGTCCGCGCTGTGCGACCACGACGCCGCGACCGCCGCCCTCGGTGACGTCCTCGCGCTCGCCGAGCGTCGCGGCGGCCGCGGCCCGGAGGCCCCCGGCGACCGCAGGGCCTGGCTGTACGCACTGGCCCGCTGGGCGTGTCTGCGCAAGCTGGCGGAGGCCAAGCGGAAACGGCGGAGCAGCCACGCGGCGGGCCGCCCGGTCGAGGACCGCGGCGACACCGAGACCACCGGTACCGGTGCCGGTGGTCTCGGTACCGGCACCGGCGCCGAGACCGGCGATCACGGCCCGCCCGTCCCCCCGGAGGTCCGGCGCGAGCGCCGCCGCGAACTGTCCCTGCTCGCCTGGCCGGAGGCGGCCGGCACCACCCCGGAGCAGCGCGAGGCCCTCGAACTCGCCGTGCGCCACCACCTCACCGCCCACGAGGTCGCCGCCGTCCTCGGCATGGAGCCGCCCGCCGCCCGCGAACTGCTCGCCTCCGCCGCCTGCGAGGTCGAACGCACCCGCGCTGCCCTCGCCGTCGCGGAGACCGGCACCTGCCCCGGCGTCACCCGCCTGACCGGCGGCCACGAAGTGGTGCTGAGCGCGCCGCTCCGGCGGGAACTGGTCCGGCACGTCGACGACTGCCCGCGCTGCCGCCGTACGGCCGAGCACGCGATCCCCGGCCACTGGCCCGGCACCAGCGTCACCCCCGCCGAGCTGCCCGTCCTCCCGGCCCCGCGCGCGGCGCTGCGCGTGCTCATGGCACACCACCCGCGCACTAGGGGCGCCGCCCCCCGCCTCGACCAGCGCGGCTTCCCGATGGACCCCAAGGACCGTGCCGCCCGGCGCGACCGCCTGCGCGCGCGTGCCGTCACCACCACCGTCGTCGCCACCGTCGTCGCGGCCCCGGTGCTCGCCCTGTGGGCGGCCTACCGGGGCACCCCGGTGGGCGAGGCCGAGGACGGCCGCCCGGCCAGCGCCGGCGAGACCCACGCCGAGGACGGTCCGGCGGGCGGGAACGGCGGTTACGAGAACGCGGGCAACGCCGGTGCCACGCGCGGCGACCGGACCGGCGGGCCGGACGTCTCCGTGGAGGTCCTGGGCGTCGCGGGAGCCGGCCGGGACGCCGGCCGGCTGGAGGTGTCCGCCGGTCACCGCGGCGACACCACGCTCATCACACTGGCCGCCACCGGCCGCTCCCCGGTGCGGTGGTCCGCGTCCACCACCGCCCCCTGGCTCTACCTGAGTCAGTACGCAGGCACCCTGGGCCCCGGCGAGACGCTGACGGTCCGCGTCCACGTCGACCACCTGCGCGAGCCGTCCGGCCGCTGGACGGCGCGGGTGGCCCTCGCGCCCGTCGGCGCCGTCGTCACCATCGACGGCTACGGCACCGCGCCCGGCCCCTCCCGTCCGGCCCCCCGTCCGAGCCGCCCCGGCATCCCGTCCCCGTCCGGCCCGGACCCGACCCCGACGACCTCGGTGCCGCCGACCGCCGTCCCGAGCGGGACGCCGACCCCGACGGACCCCCACCCGACGCCCACCGTCCCGTCCCCGACCGGCACGGGCGGCTCGTCACCACCACCCGGCGACACCGGCGGCCCGGGCCCGGCCGCGCGGTAGCCGGCACCGGGCACCCGGCCCGCCGGGACCGGCACCCGGCGCCCTCGACGCCGGCCCGGCTCGGCGGGCGCCTTGCTAGAGCCCTACAGCCCTACAGCCCTACAGCCCTAGAGCCCTAGAGCCCTAGAGCCCTAGAGCCCTAGAGCCCTAGAGCCCTACAGCNCAGCCCTACAGCCCCGCAGGCCGCTCCGGGTCGGCCGGATGCGGTGCCAGCAGCGGCAGTTGCGAGGCCAGCCGCTCCTCGCACAGCTCGACCAGCCGGTCGTAGCCGGCCTTGCCCATCAACTCGGTCAGCTCGGGGCGGTAGGAGACGTAGACCGGATCGCCGGCGCCGTGCGCGGAGGTCGCCGAGGTGCACCACCAGTGCAGGTCGTGACCGCCCGGTCCCCAGCCCCGCCGGTCGTACTCCCCGATCGACACCTGCAGCACGCGCGTGTCGTCGGGCCGGTCGATCCACTCGTACGTCCGTCGCACCGGGAGCTGCCAGCACACGTCCGGCTTGGTCTCCAGCGGCTCGCGGCCCTCCCGCAGGGCGAGGATGTGCAGCGAGCAGCCCGCGCCGCCGGCGAAGCCGGGCCGGTTCTGGAAGACGCAGGAGCCCTCGAAGGGGCGGGTCTGCCGGGAGCCCTCGTCGTCCTCCGAGGTCCAGCCGTGCTCGGTGCCCTCGGCGTGGTGCTGCCAGATGTCCGGGGTGAGCCTGGCCACATGCCCGGCCACCCGCCGCTCGTCGTCCTCGTCGGAGAAGTGGGCGCCCAGCGAGCAGCAGCCGTCCGCCGCGCGCCCCGGCTGGATGCCCTGGCAGCCGCTGCCGAAGATGCAGTTCCAGCGAGAGGTCAGCCAGGTCAGATCGCAGCGGAAGACCTGCTCGTCGTCGGCCGGGTCCGGGAACTCCACCCACGCGCGCGCGAAGTCGAGCCCCTTCTCGTCACCCCGCAGGAGATCCTTGGCCAACCTGCCCGCCTTGCCTGTCTTGTCCTTCTTGGCCGACTTTTCGTCTTTCGCCTTTTTCGTCTTTGGCACCCGTCCAGGGTAAGTCGCCCACCGCCGCTCCCCCTACCGTCCCCGGCCCGCGTTCCGTACCCGTTCCGGGGGCTTGCGGCGGCCGTACTGGCAGTAGCGTTCCGTCCATGAGACTCGGTGTCCTCGACGTGGGTTCGAACACGGTGCATCTGCTGGTGGTGGACGCACACCCGGGCGCCCGCCCGCTGCCCGCCCACTCGCACAAGGCGGAACTGCGGCTCGCCCAACTCCTCGACGAGGACGGATCGATCGGCTCCGACGGCGTCGACCGGCTGGTGGCGGTCGTCCACCGGGCGCTCCAGGCCGCCGAGGACAAGGGCGTCGTGGAGCTGCTGCCGTTCGCCACCTCCGCCGTGCGCGAGGCCAGGAACGCCGACGACGTCCTCACGCGGGTGCGCGCCGAGACCGGCGTGGAGCTGCAGGTCCTCAGTGGCGCGGAGGAGGCGCGGCTCACCTTCCTCGCCGCCCGCCGCTGGTTCGGCTGGTCCGCGGGCAGGCTGCTCGTCCTCGACATCGGCGGCGGCTCCCTGGAGATCGCCTACGGCATGGACGAGGAGCCCGACACCGTCGCGTCCCTGCCGCTCGGCGCGGGTCGCCTGACCGCGTCCCTGCTGCCCGGCGACCCGCCGGACCCCGACGACGTACGGGCCCTGCGCCGGCGGGTACGGGCCGAGATAGCCGGTACGGTCGGCGAGTTCAGCCGCCTCGGCGCCCCCGACCACGTGGTCGCCACGTCCAAGACCTTCAAGCAGCTCGCCCGCATCACCGGCGCCGCCCGCTCCGCCGAGGGCCTGTACGTCCAGCGCGAGGTGAAACGGGCCTCCCTGGAGGACTGGGTGCCCCGGCTGGCCGGGATGACCACGGCCCAGCGCGCCGAGCTGCCCGGCGTCTCGGAGGGCAGGGCCGGCCAACTGGTGGCCGGCGCGCTCGTGGCCGAGGCGACGATGGACCTCTTCGGCGTCGAAAGCCTGGAGATCTGCCCCTGGGCCCTGCGAGAGGGCGTGATCCTCCGCAGGCTGGACCACATGGGCCATGGCTGAGCGGGGAGGGGGACGTACTCGCCCCCGCCTATGGCGAACACCACAACGGCCCCCCGGCGCCCCGCACCGCCCCAACCGCACCCCGTAACCTGTCCCCCATGGCAGAGCCCCACACGCGCATCACGGATGCGAAGGTCGCCCTGTCCACGGCCTCGGTCTACCCGGAGTCCACGGCCACGGCCTTCGAGATCGCCGCCCGTCTCGGCTACGACGGGGTCGAGGTCATGGTGTGGACCGATCCCGTCAGCCAGGACATCGACGCACTGCGCAGACTCAGCGACTACCACCAGGTACCGATCCTGGCGGTGCACGCCCCCTGCCTGCTCATCACGCAGCGCGTCTGGTCCACCGACCCCTGGACCAAGCTCCAGCGCGCCCGCGCCGCCGCCGAGAAGCTCGGCGCCAGTGCCGTCGTCGTCCACCCGCCGTTCCGCTGGCAGCGCCAGTACGCGCGTGACTTCGTCCGCGGCGTCTGGCGCATGGCGGACGAGACGGACGTGCGGTTCGCCGTCGAGAACATGTACCCCTGGCGCTATCGCGACCGCGAGATGCTGGCGTACGCCCCCGACTGGGACGTCACCAAGGACGACTACCGGCACTTCACGATCGACCTCAGCCACACCGCGACGGCCCGCACGGACGCCCTCGACATGGTCGACCGCATGGCCGACCGCCTCGGTCACGTCCACCTCGCCGACGGGCGGGGCTCGGCCAAGGACGAGCACCTCGTCCCCGGTCGCGGCACCCAGCCCTGCGCCGAGCTGCTGGAGCGACTGGCGGTGACCGGGTTCGACGGCCACGTCGTGATCGAGGTCAACACCCGCCGGGCCATGTCGAGCGCCGAGCGGGAGGCCGACCTGGCCGAGGCGCTCGCCTTCACCCGCCTGCACCTGGCCTCGGCCACGAGGGTGCCGCGCACCAGTTCCTGAACCAGTTCCTGACCAGTTCCTGAACCCAGCCCCTGAACCGGGTTCCTGAACCAGGCCCCTGAACCGGCCCCTGAGGCGATCCCCCGGCGCGGTGGGCCCCGGTGCGCCCCGCGAGACAGGCATCCCGCAATTCGGACACCCTGTCCCGGTCCCTGGATGACCGGCGTACGCTCGAAGACAGCCAGAATCCCGCCGGTGCCCTCTCCGGGCCCGGCGGAAACTTCTCGAAGGAGCGACCGACGATGCCCGAGCTGAGGTCCCGCACAGTCACCCACGGCCGCAACATGGCGGGCGCCCGCGCCCTTATGCGCGCCTCCGGTGTACCCGGTGCGGACATCGGCCGGAAGCCGATCATCGCGGTCGCCAACAGCTTCACGGAGTTCGTGCCGGGCCACACCCACCTGCAGCCGGTCGGCCGGATCGTCAGCGAGGCGATCACCGAGGCCGGCGGCATCCCGCGCGAGTTCAACACCATCGCCGTCGACGACGGCATCGCGATGGGCCACGGCGGCATGCTGTACTCGCTGCCCTCCCGCGACCTGATCGCGGACAGCGTGGAGTACATGGTCGAGGCGCACTGCGCCGACGCCCTGATCTGCATCTCCAACTGCGACAAGATCACGCCCGGCATGCTGATGGCGGCCCTGCGCCTGAACATCCCGACGGTCTTCGTCTCCGGCGGCCCCATGGAGTCCGGCCGCGCCACCCTGGTCGACGGCACGGTCCGCACGCTCGACCTGGTCGACGCGATCTCCGACGCGGTGAACGACAAGATCTCGGACGAGGACATCCTCCGCATCGAGGAGAACGCCTGCCCGACCTGCGGCAGTTGTTCCGGCATGTTCACCGCCAACTCGATGAACTGCCTCACCGAGGCCATCGGCCTCTCGCTGCCCGGCAACGGCTCGATCCTCGCCACCCACACGGCCCGCAAGGGGCTGTACCAGGACGCGGCCCGCACGGTGATGGACATCACCCGCCGTTACTACGAGCAGGACGACGAGACGGTCCTGCCCCGCAATGTCGCCACCATCGCGGCGTTCGAGAACGCGATGGCCCTGGACATCGCGATGGGCGGCTCCACCAACACGATCCTGCACCTGCTGGCGGCGGCCCAGGAGGCCGGCGCCCCGTTCGGCCTGGACGAGATCAACGCCGTCTCCCGCCGGGTCCCCTGCCTCGCCAAGGTCGCGCCGAACGTCGCCAAGGACCGTACGTACTACATGGAGGACGTGCACCGGGCCGGCGGCATCCCGGCCCTCCTCGGCGAACTGCACCGCGCGGGTCTGCTCGACGAGGGCGTGCACGCGGTCCACAGCCCGTCCCTGGCGGACTGGCTGAAGACCTGGGACGTGCGCGGCGGCTCCCCGTCGCCCGAGGCGGTCGAACTGTGGCACGCGGCCCCCGGCTGCGTCCGCTCCGCCGAGGCGTTCTCCCAGTCCGAGCGCTGGGAGGCGCTGGACGTGGACGCCGAGGGTGGCTGCATCCGCTCCGCCGAGCACGCCTACTCCAAGGACGGCGGCCTGGCGGTCCTCAAGGGCAACCTGGCGGTCGACGGCTGTGTGGTGAAGACGGCCGGCGTCGACGAGTCCATCTGGACCTTCGAGGGCCCCGCGGTCGTCTGCGAGTCCCAGGAGGAGGCCGTCGAGAAGATCCTGAACAAGCAGATCAAGGACGGCGACGTCGTGGTGATCCGCTACGAGGGTCCCAAGGGCGGCCCCGGTATGCAGGAGATGCTCTACCCGACGTCGTTCCTGAAGGGGCGGGGCCTGGGCAAGACCTGCGCACTCGTCACCGACGGCCGTTTCTCCGGCGGCACCTCCGGCCTCTCCATCGGCCACGCCAGCCCCGAGGCGGCCTCCGGCGGCACCATCGCCCTCGTGGCGGACGGCGACCGTATCCGCATCGACATCCCGAACCGCACGATCGACCTGCTGGTCGACGACGCCGAGCTGGCCCGCCGCGAGCAGGCCCTGAACGGCGTGTACGCCCCGAAGAACCGCGAACGCAAGGTCTCCGCGGCCCTCCGCGCCTACGCGGCCATGGCGACCAGCGCGGACAAGGGCGCCGTGCGGGACGTCAGCAAGCTGGGCTGACCGGGCTCCGGACGCACCGGACACGCCGGACACCGATCACCGGGCCCCGGTACCGCTACCAGGCGGCCGGGTCCCGCCCGTCCACCCCGAACACACTCCCGTCGGGCGCGCCGGCGTACACCCGGCCGTCCGCGAGCACCGGCGCCGGCAGCGACGCGGGCACGCGGTCGGAGTCGGTCCCCAGCCGCGGCGGTGTCTGCCCGAGGAGCCGGCCCGCGCGGGCGTCGACGCCGAGCAGCCGCCCGTCCGGGCCGGTGACGTACACCTGACGGCCGTCGGAGACGGGCGCCGAGCCCCGGTTCAGCCCCGTCTCCAGGCTCCACCGCTGCTTCCCGCCCGCCAGGTCGACGGCCCGCAGCGAACCACCGGCGCCCATCAGATACACCGAGTCCCCGTGCACGCCGCCGTGCGCCTGCGCGAGCGGCACGGGCAGCGCCACCCGGCGGACGGCCCCGCCGGCCGGGGTGTAGCGGACGACGGCCTCCGTGTCCCCGTAGACCGCGTCGACGGAGAGGAAGTAGACGGACCCGTCCGCCGCGCCGAAGATCTTCAGCGTCCCGTCAAGGTCCGCGTCCCAGCGCACCTCACCGGTCCCCGGATCCACCGCCGCGACCCGCGTACGCGTCCCGTCGTCCGAGGGACTCGCCGTGTACGCCAGCGGCTCCCCGGGGAACGCGGAGAAGTACGGCATGGCCTGTCCCGGTATCCGGTGCGACCACTCGGTCTCGCCCGACGCACCGTCCAGGCCGGTCACCTCCCCGTCGGCGCCGGTGAGCAGCAGCGTGCCGCCCACGGGACGCAGCCCCGCGTACTCGGGCACGTCCCGCTGCCACGACGGCTCGCCCGAGGCGGGGTCGAGCGCCTCCAGACCACCGCTCCGGTCCAGGGAGGGCTGGACCAGGGTGCCCGCCACGGCCGGCGCTTCGCTCCCCGGCGTCCGCACGGCCCGCCGCCACAGCAGCCGGCCGTCCGAGGGGTCGAGGGCGAACACCTCCGCACCCTGGGCGCACAGCAGCCGGCCCGCGCCGTAAGAGCACTGCGGTGCGCCCCCCTTCGCGGCGAGTGCCGTCCGCCACCCGCCGAAGCGCTCGGCGGCGGCCTGCGGGACGGTGTCCTCCACGACCGGTTCAGAGCCGCCGACGACGTGAACCGAGAAGAGCGTGCCGAGCACGGTGAGGGCGAGCACCCCGGCCCCGAGGACCGCCCGCCGGCCCGGCCGGACCGGGCGCGCCGGACGCCCCCGCGACCGCCGCCCGGCATCATCCGCGCCCGGCCACGACGCCGAGGACGCCGAGGACCCCGATGACTCCGAGGTCTCTGACGACTCCGGCGACTCCGGCGGGGCCTGCGGTGTCGCCCGCTGCGCCGGTATGAACGCCTGCGTGTCGTACGACGCCGCCACCGACCGCAGCAGCCGCATCAGCTCGTCCGGCGTGGGCCGCTCCCCGGGCTCCTTGGCCAGACACCGCCGCACCAGCGGCGCGAGCGTCTCCGGCACGCCGGTCAGGTCGGGTTCGTCGTGCACGACCTGGTAGGCGACGACGTACGGACTGTCGGAGTCGAAGGGGCCGCGTCCGGTCGACGCGTGGACCATGAGGGATCCGAGCGCGAAGACGTCGGCCGCGGGGCCCACCTCCCGCGGGCGCCGGAACTGCTCGGGCGCCATGAACGGCGGCGTACCGATCAACTTGCCGGTCTCGGTGCGCAGTTCACTGTCCTTGGGCCGGGAGATGCCGAAGTCGATGACCTTCGGCCCGTCCTCGGCGAGCAGCACGTTGCTCGGCTTCAGATCGCGGTGGACGACCCCGACCCGGTGGATGTCGCGCAGCGCCTCCGCGAGCCCGGCCATCAGCCGCCGCACCTGCCCGTGGTCCATGGGGCCGTTCCGCTTGACCTGCTCCGAGAGGGTCGGACCGGGGATGAACAGCGTGGCCATCCAGGGCCGCGAGGCGTCCGGATCGGCGTCCACGACCGGCGCGGTGAAGGCACCGCTCACCCGCCGCGCCGCCGCCACCTCCTGCCGGAACCGTCCCCTGAACTCGGGGTCCTTCGCGAACTCGGCATGGACGACCTTCACCGCGACCTTCATGCCCGAGGTGGACCGGGCCAGATGGACGACCCCCATGCCGCCCGATCCCAGGAAGGAGTCGAGACGGTAGTGACCGGCGTACTCAGGAAGTTCCGCTTCCCCACCCGCTCCGGCGTTCCGCTGTGGCGCCATGGGACCACCCCCGTGTCGTTCCTCGGCGCGCGACGCTCGGAGCCTAGTCGATGGTGCGTACGAGACCGAAGCGGCTTGCTAGCCTCCGCGTGCGAGTCGTGGACTCGTATTCCCCGGGGGGATTCCAGGGGAATCGACGTTGCCCCACGGCAGTCGTGGGGTCCGACGGGGGAGATGTCCATATGTCTGTCGACCAGCTCACGGACACCGGTGACGGCACCGGGAAAGAGACCGCCACCACGGCATCGGTGGCGATGTCCGCCTCGGCCCTGCGCTACTACGCGGTCGCACCGGGCCACCGGCTCAACGTCCGCAGCGGTCCCGGCACCGGCTACACCGTCGTACGTGTCCTGCCCGAGGGCGCCAAGGTCCTCATCAACTGCCAGACCCCGGGCACCCGTGTGACGGGGCCCTACGGCACCTCGAACATCTGGGACAGCATCGACAGCGGCGAGTACGTCTCGGACGCCTACATCCAGACGGGCAGCGACGGCTACGTCCGCCCGCGCTGCTCCTGACCGCGGCCGAGCCCACCCGGAGCCCGCGGCACGTCCGAGGCCATAATCGAACCGTGAGCGCTGAGAACGGTACGAACGGCACCCCGGACGCCCCCGCGGGCTCCGCACCCACCGCCGGCCCCCGCCCGGAGCCCCTCCGGTTCTTCGGCACGACCTGGCTGCACCACGACCACGGCTACACCGGGCGCCGGATCGGCGTCGCGGCCGGCTCGCTCGCCGCGGCGGCCGCCGCCTGCCTCGTCCTGCGCGTCGCCTACCAGGGCCTTCAGATCGCCGACGTGGGCGGTTTCGTCTCCCTGCTGCTGATCGTGATGTTCGCGGCCTGCAGCGCCCTGGCCTTCGCCCACACCTGGGGCGGCTTCACCAAGCGGCCCGACCCCGACCGCCAGGCGTCCCTGCGGGGCCTGCTCGCCGTCGGCTTCGTCGGCACGCTCCTCGCCTACTTCCTCCGCTCGCTGCGCGAGGCCCCCGGCGAGAGCCTGCACCGCGCCGAGTACGACACGGCCCGCGAGCAGTACGCGAAGCGCACCTCCCGCCGCTCCGGAAACCCGAGGAAACGCCCCCGTTAGCGACCGGAGCGGCCCCAAGCCATCGGCCGCCCCCCACCATGACCGTATGACCACCTCGCGCCCGGAACCCCACACCCCCGCCGATCCCCACACTCCCGCAGATCCTCGCACCCCCGCCGCTCCCCGCACCGCCCCCGCCCACGCGGCCAGAGCCCGCTCCTTCAACGCCGCCGCGGCCCAGTACGCGGCCGCCCGCCCGTCCTACCCGCCCGCCCTCCTCGACGCCCTGGAAGAACTGACCGGCCGTCCCCTCGCGGGTGCCCGCGTCGCGGACGTCGGCGCCGGGACCGGCATCGCCACCGCCCTGCTGCACGCCCGCGGCGCCGACGTCATCGCCGTCGAACCGGGCGAGGGCATGGCCGCCCACTTCCACCGCGCCCTCCCCGAGGTACCGATCGTGCGCGGCACCGGCGACGCCCTGCCGCTCGCCGACGACTCCACCGACCTGCTCACCTACGCCCAGGCCTGGCACTGGACCGACCCCGCCCGGTCCGTGCCGGAGGCACTGCGCGTACTGCGCCCCGGCGGCGCGCTCGCCCTCTGGTGGAACACCGAGGCACTGGACGTCCCCTGGATCGCCGCGGCGGCCCGGCGCGTCGAGCACCACTTCGGTCTGGACGTCACCGCCGAGAAACGCCAGGCCGGCGCCCACGTCGGGGACCCGGCCGGCTCCCTCGACGTGGTCCGCCGCGAGATCCGCTGGCGCCGCCGCGTCCCCCTCGACACCCACCTGGCCAACATCGGCAGCTACTCGGTCTTCCTGGTCCAGGACGAGCGCCGCAGCGCCGCCTTCCTCACCGCCGAGCGCGAACACCTCCTCGCGGTCTTCCCCGACGAAGTGGTGGAAGAGGTCTACGACGTCGTGCTCCTCGTCGCCACCACCACCCCGTGACCGCCGTCCGGGCGTCCGACGTCCCGCCCACCGGACGCCCGCGCGGACCCGGCGCCCCCGGTGCGAGGATGGACCGGACGACGTACACCCCGGAGGTCACCCGCAGCCATGGCCCAGAAAGTCGCAGTCCTCGGCGCCGGAAAGATCGGCGAAGCCCTGCTCAGCGGAGTGATCCGGGCCGGCTGGGCCCCGGCCGACCTCCTGGTCACCACCCGCCGTCAGGAACGGGCGGACGAACTCCGCTCCCGCCACGGAGTCACGGCCGTCACCAACGCCGAGGCCGCCAAGACCGCCGACACCCTGATCCTCACGGTCAAGCCGCAGGACATGGGCACCCTGCTCGACGAACTCGCCCCGCACGTCCCCGCCGACCGCCTGGTCATCAGCGGCGCCGCCGGTATCCCCACCTCCTTCTTCGAGGAGCGCCTCACCGCCGGCACCCCGGTGGTGCGCGTCATGACGAACACCCCCGCCCTCGTGGACGAGGCCATGTCCGTCATCTCGGCCGGCACCCACGCCACCGCCGACCACCTCGCCCACGCCGAGGAGATCTTCGGCGCGGTCGGCAAGACGCTCCGCGTCCCCGAGTCCCAGCAGGACGCCTGCACCGCCCTCTCCGGCTCCGGCCCGGCGTACTTCTTCTACCTGGTCGAAGCGATGACCGACGCCGGCATCCTCCTCGGCCTGCCCCGCGACAAGGCGCTCGACCTGATCGTCCAGTCCGCCATCGGCGCCGCCACCATGCTCCGCGACAGCGGCGAGCACCCGGTCCGGCTCCGCGAGAACGTCACCTCCCCGGCGGGCACCACCATCAACGCCATCCGTGAGCTGGAGAACCACGGCGTGCGCGCCGCGCTGATCGCCGCCCTGGAGGCCGCCCGCGACCGCAGCCGCGAACTCGCCTCCGGCACCAAGGACTGACTCCGAGGGGCCGTGCCCACGCCCCTACCGCTCGGCGTTCACCACCGGCTCCGGCTCCGCCGCTACCGGTGGCAGCAGTCCGATCGCCCGGTAAGCGGCGTCCACGGTCGGCCGCGCCATCGCCCGGGCCCGTGCCGCACCGTCCCGCAGCACCGCCTCCACATGGCCGGGGTCCGCGCACAACTCCATGTGCCGCTCCCGCACCGGCCTCAGGACCTCGACCACCGCCTCCGCGGCGTCCTTCTTCAACGCGCCGTACGACTGATATCCACCACTCAGCTCCGCGGGGTCCCCACCCGTGCAGGCCGCGAGGATCTCCAGCAGATTCGCCACCCCGGGCCGCTCCACCCGGTCGTACACGACGTCCCGCCCGGAGTCGGTCACGGCGCGCATGACCTTCTTCCGCGCCACGTCCGGCTCGTCCAGCAGATAGACGATCCCCGGCCCCACGTCGTCGCTCTTCCCCATCTTCGACGCCGGGTCCTGGAGGTTCATCACCCGGGCCGCCACCGCCCGCACCGTCGCCCGAGGCACCGCGAACGTGTGCCCGTACCGCTGGTTGAACCGCACGGCCACGTCCCGGGCCAGCTCCACGTGCTGCGCCTGATCGTCCCCCACCGGCACCTCGTCGGTCCCGTACGCGAGGATGTCCGCCGCCATCAGCACGGGATACGTCAGCAGGGACAGCCGCACACTCCCGGCCCGGTCCCGCTCCCGTGCGGCCTTCTCCTTGTACTGGATCATCCGCCGCATCTCACCGTCGGTCGCCACACACTCCAGCAGGTACGACAGCCGCGCGTGCTCGTCGACATGGCTCTGTACGAACACGGTGCACAGCTCCGGATCGAGCCCCGCCGCCAGCAGCAGCGACGCCGCCTGTCTGCTGAGCCTGCGTACCCGTGCCGGGTCGTGCCGCACGGTCAGCGCGTGCAGGTCCACGATGCAGAACAGGGACTCCGCCCGGTGCTGGTCGACGGCCGCCCACCGCCGCATGGCCCCCAGGTAGTTCCCGAGCGTCAGATGCCCCGTCGGCTTGACCCCGCTGAAAACCCGCGTCATCTCTCCACCTCCTGGTCAGGACCGCCGCTGTCCGCCGGCCGCCCCTCCTGGAGGGAGATACGAGAACGGCCGCCGAAGCGGCGGCCGTTGGGTGCACACGTGAGTACGGCCGCCGTCAGGCGGCCCGCCAGAGCTGGGCGCACGTACGCGTCATCACGCCTGTCACCCTACGCCGACGAGGGGGGCGCCACCCCGGGTTTGACACGCGGAACCCGCGTCCGTAGTGTTCTCCGAGTTGTCCGACGTGAGCGCCGACCCCGGTCGGTCCCCGGACAGCCATCCCGCACGTACCCACACCTCTCGACAACGGTCGACCTGTCGCCGTCATGTCACTGATGTGCGTATTCACGGAATGAGGAATCCACGTTCGAAAGAACGCGGCCCCCGATTAGCTCGGGAGCCGGGAATCCGCTAATGTCTCACTCGTCGGAAGGGCCCAACAGCCCGGAAGACACCGCCCGCT
>NZ_BAABIG010000103.1:0-2089 GCF_039542605.1 Streptomyces ziwulingensis
AGAATCACCTACTTCATTTGTAGGTACTGAAAGAGATTTAGGAACTTGTTGATCAAATTTTTGATACGAACCCTGATTAGAATTAGGGTAACATACTTCTTTCCCTTTATATGATCCTACTTTAGATGATTCTCCACCGGAGCTAGATGATATCACATTAGAAGATCCTTTATTTGATTTATCTCCCTTATTTAAAATAAAATCATTGATATTACGTTCTGAAGAACCGTTAGAAAAAATATTTTCCTTTTCGGCCCCAGTAAAACCCGTACCGTAAAATAAATCTTCCTTCTTTCCTCCGACGAAGTCGGGTAAATCCTTAGAAGAATTCTGGAATAAAGAACGTAAAAAGGATAGTTTCAAATACTCAAATTTAAAATGAGTTCTAATAAAATTGAAAGAATTCATAAAAAGTGAAAAGAAACTAGTAAAAAATTGTACTACTAACCGAAGGATAGATCTGACACTAGCGAAGTATCCTTCGGCAGAAAATAAACTAATATTAAAGAACGTAAAAAGTTCATTAATAAAAACAACAAAAGAAGCCATAAAAGAATAATAACCTAAAGATAATGGATGTAAATAATCATAGAAGACATTAATATCAAAAAAATACGATATAAAAACTCTAATACCAAACCCTACCGCAAATATAGAAAAAACTTTAGAAAGATTCACTTTTGTGAATAATCTAGGTAAAAACTCATAAAAAAATCTTCTCATTTTAATATAAAATATAAATAAACAAAAACACAATACTTAAATAAAAGCTATATAAAACTTCTAGTATGAAGTCTGTACTAGGAAGTAAAGATAAAACCTTATTTAAGATAAAATAGATGGATGAGTACTACAACTGCTCCTTCGGTCGACCGAAGTCGTCCTGACTGCTCCTTCGGTCGACCGAAGGAGAAGGGCGGGCGCGTACGTAAGACTTCACACCCAACCTACACACTATCAGACTCACCCACTTAGAGAGAATAGGAATTGCACCTAAACTATCCCTGATATTACTGTTATCATCGCAAGCTCTGCGAAGTCAGTCAATAGTATCAAATCCGTTCTACTAATTAAACTATCTCTCTTGAATTTAGGAGGTATAAATTATAAATAACCTCCCTGACGACTTCGTGCGAAGCCAACCTGGCTTCCTCCCATGCTGGCGCCTGACTTAGTAGGACGCAGCTAGGAGGAGTACTTCGTCGCCGACCAGTATGAAACTAAGAATTGATATTAGATCATACCATTTGTTTTCCTAAAGGATCACGAATTTCTTTTATAGAAACTAAAATTTGTTTATCATAATCAAGTGTGACAGGAAATGTTCTCATAGTATCACATATACTTTCGTACATAAATCCAGCTACACGAGTTGACATACAAAAACTATCAAGCATTTCAATAGACCCACGACCAGCATAATACAAAATAGTTAAAGGTATATACCCAGACTGAGCATCGATATTTCTAATAAGACAACCATTATGCATGTCAAACTCAAAAACATCATCTATAACGAAATCATCGTTATAACACTCTCCCTGAACATAAAAAGTTAATGTATAAACACCTTCTTCCAAACTACCTAAAACTTTGTAAAATTCAGCTGAAAATGGAGAATCAAAACCATTAGCGCTACCATTATATTCATAATCAGGCAATTCCGGTAAAAATAAAAAACTTTCACCTGAATCGTCGAAAGTAACATTATCGGTTGATAAAAACCGCACATCGACAGGAAGACTACGAGCTTGCACCGACACTCCACCCACTTTAGTAGTTGGAACTTGCGCCTTAAATCAACCAAAAACCATATTATTTTTAAAAAATTTTTTAATCATTGTTATAAAAAAACAAACAAAAACACAATACTATTTAAAGAATAGATAACCTTTTTTTTTCTTCTTTTTAAGATTTGTCGACAAAGCTCCACCACCTTAAACTAAATTTACATAAAATAAATAACAAACCAACAGAAACCAAATTCTGACCTTTTTTGATTTATTAATAAAGACGTTGGAGCCCCTTCGTTAAATTTAGATAGAAAATATAACCAAATCGATAAAACTAGACGGTCACGCTTTCTACC
>NZ_BAABIG010000104.1:0-690 GCF_039542605.1 Streptomyces ziwulingensis
TAACAGAGGTTCACCTTTCAACCCTGAAGAGTTTGTTATTTTTTTTTCTGATTTTAAGGAAGAAAAAAGGTATATATATAGAGAATTAAGAAAAAAATCAGGTGTTTATATGTTTATCAATAATATTAATAAAGAAATTTATATAGGTAGCAGTCTTAATTTAACCAGAAGAATGGCAAGTTATTACTATTATACTAATTCAGATAAAAGTTCTAGTATGGTAATAATAAGAGCTATGAAAAAATATGGTTTAGAAAATTTCTCTTTAGGAATATTAGAATTTTGTAAACAAGATTCTAGTGTTTGTCTTAACTTAGAGCAAAAATGATTAGATCATTATAAACCAAACTATAATGTTTTGACTGTTGCGGGTAGTTCCTTTGGTTTCAAACATAGCGCCGAAACTATAGCTAACTTAAAAAAAATGCTAAGTAAAGAAAACCACCCTAAATTTGGGTATACAACTTCTTCTGAAACCAAAAAAGCTATAAGTGAAGGAATAAGAAATTTCTATTTAACTAATAGTAATCCTAGAAAAGGGTTAAAAGGTAAATTATCTGCACAGTATGGTATAGGAGGTAATTTTGTTTTCTGTTATAATAAAACAAACGAAGAATTAATCTTCCCTTCTATTAATGCAGCTAAACAACATTTTAAGGTTAGATGAACATGCATCAAAAAAAATATAGA
>NZ_BAABIG010000105.1:0-1980 GCF_039542605.1 Streptomyces ziwulingensis
ACCGGACGCGGTGGTCGGCCACTCGCAGGGGGAGATCGCCGCCGCCTGTGTGGCGGGCGCGCTGACGCTGGACGACGCCGCCCGGATCGTCGCCGTCCGCAGCCAGGTGATCGCCGAGCGGCTGTCCGGGCACGGCGGTATGGTCGCCGTGTCCCTGCCCGAGGCGGAGGCCGCCAAGCGCATCGCCGCCTGGGACGGCCGGATCGAGGTCGCCGCCGTCAACGGGCCGTCGTCGGTGGTGATCGCCGGAGACGCGGACGCGCTCGACGAGGCGCTCGACGCGCTGAAGGCGGACGGGGTGCGGGTACGCCGGGTCGCGGTGGACTACGCCTCCCACACCCACCACGTCGAGGCCGTCGAAACCCCGCTGGCCGAGGCGTTCGCGGACATCCGCGGCCGGGCGCCGCTGGTGCCGTTCCACTCCGCGGTCACCGGCGAATGGGTCCGTGAGGCGGGCGTCCTCGACGGCGGTTACTGGTACCGCAACCTGCGCGGCCAGGTCCGGTTCGGGCCCGCCGTCACCGGCCTGCTGGCCGCCGGCCACACCGTGTTCGTGGAGGCCGGCGCCCACCCGGTACTGGCCCCGGCGATCAGCGAGGCCGCCGACGGCGCCGACGTGCTGGTCACCGGCACCCTGCGGCGCGACGACGGCGGCCCCCGACGGCTGCTGGCCTCACTGGCCGAACTGTTCGTCAAGGACGTCCCGGTGGACTGGACCGGCGTCCTGACCACTCCCGCCCGCCCCGTCGAACTGCCCACCTACGCCTTCGACCACCAGCACTACTGGCTGCCCGCCCCGGCCGCCGCGGGCGACGCCGCCTCCTTGGGACTGGCCGGCGCCGACCACCCGCTGATCGGCGCGGTGGTCGAGACACCTGACACCGGCGGCGTGCTGTGCACCTCCCGGCTGTCGCTGCGCACCCACCCCTGGCTCGCCGACCACGCCGTCGGCGACGTCGTCCTCCTGCCCGGCACCGCGCTGGTGGAACTCGCCGTCCGCGCGGGCGACGAGGCCGGCTGCGCCGGCCTCGACGAACTCGTCATCGAAGCCCCGCTGATCCTGCCCGACAAGGGCGGCGTACGCGTCCAGGTCGCCGTCGGCGGCCCCGACGACCAGGGCGACCGCACCGTCACCATCCACTCCGCGCGCGACGGAGCGGCCGGCGCCGACGGCTGGACCCGGCACGCCACCGGCGTCCTCACCCCGGCCCCCCGCACCCGCCCCGCCGCCCACCCCGACCTCACCACCTGGCCGCCGCCCGGCGCCGAACCCGTCGAGGTGACCCCGGAGGACTTCTACGCCGGACTGCGCGAGCACGACTACCGCTACGGCCCCGTCTTCCGCGGCCTGCGCGCGGTGTGGCGGCGCGACGGGGAACTCTTCGCCGAGATCGCCCTGCCCGAGCAACAGCACGCCGCCGCCTCGGAGTTCGGCCTGCACCCCGCGCTCCTGGACGCCGCCCTGCACACCAAGGCGTTCCTCAGCAGCGGCGAGCACCGCACCATGCTGCCCTTCGCCTGGAACGGGGTCACCCTGCACGCCTCCGGAGCCGCGACCCTGCGGATCCGGGTCACCCAGCCCGCCCCGGAAGCGCTCTCCCTGGAAGCCGCCGACGAGACCGGCAGCCCGGTCCTCAGCGCTCGGTCACTGGTGTTCCGCCCGGTCGCCGCCGAACAACTGCGCACCGAGGGCGGCGGCGACGTGCTCTTCGGCGTCGACTGGGTCCCGCTGCCCCGGCCCGAGGACCCGGAGCCCCCCACCTGGCTCCGGCTGTCCACCGCGGAAGAGGTGGCGACGCTGGCCGAGGACAGCGCGGACGGCGCCGGACTGCCCGGCGCCGTCGTCCTGGAGGCCGTGACGGCCGGCCCGGACGACACCCCGCTCGCGGTGACCGACCGCACCCTGGAGGTCGTCCAGACCTGGCTGGCCGGCGGTGGTCTGGAGGACACCCGGCTGGTCGTGGTGACGCGGGGTGCGGT
>NZ_BAABIG010000106.1:0-2457 GCF_039542605.1 Streptomyces ziwulingensis
GCATCTGGATGAGCTGACGCGTGAACTCGTACCGGATCTGGACGTGTTCGTGGCGTATTCGTCGGTGTCGGGGGTGTTCCTCGGGGCGGGTACGGGGAGTTACGGGGCGGCGAACGCGTGCATGGACGGGTTGCTGGCGCGGCGCCGGGCGGCGGGGTTCCCGGCGCAGTCCCTCGCCTGGGGACTGTGGGAGCAGACCACCGGCATGGGCGGTGACCTGGACGACCTGTCCCGCAGCCGCATGAGCCGCCGGGGCGGAGTGCTGCCCCTCGGTCCCGAAGAGGGCATGCGGCTGTTCGACGCGGCACTGGAGAGCGGGGAGACCCTGCTGGTGCCGGCCAGGATCGACCTGCGGGGGCTGCGGGCCGACGCGACCGCGGGGGCCACCGTGCCGCCGCTGCTGCGCGGACTCGTCCGCCCGGGCCGGCAGTCCGCGCGCGGCACCGGACGCGAGGGCCGGGACGGACTCGCCGGACAACTGGCCGGGCTGGCCCCCACCGAGCAGGAGGCGCTCCTGCTCGACCTGGTCCGCACCCATGTCGCCAACGTCCTCGGCCACACCGGACCGGAACGGGTCAGGGCCGAGACGGCGTTCAAGGACGCCGGGTTCGACTCCCTCACCTCCGTCGAACTGCGCAACCGGCTCCGCGAGGCCACCGGCCTCAGCCTGCCCGCCACCGCCGTCTTCGACTACCCGACCCCGCTCGCCCTCGCCCGGCACCTGCACGCCGAGTTCCAGGGCGTGACCCCGGCGGCGCTCGCGCCGGTGGCCGTGGCGCACGACCCGGACGAGCCGATCGCCGTGGTGGGCATGGCCTGCCGGCTGCCCGGTGGAGTCGGCAGCCCCGAAGACCTGTGGCGCCTGGTCCGCGAGGGCCGCGACGGCGTCAGCGGGTTCCCCGCGGACCGCGGCTGGGACCTCGACGCGGTCTTCGACGCCGACCCCGAACACACCGGCACCTCCTACGTCGCCCAGGGCGGCTTCCTGCACGAAGCGCCCCTGTTCGACCCGTTGTTCTTCGGGATCTCGCCGCGCGAGGCGGTGGCCATGGACCCGCAGCAGCGGCTGCTCCTCGAAACCTCCTGGGAGGCGCTGGAGCGGGCCGGCATCGACCCCACCGGGCTCAAGGGCACCGACGTCGGCGTGTTCAGCGGCATCATGGGCGTCGACTACTACAACGGCGGCGACGTACCGGAAGAGGTGGGCGGGTTCGCGCTCACCGGCAGCGGAGCCAGCGTGGCCTCCGGCCGGGTGTCGTACGTCTTCGGACTCGAAGGCCCGGCCGTCACCGTGGACACCGCCTGCTCCTCCTCGCTGGTCGCCCTGCACCTGGCCGCGCAGGCCCTGCGCACCGGCGAGTGCTCCCTGGCCCTCGCCGGCGGCTCCACCGTGATGGCCGGGCCCGGCATGTTCATGGAGTTCTCCCGGCAGCGGGCGCTGGCCTCGGACGGGCGCTGCAAGTCGTACGCCGACGCCGCGGACGGCACCGGCTGGGCCGAGGGCGCGGGAGTGGTCGTCCTGGAACGGCTGTCGGAGGCACGGCGCAAGGGCCACCCGGTGCTCGCCGTGATCCGGGGCAGCGCCGTCAACCAGGACGGCGCCTCCAACGGGCTCACCGCCCCCAACGGGCCCTCGCAGCAACGCGTCATCCGCAAGGCGCTCGCCGCCGCCGGGCTGACCCCGGCCGATGTGGACCTGGTGGAGGGCCACGGCACCGGCACCGTCCTCGGCGACCCGATCGAGGCGCAGGCCCTGCTGGCGACGTACGGCCAGGACCGGGACCCGGGGCGGGCGCTGTGGCTCGGCTCGCTGAAGTCGAACATCGGGCACGCCCAGGCCGCCGCCGGGGTGGCCGGCGTGATCAAGGCCGTACAGGCGCTGCGCCACCGCGAGATGCCCGCCACCCTGCACGTCGACGCGCCCTCCTCCCAGGTCGACTGGTCGGCCGGTGCGGTGCGACTGCTCACCGAGGCCCGCGAGTGGGACGACCCGGGGCGGCCGCGCCGGGCCGCGGTGTCCTCGTTCGGGCTCAGCGGCACCAACGCGCACGTGATTCTGGAAGAGGCGGACCCGACCCCGGAGGAAGCCGCCGGGGAGCCGGTGGAACCGGCCGCCGTGGTCCCGCTCGTGGTGTCGGCCCGCGGCGCCACGGCCCTCGCCGGGCAGGCCGCACGGCTCGCCGCGTTCCTCGACGGCACCGACACCGCACCCGCCGAGGTCGCGGCGGCGCTGGCGACCCGGCGGGCCCTCCTGCCCGAGCGGGCCGTCATCCTGGCCGGCGACCGCGCGGAGGCCCTGGCCGGACTGGGCGCGCTGGCCCGCGGCGAGGCCAGCCCCGCCGTGATCACCGGCGGCCCCGCCGCGGCCGGTACCGGCAAGGTCGTCCTCGTCTTCCCCGGGCAGGGCACCCAGTGGGCCGGCATGGGCCGCGAACTCCTCGACACCTCGCCCGTGTT
>NZ_BAABIG010000107.1:0-2103 GCF_039542605.1 Streptomyces ziwulingensis
GATGTGGTGAAGTCGCTGCCGGACGACGCGTCGTTCACGGGTACGGGTACGGGCGCGGGTGCGGTCGGTGGGGCGAAGGGGTCTTTGACGGCCGACCCGGTGGTTCCCTCCGGAGGTTCGGCGGGTTCGGCGGGTTCGGCGGGTTCGGCGGGTGGGGCTGCCGGTGGGGCTGGTCCGGTGCCGGCCGGGTCACTGTCGTCCGGTCCTGCTCCTGCGGTCGGCGGGGGCACGGGTACGGGTACCGGTGCGTCCGGTGCGTCCGGTGCGTCCGGTGTGCCGGGAAGGGGCTCGACGGCTGCCGCCGAGTCCGTCCCCGGAGTACCGGGCGAGACCGGGGCTGCGCCGAGTGCGGGGGCGGTGGCTTCCGGTGGGGTGAACGCTCCCGCCGGTACCCGAAGCCCGGACGTGACGACGGCGGGTACCCGGGCGCCGGGCGAGGGCCTGCCGGGCTTCGAGGACCCTTCACCTGTCGCGGCGGGTGGCCCGGAGGGCGCGGGCACGGTGACGCCGTCCGCTGCCGCGGGCCCGAACGGCACCGGCGCCGGGGCCGGTGTGCGTACGGAGTCGGCGGCGCCCGGGTCGGCACAGCAGCAGGGCACGGGCGGCGGCAGGACGGAACCCGGCACCGGTGTGCCGGAGGCGTCGTCGACGGTACGTCCTGCTGCGGGCACGCCCGAGGGGACCTCGACGGTACGCCCCGCTACGGGCACGCCCGAGGGGACCTCGACGGTACGTCCCGACCCGGCAGCCGAGAACCCGACGGCCGCGACGACCGCGGTGACCGGAGACCCCGGTCCCGGGATGCCCACGTCGGCCAGGGGCCCGGAGACCGGAACCGAGGTGGGTCCCGCCGGGTCCGCGAACTCCGAGGCGGGGGTCCCGGGCGGGGTCGCCGGGGCCAGGGGTCCCGAGGCCGTGGCTTCCGGCGGGTCTTCCGGGAACAGGAACTCCGAGGCCGGGGTGACGACCGGACCCTCCGGGACCAGGAACTCCGAGGCCGGGGGCACGGCTGGGCCCTCCGGATCGAGGAATCCCCAGACTGGTGTCACTCTGTCCTCCACCCCGGAGTCCGGGGCCTCCGGAGGCCGGACCGGGGAGACGGCACCGTCCGCTGCCCCCGCGCGCCCGGCCGGTGCCGACGTGGGACCGGTCCGCGTGGCCGGTCCGGACGCGGCGGCTACGGGAGGCGACGCTCCCTCCGTGGCGCCGCCCGCACGGACCACCGAACAGGGCCCGGTCACCGCCGGTACGGCCGACGCACCGCCGGACCGCGGCATCGTCACCGGCCCCGAGGCGGCCCGGGGAAGTGCCGAGACGACCACGACCACGACCGCACCGGCGACGGCCGCGCCCGGCGGCAGCCCCGCCGCCACTGCGGGCCGCTCCGACGCGTCGGCCGCCACCGGACGGCAGGACGGTACGGCGACCGGCACCGGGAACACCGCCGGTACGACCGGGAACACCGCCCCGTCCAGGCAGCCCGGCACCGTCCAGCCCGGGTCGTCCACCACGCACACCGGCCCGGGAGAGCCGTCTCCGGTGCGTACGACGACCTCTGCGGCCGCGAACGGGGCAGCACCCGGCCCCACGCGTACGGGCGCGGGCGAGAACGGCACGGCACCCGCTGTCCGCACGCAGGCTTCGCCCACCGGGGTGGGCAGTGCAGCCCCGGCTGCGGGGCGGGCCGACGCGGGCCCACGCCCCACGGCACCGGCCGGTACCCGTGCGACGGACGTGGCGGCCGGTGGCGGTGGCGAGGCACGTCCGGGTGCCCCCACCGGCACCCGTACCGAGGCGCAGGCCCCGCGGCCCGCTCCCGGCGGCCGGGCGGCCGAACCGACCGGCGGCACGGCCCGGGACGACCGTGGAGGCACCCCGGCCGACCGGACGCAGACGCAGACCCCGGAGGCCACGCCGCAGCGCCCGGCCCGGACAACCACGGACGGTGCGGCCCCGCGCCCCGCGGAGACCCCGGCCCCGCGCCCCACCGAGGGCCCGGCCCCGCAGCGTGCCGACGACGGCACACCCCCGCCACGCGCCGACGACGCCACAGCTCCGCCGAGTGAGGAGGTTCGGGCCGGGAGCGACGCCGGCGATCCGACA
>NZ_BAABIG010000108.1:0-3627 GCF_039542605.1 Streptomyces ziwulingensis
ACCCTCACCGCACCACTCATCCTTCCCGAACACGGCGCCGTAAGAATCCAGTTGACCGTCTCGGAAGCGGACGAACAGGGCCGGCGCGAAGTAAACGTCCACTCACGGCCGGAGGGCACCACACGGGGCGGGGATCCGGACGCGGCCTGGGTCCGTCACGCCCACGGCACACTGGCGGTGTCGCAGGCGGATCGGCTCGCCGACGATGCGCCGGATCTGACCTCGTGGCCTCCGGCGGACGCGGTGGAACTGGACACCGACGGGGTGTACGACCGGCTCGCGGAGAGCGGTTACGGATACGGCCCGGCGTTCCAGGGACTCGGGCGGGTGTGGCAGCGCGGGGAAGAGCTGTTCGCCGAGGTCGCCCTGTCCGAGGAGCAGCGGTCCGAGACGGGATCGTTCGTGCTGCATCCCGCGCTCTTGGACGCCGCGTTGCATCCGCTGCTGCCCGGCGCCGACTCCGCTCACGCGCACCGTGCGGGCGCGGGTGACAGCCAGGGCGCCGCCCGGTCGCTGAGCCTGCCGTTCGGCTGGACCGGGGTGCACGTGTCCGCGGCTGCCACGCCGGCCCTGCGGGTCCACATCGCCCGCACTGGTCAGGACACCGTCGCGTTGACCGTCGCCGACGGCACGGGCGCACAGGTCGCGGCCGTGGAGTCGCTGGTGTGGCGCGAGGTGCCCGCCGACGCGTTGCGTGCGACGGCTCGTACGGAACCCGACCGGACGCTGTTCCGGGTGGAGTGGAAGGCAACCTCCCAGACGGCGCCGCCATCGGACCTGCGGACCTTCCCGGACGTCGAGTCCCTGATCGGCTTCATGAACGACGCCGACTACGGCGGCGTCGACCGCGATGAGGAGTCCGTACCCGAAGCCGTCGCCGTGGAGTTCGCCGCCGCACCTGCCCGCGAAGAATCGGGCGACACCGCCGCACAGGCCCTCGGCCTCACCCGGCGAGCCCTGGAACTGGTGCAGTCGTGGCTGGCCGACGAACGGTTCGCCGCCTCTCGGCTGGTGCTGCTGACGCGGGGTGCCGTGGACGTCGAGGGCGCGAGGGACAGCGGTGTCGTCGTCGATCCCGTGCTCGCCGGAGTCTGGGGGCTGCTGCGGACGGCTCAGACGGAACACCCCGGCCGGTTCGTCCTGGTCGATTCGGACGCGCCCGCCGAGGAGGTACTGCCCGCTGCCCTGGCCGCGGTCGAGCCCCAGGTCGCGGTCCGCGGCGGCGCCGTACACGTACCCCGTCTGGTGCGCGTCCCGACCGTCGCCCCGGACTCCGGCCCCGCCTTCGACCCCGACGGCACGGTGCTGATCACGGGTGCGCTCGGGCGGCTGGGCGGACTGCTCGCCCGGCACCTCGTCCGCGTGCACGGCGTACGTCATCTGCTGCTGCTCAGCCGTCGCGGAGCCGACGCGCCCGGCGCCCAGGACCTGCACGACGAGCTGACGGCACTCGGTGGCCATGTCACGCTGGCCGCGTGCGACGCCGCGGACCGCGACCAACTGGCAGCGACCCTGGCCGCGGTGGCGGCCGAACATCCCCTGACCGCCGTCGTGCACGCCGCCGGTGTGCTGGACGACGGGATCGTCACCGCCCTGACACCCGAGCGGCTCGACAACGTACTGCGCCCCAAGGTCACTGCCGCCTGGAACCTGCACGAGCTGACCCGGGACATGGAGCTGACCTCTTTCGTCCTCTACTCGTCGATCTCCGGCCTCATCGGAGCCGCAGGTCAGGGCAACTACGCGGCTGCCAACGCCTTCCTCGACGCCCTGGCCGCCCACCGGCGGGCGCAGGACCTGCCGGCACTGTCCCTGGCCTGGGGGCTGTGGGAACAGAGCGGCGGAATGGCCGAGGGGCTGGGACGCCAGGACATGGCCCGTATGGCCCGCACGGGTATCGCCCCGCTGTCCGAGCAGGACGGTCTGTCGCTGTTCGACGCCGCCCTCGCCACCCGGAACGCCGGACAGGACGCGGCCCTGCTCGCACCCCTGCGCCTCGACGGCGAGGCCCTGCGGGCACGGGTCGATTCGGACGACGTCCCGCCGTTCCTGCAGAGCCTCGTGCCCGGCCCCGGACCTCGGCGTGCCCGGAGCGAGCGGCGGAAGCGCGAGACGGCCGGGTCCTCTTTCGTCGAGCGGCTGTCGACGCTGGCCGAACCCGAGCAGCGGCGCGCCCTGCGTGAGCTGGTCCGCGGGCAGGCGGCTGCCGTGCTGGGGCTCGGGGGAACAGCCGCGGTCCCCGCCGACCGTGCCTTCAAGGAGGCCGGTTTCGACTCGCTGACCTCGGTCGAGCTGCGCAACCGGCTCACCGGCGCCACCGGTCTGGCCCTGCCGACTACCCTCCTCTTCGACTACCCGACCCCGGAGGCCGTGGTCGGTCTGCTGTTGAACCGGTACGTCGACGCACGGGGCCAGGACGCGCCGGCCACGACCGCTTCCCCGGCGTCCGCGGTGAAGGCGACGGCCGACGAGCCCATCGCGATCGTGGGCATGGCCTGCCGCTACCCGGGCGGAGTGACCTCCCCCGAGGACCTGTGGCGGCTCGTGGCGGAGGGCACCGACGCGATCTCGCCCTTCCCGACCGGCCGGGGCTGGAGCGAGGACCTCTACGACCCGGACCCCGACCGCCCGGGCAGGAGCTACGTCCGCGAGGGCGGCTTCCTTCACGAGGCCGGAGAGTTCGATCCCGCCTTCTTCGGGATCTCGCCGCGCGAGGCGCTGGCCATGGACCCTCAGCAACGGCTGCTCCTCGAGACCGTCTGGGAGACCTTCGAGCGGGCCGGCATCGACCCGGCGGCGGTCCAGGGCACCCAGACAGGTGTGTTCGCCGGGCTGATGTACCACGACTACGCCCCACCCGTGCACCAGATGCCGGAAGAGATGGAGGGCATCCTGCTCACGGGCAACACCGGAAGCGTTCTCACCGGCCGCCTGGCATACATCTTCGGCCTGGTGGGTCCGGCGGTGACCGTGGACACGGCCTGCTCGTCCTCGCTGGTGGCCCTCCACCTGGCGGCGCAGGCGCTGCGGTCCGGTGAGTGCTCCATGGCCCTCGCCGGCGGTGCCACGGTGATGTCGACCCCCGGCACCTTCGTGGAGTTCAGCCGGCAGCGCGGGCTGTCCCCCGACGGCCGGTGCAAGTCCTTCTCGGCCTCGGCCGACGGCACGGGCTGGGGTGAGGGTGTCGGCATGCTGCTGCTGGAGCGGTTGTCGGACGCGCGGCGTAACGGACACCGGGTGCTGGCCGTGGTGCGGGGTTCGGCGGTGAACCAGGACGGCGCCAGCAACGGTCTGACGGCGCCGAACGGGCCCTCGCAGCAACGGGTGATCCGTCAGGCGCTGGCGAACGCGGGAGTGCCGGCCGCCGAGGTGGATGTCGTGGAGGCGCACGGCACCGGCACACGTCTAGGGGACCCGATCGAGGCCGAGGCGCTGCTGGCGACGTACGGGCAGGAGCGCGACACCGAACGGCCGCTGTGGCTTGGATCGTTGAAGTCGAACATCGGTCATACCCAGGCCGCGGCGGGTGTCGCCGGTGTGATCAAGATGGTGCTGGCGATGCGGGAAGGTGTCCTGCCGCGCACTCTGCACGCGGACGAGCCGTCACCGCACGTGGACTGGTCGTCG
>NZ_BAABIG010000109.1:0-22043 GCF_039542605.1 Streptomyces ziwulingensis
CCTGCCGCGGCGCGGCCCCGGCCGTCCCCGCCGCCCGCCACCCCCGCGCCGCAAGCCGCCGGTGCCACGCTCGGCGTGGCCGCGGTGGACGACCACCGGCCCGGCGCCCTGCTGGTCGGCGTTCAGGCCCCCGGCGCCGGGTACGCGGCGGGCCTCGTCCGCGGCGACGTCCTCCTCGCGTTCGGCACCGCCCGCATCGACACGGCCGCCGACCTCGCCCGGGCCGTCGCCCGCGCCCGCCCCGGCACCGCGGTGGAGCTGACCGTGCGCCACGCGAGCGGCGGCCGGCAGCGGCTCACGGCCGTCCCGGGGGTCGTCACCTGAGCGCCGGGCCGCCCGGCCCGCGGCCACCGCCGTAACCGGCTCGCGTCGCCCCCGCGCGGCGGGCAGGATGCTGCCGTAGGCACTTCGCCCGACCAGGGAGGACCGGATGACCGGCAGCACCCCCGCCTCGTTCACCGCCGACGACTACCGGGCGCGCCTGGACCGCGCCACCCGGTCGGCCGCCGACGCCGGTCTGGCGGGGCTGCTGGTGGCGCCGGGCCCGGACCTGGTCTGGCTCACCGGCTACGCGCCCACCGCCGCCACCGAGCGCCTCACCCTGCTGGTGCTCGCCGCCGGCCGGGAGCCCGTCCTGGTCGTCCCGGCGCTGGAGGCCCCGGACGCCGGGAAGGCCGTCGGCGCCCCCGCCCTCACCTTCCGCGACTGGACCGACGGCGAGGACCCGCACGCGCTCACCGCCGCCCTCCTCGACGGCCCGGGACGGCTCGGCGTCAGCGACAACGCCTGGGCCCTGCACCTGCTCGGCCTCCAGCGGGCACTGCCCGCCACCGCCTTCGCCTCCCTCACCGAGGCGCTGCCCATGCTGCGTGCCGTCAAGGACGCGGCGGAGCTGGAACTGCTCGCCGCGGCCGGGGCGGCGGCGGACGCCACCTTCGAGGACGTCCGCGCCCTGCCCTTCCGGGGCCGCCGGGAGTCCGAGCTGGCCGCGGACCTCGACCGGCTGCTGCGCGCGCACGGACACGCGGTGGTCGACTTCACCATCGTCGCCTCCGGCCCCAACGGCGCCAATCCGCACCACGAGGTCGGCGACCGGGTCATCGAGGACGGCGACATGGTCGTCCTCGACTTCGGCGGCCTGCTGGGCGGCTACGGCTCGGACACCTCCCGCACGGTCCACGTCGGCGAGCCCACCCAGGAGGAGCGCCGGGTCCACGACCTGGTGCGCGAGGCCCAGGAGGCGGGCTTCCAAGCGGTCCGGCCCGGCGTCGCCTGCCAGGAGATCGACCGGGCCGCCCGCGCGGTGATCGAGGACGCCGGGTACGGGAGGTACTTCATCCACCGCACCGGCCACGGCATCGGCGTCACCACCCACGAACCGCCCTACATGATCGAGGGCGAGGAACAGCCCCTCGTGCCCGGCATGTGCTTCTCCGTCGAACCCGGCATCTATCTGCCCGGCCGTTTCGGGGTACGCATCGAGGACATCGTGACGGTGACCGAGGAGGGCGGCCGGCGCCTGAACGACACCGTCCGGGAGCTGGTCACCGTGGACTGACCGGCCCCCACCGTCCCGGGAAGACAACGGCGCGACCATGACCCAGGAACCCAGACCCACCGCGGACACCGTCCGCGCACTCGTCCGCTCCCTGCTCGGCGAGGGCGGGCCCGGCCCGGCCGGCGGACCCGAGGTCCGGCCCGTCGCCGGGGCCGCCGGGCACACCGCCTGGTGGGTCGGCGACCGCCATGTGCTGCGGCTGGCGCCCGACCGCGAGGCCGCCCCGCGCCGCCACCGCGAGCCGAAGCTGCGCGACCTGGTCCGCCCGCACGTCCCGGTCGCCGTACCGACCAGCCTGGCCCGGGGCGAGTGGGCGCCGGGCCTGCCCTGCACGCTGGACACCAGGCTGCCCGGCGGGTCCGCGCGGGAGCACACGGTGTCCGCCGTCGGGGAGACCGACCTGGCGGGGCTGCTGACCGGGCTGCGCGAGGTGCCGGCCCGGCAGGCCGAGGCGCTCGGCGTGCCGCGCGTCGCCCCGCGCTCCCTGGAGGCGCTGCGCCGGGCCGCCGAGCGGGCCGTACCCCGCCTCGTCGCGGCCGGGGAGTTCGACCCCGCCCGGTCGGCCCGGCTCACGGCCGCGGCCACCGCCCAGCTCGCCGCCCAGCCGGGCACCGCGGTCCTGGTCCACCACGCGCTCACCGGCGACCACCTCGCCGTCGGCGCCGACGGCCGGGTCCGCGGGGTGCTCGGCTGGGCCGACGCGGTGCTCGGCGACCCCGCCGAGGACATCGCCGCCCTCGCGCTCGCCGTCGGTTCGCCCGCCGCCGTCCGCGCCGCCACCCTGGCCGGCTACGGCGCCCGGCCCTGCCTGCGCGGCCTGTGGCTGGCCCGCTGCGACGCCGTCCTGCGGTGCGCCGCCGCCCTGTCCGGCCGGACCCCCGCCCCGCCCCCCGCCCACCTCGCCGACCAGCTCCGGCACGCCTGGGAACCGATCCTGCTGGAACGCGTCACAGACCTGCGCGAGCACGCGGACGCCCGGGAGACGGACGCCCGGGATGCGGACGCCCGGGATGCGGACGCCCGGGATGCGGGCGAGGCCCCGAAACCTTGACCGCCCAGCCCCGAAGGCTGACCCCCGTACGCGTCACTCCTGTACGAGGATCACGGCCGACTCCCCGGGTACCCGCAGCGCCCCGTCCGCCCCCGGCGCCGCCACCGGCTCCCAGGCGGCGAGCACCCGCGCGGGGCGGCCGCCCAGCGGGATCACCGCCTGCTCGGTGCCGAAATTGACGGCGACCCGGATGTCCCCGCGCCGGAAGGCGAGCCAGCGCTTGTCGCCGTCGTACGCCACCCGGGTGCCGGTGAGGCCGGGGTCGGTGAGGTCGGGCCGCAGGTGCCGCAGTTCGATCAGGCGGCGGTACCAGTCCAGTACCCGCGCGTGCGGCTCGCGTTCCGGCTCGGACCAGTCGAGGCAGGAACGGTCCCGGGTGGCGTGGTCCTGCGGGTCGGGCACGTCCTCCGCCTGCCAGCCGTGCGCCGCGAACTCCCGCCGCCTGCCGTCGCGCACCGCGTCCGCGAGCTGGGGGTCGGTGTGGTCGGTGAAGAACTGCCAGGGCGTGCCCGCCGCCCACTCCTCGCCCATGAACAGCATCGGCGTGAACGGCGCGGTCAGGGTCAGCGCCGCAGCGCAGGCCAGCAGACCGGGGGAGACCAGGGAGGCGAGGCGGTCACCCTGGGCGCGGTTGCCGATCTGGTCGTGGGTCTGGCTGTAGGCGGTCAGCCGGTGCCCGGCGACCCGGGCCCGGTCCAGCGGGCGGCCGTGGTGCCGGCCGCGGAAACTGGAGTACGTGCCGTCGTGGAAGTAGCCGCCGGTGAGCGTCTTGGCGAGCGCGGCGAGCGGGTCGCGGGCGAAGTCGGCGTAGTAGCCCTGGGACTCGCCGGTCAGCGCGGTGTGCAGGGCGTGGTGGAAGTCGTCGTTCCACTGCCCGTGCACCCCGAGGCCGCCCCGCTCGCGCGGGGTGATGAGCCGCGGGTCGTTCAGATCCGACTCGGCAATCAGGAACAGCGGGCGGGCCGTCTCCTCGGCGAGGGCGTCCACCGCCGCCGACAGCTCCTCCAGGAAGTGCCGGGCGCGCGTGTCGGCGAGCGCGTGCACCGCGTCCAGCCGCAGCCCGTCGATCCGGTAGTCGCGCAGCCAGGCCAGCGCGCTCCGCACGAGGTAGTCCCGCACCTCGTCGGAGCCGGGCGCGTCCAGGTTCACCGCGACACCCCAGGGGGTGTGGTGGGTGTCCGTGAAGTACGGGCCGAACGCGGGCAGGTAGTTGCCGGAGGGGCCCAGATGGTTGTGGACGACGTCGAGGACCACCCCGAGACCCAGCGCGTGGGCCCGGTCGACGAACCGTTTCAGTGCCTCGGGCCCGCCGTACGGCTCGTGCACCGCCCACAGCGAGACACCCTCGTACCCCCAGCCGTGCCGCCCCGGGAAGGGGCACAGCGGCATCAACTCCACATGGGTGACACCCAGGCGCACCAGGTGGTCGAGGCGGTCGGCGGCGGCGTCGAGGGTGCCCTCGCGCGTGTACGTGCCCACGTGCAGCTCGTACAGGACGGCACCGGACAGCGGGCGCCCGGCCCAGCCGGCCCGCCAGGCGAACCGCTCGTGGTCGACGACCGCGCTCAGCCCGTCCGGCCCGTCCGGCTGCCGCCGGGAGCGCGGGTCGGGCCGCACCGGGCCGTCGTCCAGCGCGTATCCGTACCGCGACCCGTCCGCTGCCTCCGCCTCACCCCGCCACCATCCCGGCCGCTCGGGATCTCGCTCCAACGCCTGCGTGACGCCGTCGCACTGGAGCGTCACCAGGCCGGCCTCAGGTGCCCACACCTCGAACTGCACGGAACGGTTCCCCTTCGCTCTGCTCACCGTGACGTAGCCCGTCCATGGTCCTCTCAAACACGGTTCCTCCGCCGGTGAACGGGTTCTCACGGGACGGGTGGGGCCGGCGGGGCGGGCCGGTGCGGCCGTTCTCCCGGAATCTGGACACCTCCGACCGCGCTGACGGACAATCATTGGTGTGACGCCGTCCTCCGAGTTCCACACGTACCCCGCGCGGTTGTCCGACGCGGAGCGCGACAAGGTGCTGAAAGTCCTGCGGGACGGGGCCGCCGCGGGCCGGCTGTCGCACGAGACGTTCCTGCACCGGATGGAGCTGGCGCTCGCCGCCCGCCACCCCCGGGAACTGGCCGTGCTCACCGCCGACCTGCGCGCGCAGGGCCGGGCCGGCCGCCTGGTGTTCGGCACCGTCGAGGCGGTCTCCGGGTTCACCGTACGGCTGCGCGGGGCCTGGCAGGCGGAGAGGCTGCCCAAACTGCTGCTGCCGCACCCGGGCACCGACCGTGCGCTGCGCATAGGCCGTGACCCCGCGAGCGGGCTGCGGCTGAACCACGAGACGGTCTCCCGCGTGCACGCGGAGCTGAGCCGCCAGGGCGGTATGTGGGTGCTGCGCGACCTCGGCTCCACCAACGGCACCACGGTGAACGGACGGCGGGTGATCGGCGCCGCCGTCGTCCGCGAGGGCGACCAGATCGGCTTCGGCCGGATGTCGTTCCGGCTCGCCACGAGCTGAACGCGCCCCAACACGCGCCCCAATACGCGCCGCGGTACGCGCCCCCGGTACGGGCCGTCGCGGACCCCGGACGAACCACCGCCGGCGGCCCCGCGCGGACCCCTCCCGTCCGCCCCGCGCGGTGTTGACGTACCTCCGAACTCGTGACTGACTGTGCGTACACCGCGCACCTCAGGTGATCCCGACGGCGCAGTACGGAGGTGTGCCCTGCCGCCCCTCCCGCGCTATCCGACCGTCGACGAACTGGGTGCCGAGGCCGGCGCGTTCGCCGCCCGGCACCCCGGCCGGACCCGGCTGCGCAGCGTCGGCACCTCCCGGGCCGGGACCCCGCTGTGGCTGCTGTCCATCGGGCACGGCAGCCGCCAGGTCCTGATCGTCGCCGGACCGCACGCCAACGAACCCGTCGGGGGCGCCACCGCCCTGCGCCTGGCCGAGCGGGCCGTGTCCGACCCCCGGCTCACCGAGGGCGCCGACGCCACCTGGAACCTGCTGCTCTGCCTCGACCCCGACGGCCTGCGCCGCAACGAGGGCTGGCTGTCCGGCCCGTACACCCTCGGCCGTTACGTCCGGCACTTCTTCCGGCCCGGCTTCCTGGAACAGCCCGAGTGGCTGCCCGACGGCCCGGCCGAGGCGGTGCTGCCCGAGACCCGCGCCCTGCTCGCGCTCCAGGAGGAGCTGCGGCCCTTCCTCCAGTGCTCGCTGCACGGCGTCGACGTCGGCGGCGGCTTCGTCGAGCTGACCCACGAACTGCCCGGCCTCGCCCAGCGGCTCGCCCACCACGCCGCCCGCCTCGGCATCCCCCGCGAGCTGGGCGCCTACGACGCCCTGTACTGGCCGGACCTGGGACCCGCCGTCTACCGGATACCACCGCCGCGGCGCGGCGACCTGACCGAGGCGATCACCGAGGCCGCGGTCGACTCCACCTGGACCCATCCGCGGCGCTACGGCACCGTCACGGCCGTGGTCGAGTCACCCATGTGGGGCGTGGCCGCCGTGGCCGACGCCTCGCCCCCCGCCGACCTCGACGCGGTGCTGCGCGCCGTCAGCACCACCCTGCGCCACGACACCCGGCTGCTGCTGCGGCTGCTCGCCCGGCTCCGGCCGCATCTGCCGGTCGGCGCGGACACCGCCCGGATGCTCGCGCCGGTCGACGACTACCTGCTGGTCTGCCCCCGGCTCGCGGACACCTGGGACCCCGGGACCGACGACGGGTCGGGGCGCAAGCTGCCGCCGCTGAGCACCGCGCACCTGGCCGCGCTGCGCATCGCCGGACGGCGGCTCGCCCTGCGCACGGCGGGCCTGCTGCACCAGGTGGTGTCCGTCTCCGGCCGCGACCCCGCCGACGTGCTGCCGGAGCTGGAAGGGCTCGTCGACCGGTGGTGCGCCGACTACCGGGAGGGCTGCGGGGCGCGCTGGATACCGGTCGCCCGGCAGGCCGAGTACCAGGTGCGCGCGGTGCTCACCGCGTTCGACCTGGCCGTGCGGCACACCCTGGCCTGTTCCCGTTCGGGTGAGGCGGGCTGGGGTTCACCGGCCACCGTGCCGATGCACTGGGAATGACGTACACCACGACAACGAGAGCGGTGAGCGCCGGCCTGCTCGCGGCGGCCGCCCTGCTCGGTACCTGGTCCGCGCCCGCGCAGGCCACCACGCGCGGCGGCGCGGCGGCCGACTGGCTGCTCCTGACGGTCAGCGGCGGCGCGAACCGGGCCGGCGCCGGCGACAGCACCGTGCTCTTCTGCGACCCGCCGTCGGGCCACGCCCGGGCCGCCCGCGCCTGCGCGGAACTCGACGCGGCGGACGGCCGGATCGCGGGCATCGCGGCCCCCGGGGAGGCCGTCCCCTGCCCCATGATCCACGCCCCGGTGACCGCCCACGCGCGCGGCGAGTGGAAGGGGCACCGGGTGGAGTACACCCGGACCTTCCCCAACGCCTGCGTCATGGCGGCGGCCACCGGCTCGGTCTTCGCACTCGACCGGCGCGCCGAGGGGTGAGCGCCGGGCGGTGAGCGCCGGGAGCGGGCCGGCCGCCGGTCAGGTACCGGTGGCCGGCCGCTCCACCCGCTCCAGCAGCGCCACCGGCAGCCGGGCGAAGAGGTCCGCCACGGCGACCTGCCCGGTGAACTCGCGGCCGGGAGCCAGCACGTCGGACCACCGGCCCGGCGGCAGCGCCAGGCGGGTCTCCCGCCAGCCGCCCGCCTCCGCGAGCCGCAGCGACAGCCGGGTCACGGCGGTGACCACCGCACCGGAGCGCGCGAACGCCGCGCAGTGCGCCGCCGCCGGGCCCTCGGCGGGCAGCGCCTCGTACGTCGCCGCCGCGCCGAACGCGTCCGGCCGCCGGGCCCGCACCGCCAGCGCCGCCCGGGTCACCGCCTCCTTCGCACCGGAACCGGCGTCTGCGTCCGGGTCCGCGTCGGCGGGCGGGAAGGCCGCGGGCCGCCGGTTGTCGGGGTCCACCAGGGCGAGGTACTCCGCCTCGGTGCCCTGGTAGAGGTCGGGCACGCCCGGCATGGTCAGGTGGACCAGCGCGGAGCCGAGGACGTTGGCCCGGATGTGCGGCGCGAGTTCCTCGCGCAGCGCGGCCACCCGCTTCCCCGGCGCCCCGCACGGCCCCGCCGCCACGAACCGGGCCACCGCCTCCTCGTACGCCGGTTCCCGCTCCGTCCAAGCGGTGTGCAGGCCCGCCTCGCGCACATGCTTCAGCAGCGCCTGGGACACCCGCTCCCCGTCGGCGGGACCGAGCCCGAAGACCGTCTGCCACGCCGCCCACGCGAGCTGTCCGTCGGGCGCGTCCTCCCCGGCCCCGGCCACCCGCGCCAGCAGGTCCGCCCACCGCTCCGGGCACTGGGTGAGCACGGCCAGCGCGGCCCGTACGTCGGCGCTGCGCTTGGTGTCGTGCGTCGAGAGCACCGTGCCGGTCAGCGGCCAGTCGCGCTGCACGCGCGCGCAGTACGCGTGGAACTCCTCCGGGGAGACCGCCGGGCGCCCCGGGTCCCCGCCCACCTCGTTCGTCGACAGCAGCGGCACATAGCGGTAGAACGCCGTGTCCTCCACCGACTTGGCCCGCAGCGCCGACGAGGTCTGGGCGAACCGCGTCCGCAGCTCCTCCCCGTCCGGCCCGTCGCCACTTCGGCCGATCACCAGATCCCGTACGACGCCGACCGCGCCGCCCTCCTCGGGGACCGTGAAGGCGAGCCGCGCCTCGGCCGCCGCCTCCTCGGTGACCACCCGGGCCGCGTCCGCCGGGGTGTACGGCCGGTAGACCTCCATCCGGACCAGCAGCTCCTGGAGCGCGGTGCGCAGCGCCCAGGGCGCCCGGTCGCGCAGCGCGGGGTCGGGCGCCGCCTCGCAGAGCCGGCGCGCCACCCGCGAGAGCCGCTCCGTCTCGGTGGCCAGTTCGTGCGTGACCACCCTGTACGCGGCCCGCCGCACGGTCGCCGCCCACTCCCCGCCCCGGTCCGGCCGCGGGTCCGCGTACCGCCGGTACTCCGCGAGCAGTTCCCGGTACCCCGCCGGGTCCGCGAACAGCCCGTCGACGCGGCGCAGGGCGTCGTACCCGGTGGTGCCCGCCACCGGCCAGGCGGCCGGCAGCTGCTCCTGGCCGGCGAGGATCTTCTCCACCACCGTCCAGCGGCCCCCGGTCGCCTCGTTCAGCCGTTCGAGGTAGCCGGTGGGGTCGGCGAGACCGTCCGGGTGGTCGATCCGCAGCCCGTCGAGCACGCCCTCGCGCAGGAGCCGCAGGATCACGGCGTGCGTGGCCTCGAAGACCTCCGGGTCCTCCACGCGTACGCCGATCAGCTCGGAGATGCTGAAGAAGCGCCGGTAGTTCAGCTCGGTGCGGGCCAGCCGCCACCACGCCGGGCGGTACCACTGCGCGTCCAGCAGCTCGGGCAGCGGCAGCTCCGCGGTCCCCTCCCGCAGCGGGAAGGCGTGGTCGTGGTAGCGCAGCACGTCGCCGTCGACCCGCAACTGGTCCAGCACCTCGCCGACCGGGGCGCCCAGCACCGGCAGCAGCACCTGGCCGTCGCCCGCCTCCCAGTCGATGTCGAACCACCGCGCGTACGGCGACTTCGGCCCCTCGCGCAGCACCTCCCACAGGGCGTGGTTGTGCCGCGGCGACATCGCCATGTGGTTCGGCACGATGTCCGCCACCAGGCCCAGGCCGTGCTCACGCGCGGTGCGCGACAGGGCCCGCAGCCCCTCCTCGCCGCCCAGCTCCTCGCGCACGCGCCCGTGGTCCACGACGTCGTAGCCGTGCGGCGAGCCGGGCACCGCCTCCAGGACGGGCGACAGATGCAGATGGGATACGCCGAGCGAGGCCAGGTACGGCACGGCTCGCGCCGCGGCCTCGAACGGGAACTCGGGCTGGAGCTGCAGCCGGTACGTGGCCCGGGGGGCCGGGGGCAGCGCGGGCGCCGACGGTTCGCGTCGCTCAGGTGTCATGCAGTGCTACGTACCCGCCCCGCCCCGATTCGTGTCATCACCGTTTCCCGCGCGTGCGGCCGCGGGGGTGACGGGCCCGGCCCGGTCGCGGGGGAACGTACCGCTTCCCCCGCGACCGGGTCGGGCGACGGCGCTCAGACGGGCCGCTGGAGCACCGTCAGGCTCCGGTCCACCAGGGTCAGCCGGTCTCCCGCCTGCACCTTGCGGCCGGTCTCCGTGGGCACCCCCTCCGTGAGCGCGGTGTCGACCACCACCTCCCACTGCCGGCCGTGGTCGACCGGCACGACGAAGTCGAGCGTCTTGGGCGAGGCGTTGAACATCAGCAGGAACGAGTCGTCGCCGATGTGCTCCCCGCGGGTGCCCGGCTCGGAGATCGCGTTGCCGTTCAGGAACACCGTCAGTGCCGACGCCTGCGCGGAGTTCCAGTCCCGCTGGGCCATCTCGCCGCCCTCCGGGGTGAACCACGCGATGTCCGACAGCTCGTCGTGGGTGCCCTCCACCGGCCGCCCGTGGAAGAAGCGGCGCCTGCGGAAGACCGGGTGGTTCCGGCGCAGCCACACCATCGCGCGGGTGAAGTCCCGCATCCCGGTGCCGTCGCCCTCCTCGTCGGCCGGCCACCGCACCCAGGAGATCTCGTTGTCCTGGCAGTAGGCGTTGTTGTTGCCGCGCTGGGTGCGGGCGAACTCGTCGCCGTGGCTGATCATCGGCACGCCCTGGGAGAGCAGCAGCGTGGCCATGAAGTTGCGCATCTGCCGCCTGCGCAGCTCCAGGACGGCCGGGTCGTCGGTCTCGCCCTCGGCCCCGCAGTTCCAGGACCGGTTGTGGCTCTCGCCGTCCCGGTTGTCCTCGCCGTTGGCGTCGTTGCGCTTCTCGTTGTAGGCCACCATGTCGTGCAGGGTGAAGCCGTCGTGGCAGGTCACGAAGTTGATCGAGGCCAGCGGGCGGCGGCCGTCGTGCTGGTAGAGATCGGAGGAGCCGGTCAGCCGGGAGGCGAACTCCGCGAGCGTGCGCGGCTCGCCGCGCCACAGGTCCCGCACGGTGTCCCGGTACTTGCCGTTCCACTCGGTCCACAGCGGCGGGAAGTTGCCGACCTGGTAGCCGCCCTCGCCCACGTCCCACGGCTCCGCGATCAGTTTGACCTGGGAGACGATCGGGTCCTGCTGCACCAGGTCGAAGAAGGACGACAGCCGGTCCACCTCGTGGAACTGCCGGGCCAGGGTGGCCGCCAGATCGAAGCGGAACCCGTCGACATGCATCTCGGTGACCCAGTACCGCAGCGAGTCCATGATCATCTGGAGGACGTGCGGGGACCGCATGAGCAGCGAGTTCCCGGTGCCGGTGGTGTCCATGTAGTACCGGGGATCGTCGGTGAGCCGGTAGTACGACGGGTTGTCGATGCCCTTGAACGAGAGCGTCGGACCCAGGTGGTTGCCCTCGGCGGTGTGGTTGTAGACGACGTCCAGGATCACCTCGATCCCGGCCTCGTGCAGTGCCTTGACCGCCGACTTGAACTCCAGCACCTGCTGGCCGCGGTCGCCCCAGGAGGCGTACGCGTTGTGCGGGGCGAAGAAGCCGATGGTGTTGTAGCCCCAGTAGTTGTTCAGGCCCATGTCCACCAGGCGGTGGTCGTTGACGAACTGGTGCACCGGCATCAGCTCCAGCGCCGTCACCCCCAGCTCGGTCAGGTGCTCGATCAGCGCGGGGTGGGCGAGCGCCGCGTAGGTGCCGCGCAGCTCCTCCGGCAGACCCGGGTGCCGCATCGTCAGGCCCTTGACGTGCGCCTCGTAGATGACCGTGTGGTGGTACTCGGTCCGCGGGCGCCGGTCGTCGCCCCAGTCGAAGTAGGGATTGACCACGACCGAGGACATCGTGTGCGGGGCCGAGTCGAGGTCGTTGCGCCGGTCGGGGTCGTCGAAGTGGTAGCCGTAGACCTCCTCACCCCACTGGACCGCGCCGCTGATCGCACGCGCGTACGGGTCGAGGAGGAGTTTCGCGGAGTTGCAGCGCTGTCCGTGCTCCGGGGCGTAGGGCCCGTGCATGCGGTATCCGTACCGCTGTCCGGGCATCACCCCCGGCAGATACGCGTGCCGCACGAACGCGTCGCTCTCGCGCAGTTCGATCGCCGTCTCGGAGCCGTCGTCGTGCAGCAGACAGAGCTCTACTCGGTCGGCGGCCTCGGTGAAGACCGCGAAATTGGTGCCCGCACCGTCGTACGTGGCACCGAGTGGATATGCCTCTCCAGGCCAGACCTGCATGGATACGACTCTTTCAGGTGGGCGGTGCCGGTGGGGACGCCCAGGGCGTGTTTCGAAAGTCCCGTCTGCCGGGCGACGCCTGGCCTGCCCTCCGGGCAGACGACGCTACTTTCGAAACACGCCCTGGGGCCATGAGTCTCCCCGAAAGTGAGGGAAGCACTCAGGACTTGTGCTTCTTCTTTCCCGCGAGCTTTCCCGCGAGCGCACGAGTGCCCACCTGCCGCTCCTCTTCACCTCTATGAATCCGCTCACTCCGGCACCACCCGCGCAGCCGGAACCCCTTCACACACTTGGGAAGTTGGGGAACGAGCCTGCGCATCGGGCTGCACCGCGCACCGCTCGCGGAGTACCCTTCCTTGATCGTTGGGCAGGGAGTGCCCGGGAACGTCCCCGGGAGCGGAAGGCGGTGCGCGGGTGGGCTCGGGAGGGCTGGAGCTGCCCCCTGGTGACGAGGGTCACGAGGGGAGCTCCACGGACGTCCCGCCCGGTGCGGTGTCCCTGGCGCGGCCGATGGGCGCCGGCGCGATCGGTCCGGAACTCGACTGGGACGCCGACGCCTGGCACGAGGTGCGCACCCGCGCCCAGCGGGCCGGCCGCGCCTACATCTGGCTGAACCTGGTCGAACAGCGGCTGCGTGCCGTCGTGGCCGCCGTGCTGCGCCCGGTCTACGAACCGGTGCACGGCGACGAGTGGGTGGTCGCGGCGGCCGGACCGGCCGGACAGGAGTGGGTGCAGCGCGCGGTCGCCGTCCGCGAGGTCAGCCGCCGCAAGGGCTATCTGCTCGACCCGGCCGACGACAACGTCCTCAGCTTCCTCACCCTGCCCCAGTTGCGCGAGCTGATGGTGCAGCACTGGCCCTGCTTCGAGCCCTACATGGACCAGCGCCGGGACGTCGAACTCGCCCTGGACGAGCTGGAGGTCACCCGGAACGTCGTCTCCCGCAACCGGGCGCTGTCCGAGGCGGTCCTCAGCCAGGCCGAGCGGGCCTCCGCCCGGCTCCTGGAGATCCTCGGCGCGGGCGGCGACGTGCCCTCGGCGCGCAGACTGCCCGTCGACGCGGTCGAGGACCTGATCGGCGACCGGTACGCGGACGTCGTCGCCGTCCACTCCGACCGGGTCCGGCTGCTGCGCCGGTTCCCGGCCGAGGACATCTTCGGCGAGGCCCGCCGCCTGGACGCCATCGGCATCGGCCTCAACCTGCTGGTGCAGAACTTCTCCGGGCGCCGGCTGATGCGCCTGGCGGAGGCGGGCAGCCGGGTGCGGCTGCTCTTCCTCAACCCGGCCTCCAGCGCGGTCAAACGCCGCGAGCGTGAACTCGGCATCAAGCGGGGCGAGCTGGGGCGGGCCGTCGAGACGAACATCCTGCACATGCGCCGGGTCCGCTCCCACCTGCGCGACCCGGGCGCCTTCGAGATCCAGGTCTTCGACGAGACACCCCGCTTCACCGCCTACCTCGTCGACGGCGACGGCGCCGACGGCATCGCGGTCGTGCAGTCCTATCTGCGCCGCACCCGCGGCATGGAGGCACCCGTGCTCGTCCTGCGCAACGGGCGCAACGGCGGCAAGGTCGTCAAGTCGGGACAGCCGGACGAAAGCGGCCTTTTCGGCACCTACCGCGAGGAGTTCGAGTCGATGTGGGTGGATTCGCGACCGGTCTCCTGACTGGCTCGCCGCCCCCTTCCCGGGGTCCGGACGCACCGCGGACGCCGGATTGTCAGTGGTGCGTGCGAGGGTAAAGGCCACTGGGGGAACGCACCACGAGAAGGGGGCCGCGCATGGCCTGGCACCGGGAACTGCTGATCGGCTTCGACCTGGAGACGACGGGTACGGATCCGCGCGAGGCGCGCATCGTCACGGGAGCCGTGATCGAGGTCAGAGCCGGCGAGACCGTGGGACACCGGGAGTGGCTGGCCGACCCCGGCGTGCGGATCCCGGCCGACGCGGTCGCCGTCCACGGCATCAGCAACGAGCGGGCGAGCGCCGAGGGCCGCCCCGCCGACGAGGTCGCCGAGGCCATCGCGAGCGTCCTCGCGGACCACTGGCTGGCCGGCGTCCCGGTCGTCGCCTACAACGCGGCCTTCGACCTCACCCTGCTCTCCGCCGAACTGCGGCGCCACGGCCTGCCGTCCCTGCGCGACCGCCTCGGCGGCCTCGACCCGGCCCCGGTCATCGACCCGTACACCATCGACCGTTCCGTCGACCGCTACCGCCGCGGCAAGCGGAACCTGGAGGCGGTCTGCGCGGAGTACGGGGTGCCGCTCACCGCCGCCCACGACGCCGCCGCCGACGCCCTCGCCGCGGCCCGGCTCGCCTGCGCGATAGCCGGCCGGCACGCCAAGGTGGCGGCGCTCGGACCGGCGGAGCTGCACCGCCGCCAGATCGAGTGGTACGCCGAGTGGGCGGCCGACTTCCAGAGCTTCCTGCGCCGCAAGGGCGACGCCACCGCCGTGGTCGACGGCACCTGGCCGCTGCGCGCGCCGGCCGACGAGCGGGTCTGACCCGGCACTCCGAGGAACCGGTCGGCGTTCAGAAGGGGTACCACCGGACCGCCGTGTCCCCGTCCCGCAAGGACGCCACCCGGCGGCGGAACTCCGCCAGTGCCTTGGGGTTGCTCGGCGCGTGCTGCGCGACCCAGGCACAACTGGCCGTTTCGCGGGCGCCGCGCAGCACCGCGCAGCCCTCCCAGTCGCGCACGTCCCAGCCGTAGGTCCGGGTGAAGGAGGCGTACGCCTCGGCGGGCAGGCCGTAGCGGTCGCGGCTGAGGGCCATCACCACCAGGTCGTGCTCGCGCAGGTCGCTGGAGAAGGTCTCCAGGTCGATCAGGACCGGCCCGTCGGGACCGACGTGCACGTTGCGCGGCAGCGCGTCGCCGTGGATCGGGCCCGCCGGCAGATGCGGGACGAGTGCGGCGGCGGCCGTCGCGAAACCGTCCCGGCGCTCCCGCAGATACGCCGCGTCCGCGGGGTCGACGGCGTCGCCCGCGAGCCGCAGCCAGCGCTCCACACCGCCCAGCAGATCGCGGGCCGGAAGGACGAAGGAGGGGGAGGACAGCGCATGGACCAGCCGGAGCAGTTCCGCCACGTCGCGCGGCTCGGCGGGCCGCACCGGCTCGGGCAGCCGCTGCCACACCGTCACCGGGTGCCCGGCCACGAGCCGCGCCTCCGGTTCGGCGGCCCGGACCGCCGGCACCCCGGCCTCCTCCAGCCAGACGGCGACGGCCAGCTCGCGGCGCGCCCGGTCCAGCAGTTCGGCGTCGCGCCCCACCTTGACCGCCAGGTCACCGGCGGCGAACACGGCGTTCTCGCCCAGGGCCAGCAACCGCGCCCGCTCCGCCGGTCCGGGCAGCACGCCCGCCGCCGCCAGTACCTCCCGCGCCCGCGCCTCGTCCATCGTCCGCCTCCGTGTCCCACCTGTCCGTTTTCCCACCCGTCGCGTCGGCCAGTGTCGCATCCGCACAGGTGGGGCCCGGTACGTGGTGCCTTGACGGGGCACGTTGCCTTCACGAGCATGACGTGGCCCGCCCCGACCCGCGAAGGAGCTGATGCCGTGGTGCCGCCGACCGAGGCGAGGGTGCGAGAACCCGGGCGCGGGGCGCCCGGCCCGGGGCGGCCACCGCGCGCCGGCGGCCCCGGTGCCTGGTTCCTGGTGCTGCCGGCCCTGATCCCGATCCTCGTGCTCAGCGTCGGCCCGCTGCTCTACGGCGTCTCCTTGGCCTTCACCGACGCCCAGTCCGGCCGCACCGAGCCCACCCAGTGGATCGGCGGCCTGAACTTCCAGGACCTGCTGCACGACACCCTGTTCTGGGAGTCGTTCCGGATCGGGCTGGTGTGGGCGGTCGGCGTCACCGTGCCGCAGTTCCTGCTCGCCCTCGGCCTCGCCCTGCTGCTCGACCAGGAGCTGCGGCTGCGCTGGCTGGCCCGTGCCCTGGCGATCATCCCGTGGGCGATGCCCGAGGTCGTCGTCGGCATCATGTGGCGGCTGGTCTACAACCCGGACGCCGGCATCCTCAACGAGACCCTGCGCGACCTCGGTCTCGGCGACGGCCGGGACTGGCTCAGCGGCCTGGCGACCGCGCTGCCCGCCGTCATCGTCGTCGGGGTGTGGGCGGGCCTGCCGCAGACCACGGTCGCGCTCCTCGCCGGACTGCAGAACACCCCGCGCGAACTGCACGAGGCCGCCGCGGTCGACGGCGCCGGCGCCTGGCGCCGGTTCCGCACGGTGACCTGGCCCGCCCTCAGACCGGTCGCGCTCTCCATCACCGCGCTCAACCTCATCTGGAACTTCAACTCCTTCGCCCTGGTCTACGTGCTGACCGGCGGCGGACCCGGCGGGCGGACCCGGCTGCCCATGCTCTTCGCCTACGAGGAGGCTTTCCGCTATGGACAGTTCGGCTACGCGGCGGCGATGGGCTGTGTGATGGTCGCCGTGATCTCGGTCCTGCTCGCCGTCTTCCTGGCCGGCCGGCTCAGGGGAGGTGAGGACGCGTGAGGACCTCGGCCCGGGTGCGAGGACTCCAGTACACCGCGCTGCTGGCGTACCTGGTCTTCCTCGCCTTCCCCTTCCTCTGGCTGCTCTCCACCGCCTTCAAACCGCCCCGGGAACTGGCCGGGCTGCACCCCACCTGGATCCCCGAGGACCCGACGCTCGCCAACTTCCGCCAGGCGTTCGACGAGCAGCCGCTGCTGCACGCCGCGCTCAACTCCCTGCTGGCCGCCGTCGGCGCGGCGGTGATCGCCGTGCTGGTCGCCACGCCGCTGGCGTACGTCATGGCCCGGTACCGCTCCCGGCTCACCGCCGCGGCCACCGGCTGGGTGGTGGTCAGCCAGGCGTTCCCGTTCGTGCTGGTGATCATTCCGCTCTTCCTGGTGCTGAAGAACCTGCGGCTGATCGACTCGGTGCCGGGGCTGGTGACGGTGTACGTGGTCTGGGCGCTGCCGTTCGCGCTGTGGATGCTCACCGGGTACGTGCGGGCCGTGCCGCGCGAGCTGGAGGAGGCGGCGGCGGTCGACGGGGCCGGAAAGCTGCGGACACTGGTGTCGGTGACCGCGCCGCTCCTCGCGCCGGGGATCGTGGCGACCGCCCTCTTCGCGTTCATCACCGCGTGGAACGAGTTCTTCTTCGCGCTGGTGCTGTTGAAGACCCCGGAGAAACAGACACTGCCGGTGGTGCTCACGCACTTCATCGGCGCCGAGGGCGTCGCGGACCTCGGTCCGCTCGCCGCGGCGGCCTTCCTCGCCACGCTGCCCTCCCTTCTCGTCTTCGCCCTCATCCAGCGCAGGATCACGGGCGGCATGCTCACCGGGGCGGTGAAAAGCTGATGCGCACCACCGCAGGCACCTCCCGGCCGCGCACGAAAATCCCTCCGACGCGCACGACGATGCCCGTGATCCCCGTGATCGCCGTACTGCTCCTGCTGCTCGCGGGCTGTTCCGGCGGCGGCGCGGCGGACGACGGCCGGATCACGCTGCGCTTCCAGTCGCTGGCCTGGCAGGAGGAGTCCGTGGCGGTCAGCAAGGAGCTGGTGGCGGAGTGGAACACCGCCCATCCGGACATCCGGGTCGAGTACGTGCAGGGAAGCTGGGACAGCGTCCACGACCAGCTCCTCACCTCCTTCGAGGGCGGCGAGGCACCGGACATCATCCACGACGCCTCCGACGACCTCGCGGACTTCGCCTACGGCGGCTACCTCGCCGATCTCACCGAGCTGCTGCCCGGGCGGCTGCGGTCGGACATCCCCGCCCGGAGCTGGGAGACCGTCACCTTCGAGGACGGGATCTACGGCGTGCCGTTCCTCCAGGAGCCGCGCGTCCTGATCGCCGACGCCGAACTGCTCGACGAGGCGGGCGTCCGCGTCCCCACGGTCGAACGGCCCTGGAGCTGGGCGGAGTTCCGGCAGGTGACGAAGGAACTCAGCGGTCCGGGGCGATACGGGGTGGCCTGGCCGCTGAAGGAACCCGTGTCGGCCTCGCTCAACCTGTCGCTGTCGACGGGCGGGCAGCTCTTCCACCGCGGCGCCGACGGGAAGGTGACGGTCCGTTTCGAGGCGGGCGACGAGGTGGTGCCGAGGACCATCCACGACCAGGTCAACACCGACCGCAGCGCCTCCGCGACGACGCTGGGCAGCGGCGGCTCCGACACGCTGCCCGGCTTCTTCGCCGGGAAGTACGCGATGGTGCCGCTCGGGTTCTCCTACCGCCAGCAGATCGAGCAGCAGGCGCCGGAGGGGTTCGACTGGCGGGTGCTGCCCGCTCCCGCGGGGGAGGACGGGCTCATCCAGGGCGTCAGCCCGCAGACGCTCTCCGTCGCCGCGGAGAGTCCGCACAAGAAGGAGGCCGCCGCCTTCGTCGACTTCCTGCTCCGGCCGCACAACATGGTGCGGCTCGCGCTCGGTGACTGGATGCTGCCCACCGGGAGCGCGGCGCTGCGGGACCCCGCGCTGCGGACGCGGGAGGACGGGTGGGCGGTCGGTACGGCGCTCGCCGGGCGGTTGCGGTCGGCGCCGGCGCAGTCGGTGCGGGGGTATCCGGAGTGGAAGGACAAGGTGGCGACGCCGGCGTTCCAGGAGTACTACAGCGGCGCGATCGGGCTCGGGGAACTGCGGGAACGGCTGGAGGAGGACGGGAATCTGGTGCTGGACCGCTACCAGCGGTGAGCGGGCGGCGCACCGACGACGTAAATCTATTGCACGAGACGTATCGTCTCGCTTACTGTCGTCGGCATGACCAGTCGCGCTCGTACCACCTCCGCTCACAGCACCCCCGCCCACATCGCCATGTTCTCCGTCGCCGCGCACGGCCACGTCAATCCCAGCCTGGAGGTGATCCGTGAGCTGGTCGCCCGGGGGCACCGGGTGACGTACGCGATTCCGCCCGCCTTCGCGGAGAAGGTCGCCGGCGCCGGTGCCGAACCCGTCCTGTGGAACTCCACGCTGCCGGGCCCCGACGCCGACCCGGAGGCATGGGGGAGCACCCTGCTGGACAACGTCGAGCCGTTCCTGGACGACGCCGTCCAGGCGCTCCCGCAGCTCGTCGCGGCGTACCGGGGCGACGAACCGGACCTCGTCCTGCACGACATCACCTCCTACCCGGCGCGTGTCCTCGCCCACCGCTGGGGCGTGCCCGCCGTCTCCCTCTCCCCGAACCTCGTCGCCTGGCGCGGCTACGAGGAGGAGGTGGCGAAGCCGATGTGGGAGGAGCCGCGCGGGACGGAACGCGGCAAGGCGTACTACGCCCGCTTCCAGGCCTGGCTGGACGAGAACGGGATCGACCAGGACCCCGACACCTTCGGCGGCCACCCCGCCCGCTCGCTGGTGCTGATCCCGAAGGCGCTCCAGCCGAACGCCGACCGGGTGGACGAGACGGTGTACTCCTTCGTCGGCGCCTGCCAGGGGGACCGCGCGGCGGAGGGGGAGTGGCGGCGGCCCGAGGACGCGCGGAAGGTCGTCCTCGTCTCACTGGGGTCGTCCTTCACCAAGCGGCCGGAGTTCTACCGCCGGTGCGTGGCGGCGTTCGGCGCGCTGCCCGGCTGGCACCTGGTGCTCCAGATCGGCCGGCACGTCGACCCCGCCGAACTGGGCGAGGTGCCCGACGGCGTCGAGGTGCACTCCTGGGTGCCGCAGCTCGCGGTGCTGAGACAGGCCGACCTCTTCGTCACCCACGCCGGGGCCGGTGGCAGTCAGGAGGGCCTGGCCACGGCCACCCCGATGATCGCCGTACCGCAGGCGGTGGACCAGTTCGGCAACGCGGACATGCTCCAGGCGCTCGGGGTGGCCCGGCAGTTGACCACCGAGGAGGCGACCGCCGAGGCGCTGCGCACGGCCGCCCTCGCCCTGGTCGACGACCCGGAGACGGCCCGCCGGCTGAAGGACATCCAGGCGGAGATGGCCGAGGAGGGCGGCACCCGCCGCGCGGCCGACCTGATCGAGGCGGAACTGCCCGCCCGGTAGCCGTTTTAGGGTGTGCCCATGACGACGATGTACGCCGCGCTGCTGCGCGGGATCAACGTGGGCGGCAGCAGGAAGCTCCCGATGGCCGACCTGCGCACCCTCGTCGAGAGCCTCGGCCATACGGCCGTACGCACCCATCTGCAGAGCGGACAGGCCGTGTTCGCGGCCGGGAGCGGTGACGAGGAGTCCCTGGCCGTCGGGCTGGCGGCCGCGATCGAGGAACGCTTCGGCTTCGCCGCCGACGTGATCGTGCGCGACCACGCCTATCTGCGGGCGGTCGCCGACGGCTGTCCGTTCCCGGCCGCCGGCCTCCAGCCCAGACAGCTCCACGTCACCTACTTCTCCGCCCCGGTCGACGAGGAGCGCTTCGCCGGGATCGACCGGGCCGCCCATCTCCCCGAGGAGTTCCGCCTCGGCGACCGCGCCCTGTACCTGTACGCCCCGGACGGACTCGGCCGCTCCAGGCTCGCCGAGGCCCTCGCCAGGCCGCGCGTCACCAAGGGCGTCGTCGCCACCACGCGCAACTGGAACACCGTCGTGAAACTCGTGGAGCTGACCGGCGAGTGAGTACGTCCGCCGGGGACGCCCCTCAGGCGCCGACCGCCACCGCCACCGGCCCCGGCATCCGTCCTCGGGCCCGCGCCCGCGCCTGCTCGTACCGCGCCAGCAGCAGCCGGGCCACCTCCGGCGCCGGGCCGAGGACGTCCGCGAGGACGTCGGCCCCGGCGGCGCCGCGCGCGATGCGGTCCGGCAGGAAGCCGGGGGCCAGCACGTAGGGGGCGACGGCGACCCGCGCGCAGCCCAGGTCGCGCAGTTCGCGGACGGCCTGTTCGGTGCGGGGAAGGGACGCGGAGGCGAACGCGGGCCGCACGGCGCGCCAACCGGTGTGCCGCCACTCCCGCGCGAGGTCGGCGATCACCGCGATCGCCTCCGGGTCGCTGGACCCCGCCGAGGCCAGTACGACCCCGGTCGAGGACTTGTCGGCGGGCGTGAGGCCCGCCTCGTACAGGCGCCGCTCCAGCGCCGAGACCAGCAGCGGGGACGGGCCGAGCACCTCCGCCTGCCGCACGCGCAGCCCGGCCGGGGCGGCCGCCAGGACCGCCGGGATGTCCGCCTTGGCGTGGAAGGCGCGGGTCAGCAGCAGCGGGAGGGCGACCACGTCCCGGACGCCCGCCGCGGCCAGGGACTCCAGGACGCCCGGCACGGAGGGCACGTTGAAGTCCAGGAAGCCGGTCTCCACCCGGACGTCCGGGCGCAGCGACCTGACCCGGCGGACCAGGGCGTGGACGGTCGCGGCGTGCCGCGGATCGCGGCTGCCGTGGGCGATCACCAGAAGGACGGGGCGGACCGGTCGGGACATGGGATGCCTCAGCTCCTCACCAGCAGGCCGCGGCCTGGGACAGCTCCGCGACGGGAGGGCAGCACCACGCGCTCGGCGAGCCGGACGGCCTCGCGCACGTTGTGGGTGACGAACAGGGACGGAACGGCGAGTGCCGTCCCCGTCCGGCCCGCGGGAAAGCAGCGGACGCGCACGGTCAGAAGTCCCACCCGTCGTCGTCCGCCGCGTCCTTGACCGGCTCGGGCGCGGCGAAGGACTCGCCGACCATGCCGGCGGTGAGCGTGGTGCCGTCGCCGGGGTCGATCAGGATGAACGAGCCGGTGCGCCGCGAGTCGGCGTAGGAGTCGGCCGGCAGCGGCTCGGCGGTCCGGATCTTCACCCGGCCGATGTCGTTGGCGATGAGCTGCCCGGGGTGCGGGTGCAGGGACAGGTCGTCCAGCGTGAGCCGGGCGGGGATGTCCTTGACGATCGCCTTCACGGTGCGGGTGCCGTGCTTGAGCAGCACCCGGTGGCCGACGGTCAGCGGCTGGTCGGCGACGTGGCACACGGTGGCCTCCACGTCCTGCGAGGTGGCCGGCGCGTCCTCGCTGGGCACGATCAGATCGCCCCGGGAGACGTCGATGTCGTCCGCCAGCAGCAGCGTCACCGACTGCGGCGTCCAGGCGACGTCGACCCGCTCGCCGAGGAGGTCGATGCCGGAGACCGTGGTCGTGCGCCCCGACGGCAGCACGGTGACCGCGTCGCCGACCCGGAAGCTGCCGGCGGCGATCTGACCGGCGTACCCCCGGTAGTCCGGGAGTTCGGCGGTCTGCGGCCGGATCACGTACTGCACGGGCAGCCGGGCGTGGCAGTGCGCCAGGTCATGGCTGACCGGCACGGTCTCCAGGTGCTCCAGGACGGTGGGACCGCCGTACCAGTCCATGTGCGCGGAAGGGTCCACGACG
>NZ_BAABIG010000110.1:0-13264 GCF_039542605.1 Streptomyces ziwulingensis
GTAGACCCGCCCGGCGGGGTACGCCGTGTCCAACGGCAGCGAAGATGACGGTGGGGCCCAGTTCCATCGCGGTGTTCATGACGCCGCCCGCGACTCCGGTCTGCTGCGGCTCCACCCCGTCTGTCGCGAGGACAGCAGCCCCCGCGAAGCTGGCGGCTCCGCCCGCCGGCAGCGTGAGTAGGCCAGGAAGGAGTCCATACACATACGGGCTATGCGGTGCCAGACCGGTCAGTGCGAGCAGCGCGAGACCCGTCGCGGAGAGAGTGAGTCCGGAGGTGGTAACGGCCGATGCTCCGTACCTGGCAATGAGCCGGCCTGTCATACGACCCGTTACGAGCAATGCCACCGCGAAGGGAACGAAGGCGGCGGAAGTCTGCAGCGCCGACCAGCCGCGGTCCTGCTGGAGATGCAGCGAGAGCAGGACGAACGTCGTGGCGGTCCCGGCAGCGGTCAGACCAATAGCGGCCAGCGCGAGGGCGCGGCGGTGATCGCGGAGGAATTCGAGGGGGAGCAGAGAATCATCGGCGCGGCGCTCAGCGGTTAAGAACCCTACGAGGAGCGCAGCTCCGACAAGCAGGGGTGCAAGGACGGCCGACGATCCCCAAGGATGCACATCGGTGACAACGAGGCCGTAGCTGACCAGGGCGATTCCGGCAGTGGCGAGAAGCGCACCAAGCGGATCCAGGGAGCGGCTTCCCCCGCCCGGGGTTGGGGGAAGCATCCGCGGTGCGAGGACGAGGGCGAGAGCGCCCACTGCGACCGGGACGGCGAAGGCCAGCCGCTAGGACGCGAGCGCCGAGATGACCCCGGAGAGCAGGTTCCCTGCGGTCGCGCCCACGACCGAAAGCCCACCCCAGGTGACCATCGCCCTCCCATACGCGGCAGGTTGGGGGAAGACCGCCGGTAGCACGGCCATGGCGGCGGGCGCGGTCAGCGCCGCACCGACCCCTTGCCCGAAGCGCGCGGTGAGCAGCGTCTCCGGACCCGGGACGAGCAACGCGGCAAGGGACGCCGCAGTGAACACAAGCAGCCCGGCGGAGAGGCCACGTCGCCCACCGAACCGGTCGGCGACCCGGCCGCCGAAGAGAAGCAGTCCGGAGAAGGCCAACCCGTAAGCGGCGCTGAGGAGAATCAAGTCGCCCCGGTCGAGGGAGAACTCGCGGCCGATCCGAGGTAGCGGCACGGTGAGCGAAGTGAGCGCGAAGATCAGCGATAACTGTACGATGCCGAGCAGCGCGAAGGCAGGGCCGGGCGCCGTCGATGCGCCCGCGGGGGTCGCGTTCCACCTCTGCGTGACGGTCATTTCTCCCGCGGATTCTTGACTGACCATTCTGTAATTAGCCCCTGAAGGCCCTTCGCAGAGGTACTGCTGCTCAGTCCAGCAGCGACAGTGCCTGCTCGGCCGCGTCCCGCACCCGGCCGGGGTCGTCCGACACCTTGCCGACCACCCGCAGGCCTTGCATCAGCACCAGCAGCATCCGTGCGAGCGTCTGCGGATCGCGATCAGCGGACAGTTCGCCCTGTGCGCGGGCTCGTACCAGCGCCGAGTGCAACAAAGTCTCGATGTGGGCCCAGCTCGCCTCGACCCGGCGGGCCGCCACCGGGTCTTGCGCACCCAGCTCGGTCGCAGTGTTGGTGACGAAGCACCCTTTGCCACGCTGATCGTTGGAGCTCGCCTCGGCCGCGAAACGCCGTACCACCGTCCGTACGACTGGCAGTGCCGGGCCCGGCTGTGACAGTTCGCACAGAAGACCCGCATCTTGGCTTTCGTTGTACCGGTCCAGCGCCTTCAGATAGAGCTTGTGCTTGCTGCCGAAGGTCGCGTAGATGCTGGCGCGCCCGATGCCGAGGCGTTCGACAAGGTCCGCCATCGAGGTCGCCTCGTAGCCACGCTGCCAGAACAACTCCAGGGCTGACTGCAGTGCGGCGTCCGGGTCAAATTCCTTGGTTCTGGCCACAGTCGAACTCTAGAAGATATTGAAACGATCGGTCAAATATTTCTGAGCTAACGGCGTCACCAGGGATGCTGCCCGCATGCTCATCTCAGGCATGCCTGGTGCATCACCATCACTCGTAGTTCAGAGAAGGACGGGCGCAGGTCCAGATGGCCCGTCTCCGGGTGGAAGGCGGTCGCCTGGGCGTGTGTGGCCAGCTTCGGGGAGAGAGCGGCCCGATGGCCGGTCACTGGTCCAGGATGCTTCCGCCGGCTGCCGGGACGTTCCAGGCCCGGTTGGCCATCAGGCCTTGGAGCACGGCGGCGAACCCGGTCGGCTCCCGGTCGTCGTCCCGGTCCGGCGTTTCGCCTTGGGGGTGCCGGACTCCCCGAGGGCCTTGGCGGCCTCGCGAGCCTGGTGCAGCGCGACCCGGGCCAGGTCGACGCCCGACAACTCCAGGGCCGGCTGCTCGCTGCTGCTGGTGGTGTTCAGGGTCTTGGTCATCACGGCCCCCTGCCGGCGTCTGACGGTCATCAGCGAGCTGCTGCGGGGTTCTGGCCTCGCTGCCCCGCATCCCTGAGGCTCACGTCCTGATGGTGTCCGTACCTCGCCCCCTCAGGGCCCCGGACCAGTGCTGCTGAGACCGGATCCGTGCCCAATGCCCGGCGGCCCGTCCGGCGGGCGGACGCGTCCGGGTGTTCTCCCCGCGCCCGGGGCCGGCGCCCGGCCGCGCCCACTCCGCCGACAGCAGCCGGGGCGCTGTCTCCATCGTGGCCGCGGTGGTGTCCGGGGTGCCCGGACCGGTGTCGAGACGGCGGCGCGGGGTGCTCATGATGCGAGTGTCTTGGACAGTCCGACCGACATCCTGCCGGTTCGGACATCAGTCCCGATCCGGCGAATTTCAGCCTGTATGACCGCTGTTCTCGCGCCAGTTGAGGCGATCTTCCCTCGCGGCGGAGTCCCCACGCGGCAGCATACGCAGCGAACTCGCACGACTACCGAACGCGACGGAATGGAGAATGATGGTCTCCCGCCAGCCGAACCCGGACCTCACCAACACCTTGACGATGCTCCACACCGCCGTCATGCACACGGACAAGAACCTCCGGGACGCGCTCGACAAGAGCGTCGAGAAGCTGGAGTCGGCCGGCCGGGCCGCCCACGGGGAGACTATGAAGGAGGTCGTCGACGAACTCGGCCGGATGCGCGCGAACTTCCGCGACGTCTACAACAAACTGAATTCCAACGGAGAGTCGCTCACCAGCGCCGTCCACGACGTCGTCGCCCAGCTGCGCACCGAACTGCGGGAGGTCCGCGCCGTACTCGCGGACTCCACCCCGGCCGCCCCTCCCCCGCCGGCCGACCCGTCCTCCGGCGCCCTGGCCCCGCGGGAGGCATCCGGACCCGAGAGCGGCCACACCAGCACCACTCCGGTCACCACCCTCACCGGACCGGACGGCCCCCCGGAAGACAATCCCCTCCACCCCGCCATCCCGGCGCAGCGCATCGGTGACCAGGACTCCTCACCCGGCCCGGCACTGTCCCTGGACGCGCTCCGCCAGGCCGTCCGCGAGGCCCTCACCGACTTCCTCAAGGACCCCGCCCCCGCGTCCGGCACCCTGAACCCCTCCGGCGCCAGTCCTGCCGGCGACCAGCCGGACGTCCCCGGCCTGCCGCGCGAAGCGGCCGGGGACTTCAGGCAGGAGGTCGGCACCGCCCTGGAGGACACCCGGTCCGCGCTCGCCTCCCTCCAGCAGGAGATCGCGGCCATGCGCGCCACCGTGGACGATCTGCGGCCCCAGCCCGACGCCACCGCCGAGACCACTGCCCCTCAGGTCACCGAGGAGCACCGCACCCTGCTCAAGACGGCGGCCCGGGTCTCCTCCGCGAGCCTGCTGTGCCACCGCGACATCTGGGAATTCATCACCGCCCACGCCGGACGGCACCCGCACTTCCGCGTACCGCCGCAGGTCGCCGACGAGGGAGACGAACGGATCCGCGCCGCGCTGTCCGGCCGCTCCCTGATCGCCTTGCTGATCAGTCTGCACTCCATCACGCACACCGCCCGCGACGGCGACGGCGACCAGGAGCTCACCGCCACCGTGTACGAGCGGATCGAGGAGAGCCTGACCGCCCTCACCCCCAACGGCCAGCCGGTCACCATCACCCTCGACGACCGCACCGCCCCCGCCCCGGGACTCACCGCCCCCGAAAGCCGCACCGACGCCGGCGGCGAACCGGACAACCCCAGCACTCCACCGTCCTCCACGGAGCAGAACACGGACCCCGGCGAGGAAGCCGTCCCCGCCACCAGGTGAACGGCACCGGCACGGCACCCGCGTCTGCCCACTGGCGAGTGCCGGGCCGGGAGAGGCCGAGAAGTTCGTGGAGCGCCTCGGCAAGCAGGACCCCAACGGCATCCAAGAACTGTTCGCCGAGGAGATCGACTGGTACGTCCCTGGCAGTGACACGCTGTCCTGGACCGGGCGCCGTACCCGCCGGGAGGAGGTCGCGCCGTACTTCAGCACGATGTAGCCGCACTTCGAGCCCGGCAAGAGCGAGGTCGTGCTGGAACGCGTCATCGTCGACGGTGGTGACGTGGTGCTGCTGGCGGTGGGGACGCACACCGTCCTGGCCACAGGGACGGAGTTCACCACACTGGCGGCCATACACCTGATGGTCGACGACAACCGGATCGTCCGCCTGCACCTGTACGAGGACACGCTGACCGTCGACAAGGCGTTCCACGCCGGCTGAGCGGTGAGCGCTCGGGGCCCCGCGGTCACGGGGTCCCTGGCGGCCGGGACCTCGCGTTCGCCGGGTCCCGGGCCGGCCAGCGCCCACCGGATCGGCATCCCGGAAGGGGCGCGGAGCAGATACAGAGCCCAGTGCCGTGCGACACCGCCGTACCGGCTCCTGATTCGTGCAGTGGTTGGAAGGTGCCAACTTCAGGCGTTACCTCAGGTCGGCAAGCATTCCGACCAGTTTCGAGTGTGCAGGATTTCTGCGAAATGCCGGAAAATTCTGCACAATACACTGCAAAAGCTCGCCACAGAATTCAATAGCCCCAGAAAAGAACTCACCGATTTCGCATAGTCCGTGCAGCGAATCCCAAGAACGGACTACAGAGACGTCTAGGCCTGACGGTGCGAACTGAACTACCATGTCATTCTCGGTGAAGGTTACTTTTCCAATATTCCCTTTCCGGACATCCGAGGCGGCAATGAGTATGCAAAATATAAAGTCGATGGCTGGGGTTCCAGGGAATTCCTCGGTTCCAAACCCTTTTACGGTGAGACTTACGTCCGTTTCGAAATATTCATAACGCAGATCCATTTCACTGGCCGACGCGAGTTGTTCAATCTGCTGCGGCCTCGGCCGCTTCATTGATTCTGAAGAAAAGGAGATTTTAAACATGAGATTCCCAAAGTTTGGATGTGATGCTTTTGGTTTTGTACTCTTAGGTGGCCACCGGAGCCCGCACCTGAGGATCGATGCGGGCCGAGTGCGGCTGGTAGCGGATTTTATCAGGGGACGGGGTGGGCTGTCCTCAGGCTGCCGTCATTATTGAGCACTACCCTGATTCCGTAGGCCCTATTAGATGCCAGCCCTCGACTTTGCATTCGACTCAAAATTCCAACCCCATCCGACCCTGCGTTCACTCTGCCCTCGTAAGCGTAGCCGTCACGCCCGCCATCACTGTTATCTCTTGCCGGATTGTTTTTCACAACCTGCTGGATCCACTGCTGCACCTTCCTCCCTTTCCCCAGGAATGCGCCCTTGGTTTCGGGATTATACAATTCGCCGCCGATTCTGTGCCGCTCTAGGACGTGCTGCCAGCCATCGTACTTATCTGTCTTCCAGATGATATCTGGGTTCTGCGCACCGAGGTCTGGAGCCTTACCGCTCCCGGCGGCGCTGTCCGCGCTAGCCTCGTTAAATGCCTTACCCAGTCCGTTATTGATACGCCCGACGCCGTCCTTCACGCCGAACGCGCCAACACCGATTCCAGCCGCGCCGACCGCAGCGATGGGAGCGCCGGCTAGACAGCCGATCCCGGTAAGGCACAGGCCTAGGGCACCTTCTGTGACTCCTGCGCTGAGGCCCATCAGGGCCAAGCTGCCGCCGGTTTCGGCGGCACCCCACCAGACTTCCGGCTGCGTGAAGATTGATGAGCCGTAGTTCACTACGGTGTCTACGGCACCTTTCAGCCAGCCTGCGAAACCGCCGCTATCACCATCGCTACTAGGGGCTGTTGGGGGTTCGGATCATGTGGTTGAGGTGAGCTGCTTGAGCCACATGAGCGATCCCCGGAGGTGAAGTCCTGCCTCATAGCTTTCGGGGGACTTGTCATAGCGGGTGGCGAGCCCGCGCCAGGTCTTGATCTTCTGGAAGCAGCGCTCCACGGTGTTGCGCTGTTTGTAGCGGTCCGCGTCGAAGGCGACGGGCCGGCCGCCGGCCGATCCCTTCTTCCGGCGGTTGGCAGCCTGGTCGTTCTTTTCCGGGATGACTGCGGTGATCCCGCGTCCGCGCAGGTAGGCACGGATGGCCTTGGACGAGTAGGCCTTGTCGGCGGCCACCGCCCCGGGCCGAGTGCGCGGGCGGCCACTGGGCCCTGCGACACGGATCCGGCCGAGTACCACCTGGAACTGCGGGCAGTCCGCCGCCTGGCCAGGGGTCAGCACGAGCACCAGCGGCAGTCCCGCCGCGTCGACCGCGGCGTGGACCTTGCTGCTCAGCCCGCCTCTGGACCTGCCCAGCCCGGCCGCCTTCTTCCGTGTCCGGCGACGGCGCCGTGCCGCGGACCGCTCCCGGCCCTCCTGCGAGTCGCCCGCACCGGGCACCGACGGCGGCACATCACCCGCAGGACCGGTCCCTGCTCCGGCAGCGGAACCCCCTTTTCCTCGGTCAGCGCCTGTTCGAGTGCGTCCAGGGTCTCCCCGGCGATCGCCAGACCTGCCGATTCGTGATGGGCCCGCACGACCGTGGAATCCACACTGACCAGTTCCAGCCCGACCTGCCCGCGGGCAGCGGCCTCAGCGATCAGACTGTCCATCAGCGCCTGGAACACCCCGGCCTTCGACCAGGCTCTGAACCGCGAGTACACCGTGGACCAGGGCCCGTAGCGCTCCGGGACATCACGCCAGCCACTGCCGGTGCGAAACCTCCACAGCACACCGTTGAACTGATCCCGCACCCGCCGAGGCAGCGGACCCGTCGCCGCCACCGGCAGACGCCCTTCGATCAACGCCCACTCGGCATCCGTCACATCAAAACGCGCCACGCACGAGTTCTATCAGCCCAGGCCAGCACACCAGCGAGCCTCACAAAAATCCGAACTTCAAACAGCCCCTAGTGCTACCTATTCCGGTGGCCCCACCACTCGCCTGTGCAGTCCCACCACTATGAGTTCCCCAACCGGGTGCGACGCCGCCGCCGGTGGGGTCGCCGTTCTTGGAGAGGCTTCCGTCTCCGTGGGTGACAACGCCGCTGCCGCAGCCGACGTCGAAGCCTGGGCCGCAGGCGAGACCTAGGCCGGTGGGGTCGCTGTGGCTGACGGGATTTTGGACGGCGTAGCTGTAGCCGTTCAGCGTCTGGTGCTTGTCGACCTCCAGCAGCGGGTCGACGCTGATGAACTGGCCGGTGGTGGGGTCGTAGTCGCGGGCGCCGATGTGGGTGAGGCCGGTGGTGATGTCTTCGGTCTTGCCGAGGAAGCGCTTGTCATCCGGCCAGGTGGTGGGAGAGGTGCCGCGTGTGGCGCCGAAGGGGGTGGTGTAGCGCTTGGTAATGGCCCAGGTGGTGGCATCCAGGGTGAGGCCCGCGATGCCATGGGGATCGCTCGCGAGGAAAGCCAGTTTGCTGCTGCTGGTGCCGGCGGTGCTGGTGCGTACTGCGATGGTCTGGCTGCCGGCGGTGTAGTAGCGGGTGCCGGTTAGGGTCTTGGTGGTGCCCTTAACTGTCAGGCGGACTTCGGTGTCGCCCAGGTAGAGGATGGTGTCGCCATCACCGATGGCGCGGCGGATGAGGAGGTTGCCGTCGGCGTCGTAGAGGTAGTTGGTCTGCTTGGTGTCCTCGGTGAGGCCGGCGAGGTGGCCTTCGCTGTTCCAGACGAGGGTCTGAGTGGTACTGGTGCCGGGGCGGTGGGTGGTGTTGCCGGTCTTGTCGTAGGTGTAAGTAGCCTTCGTGGTGCCTGATGTGGTGGTCAGGGGGTGGGGCTGGCCGGTGGTGGTGCCGTAGGTGTAGTCGGTGGTTTGGGTGCCGGTGGTGGTGTTTTGGGTTTCGGTGTTGCGTTGTCCGGCGTCGGTGTAGGTGTAGGAAGTCCAGTAGGGGGCGGCGCCGCCGAGGTTGGCGGTGGTGCGTGCGCTGGTGGAGCAGTCGGCGGTCTTGGGGGTCCATGCCTGCGTCAGGCGGCTGTAGCCGTCGTAGGTGAAGCACTGGTTGTCGGCCTGGGCGGTGCCGCCGAGGGTAGCGGCGTCGCTGAGGGAGGTGACGTTGCCGACGAGGTCTTGGGTGACGTGGAGGTCCTGCGGCATGTAGCCGTGTGTGTCGTCGGTGACGTAAGACCTGGTCAGGCGGCGGGTGCCGGTCTCGTAGGCATAGTTGAGGTAGGCCTTGCGGGCGGAGCTGGTGTCGTCCGTGCCCACGGTGAGCGTGGTGGGGTCGCCGAGTTCGGAGTAGGCGGCGCCCAGGAGGTAGCCGGTGGTGCCGGTGACGGTCTTGGGGTTGCCGAGGGTGTCGTAGGCGGGAGTGATGCCCTCGGAGGGCAGGCCGGCGACGGCCGGGTCGCCGATGCCGGACGGCAGATTGGCGGCGTTGTACGAGGCGTCGAACTTCAGTGTCTGCGGAACACCCGCCGTCACGAGGGGGTCGTCGGCGGGGAGGGTGATCTGGCTGGCGGTGGCGTTGTAGAGGCCGTCGAACTTGGTGGTCTTCTGGATGTAGGCCTTGCCGCTGGTGCCGCCGACGTAGCGGGTGGCGGTGTCTTGTTGGCCCTTGGCGACCTGGTCGTAGCCCCAGTGGGCGAGCTTGTTCGCGGCGGTGTTGTCGATCTGCCATAGGTCGGTCTTACGGCCGAGTGCGTCGTAGGCGTAGAGGAGCTTGCGGTTCTCCGCGTCCTGGGTCCAGTCGACCTGGTCGAGGGTGTTGTAGTGGGTCTGAGTGGTGCCCTTGTCGGGGTCGGTGGCGGTGGTCTGGCGGCCGTGGAGGTCGTAGGTGTAGGACCAGGCGCTGTTGTCGTGGGCGGTGATGCTCTGCTGCTGGCCGGCGGGGGTGTAGGTGTAGCGGGTGTGGTTGTAGGAGCCGATCGGCTCGGGTGAGGCGTATTGACGGGTCTCAGTGGTCTGGCCGAGGGCGTTGGTGAGGGTGGCGGTGGCCTGGCCGCCGTCGGGGGCGGTCTGGAGGACGCGGTCGCCCTGGTAGGTGGTGGTCGTGGTGGAGTGGAGGACGCTCTTGATCTTGGTTTCACTGGTGACGGCTCGGGCGGCTCCGTCGTAGGCCGTGTCGACCTGTATCGGGGCCTGGCCGCCTTCGATGGTGGCCGGAGTGCCGGACGGTGCGTTGGCGGCGTCCCAGATGTCACTCAGAGTCGAGTCGGCCAGGCCACGGGCGTCGTACTGGGTCAGGGCAACGATGCGACCACCGGAGGGGGAGGGGGTCTGAGTCTCTCGTGCGCGCAAGAGGGAGTCGTAGATGGTGTAGGAGGTGTTGTAGCCGGAGGCGGTGGGGGTGAGGGTGCTGGTGGCAACCCAGGACGCCGCTTCGTTGGACAGGTGGTATTCGTACTTGTAGTTCGGTGTGGCGCTGGCGATCCGGAGTCGGTTGGCGAGCCAGGTCTGGGTGACGCGGCCGAGGCTGTCGTACGTGGATTCAGTGATCTTGTTATTGGGGTCGGTGACCTTGAGGGCGGCGCCGGTGGCGAAGTCGAGGACGCTCTTGGTGGTGTAGTTCTTCGCGTCGGCGGCCGCGGTGGCCGTCAGCGGGCCGGTGTCCGTGGGGGTGTAGAGGGTCGTGCTGACCTGTGCGTCGTTGGTGTCCGTGACGACCAGGGGCCGGCCCAGGGTGTCGAAAGTGGTGGTGCTCGCCTTCTGCCAGGTCGGCTGTCCGGTGGTGGTGTAGCCGGTGGCGCGGCCGGCCCAGCGGGGCAGTCTGCGGGTGGGGGTCTGGTCCGCGCTCCAGGTGGCGGTGGCGTCGTAGGTGGTGGCGGCGTCGGAGATGACGTCGCCGGTCTTGATGGAGTCGGCCGGCAGGTCGAGAGAACTGTCGGCGGTGGTGCAGGACTTGGCGGTGGTGCGGGTGCGGGAGACCAGGGAGGTCAGGCCTGCGTCGACGTTGCGGGCGTACCAGTTGCGGGTGCAGGTCTCGTCGCCGCTGACCGCGTCGTCGCCCTGGTCTTCGACGGTGGCGGGCATGCCGTAGTCGTCGTAGGTGGTGGCGGTGGTGCGGGTGCGGTCGGCGGGCTGGCTGCCGCTGGTGATGCGGGTACGGGTGTGAGTGGCGCCGGTACGGACGTAGTAGGCCTCGGTGTCGGCGTAGGACTTGTGCTGGGTGGCAGTCTTCCGGGACCAGGGGTCGTTGATGGTGCCGGTGATCTCATCCGCGCCGTTGTAGGTGACGGTTTCGCGGGTGAAGCCTGCGTACTGATCCGCGTCGGTGAGCGCGGCGGCCTTGATGCCGCTGCTCTTGGCGGTTCGGCGGGCGTCGGGGTCCAGGGTCTTGCCGTCGTCCTTCAGCAGGCGGTCACCGTTCATGCCGCGCATGTAGGCGGTCACGGTTCTGCTCTGGGTCCCGTTGGCGGGGCCGGTGAGATGGGTGACCTTTTCGAAGCCGCGCCATATGGACCAGGTGCGTTCCTTCTCCGGCGTCATGGGGTCGTCGTCGTAGTGCCAGGCGCCGCCGGAGTACTGGTAGGTGTCGGTGATTGTGCCGGAAGCACCCGTCTCGTCGGTGGTGTTGACCGCGGTGACGGGGTACTTCTGGAACCAGTCCAGGGTTGCGTCGACGTCACCACCGTTGGGCCGCCAGAACACGGGGTAGCACGTGCCGGTGTTCTGGTCGGGCCTGGGCATGGTCTGCCCTGCGACGCATTCCGTGGCGGCGTAGTTGACGGCGGTCTTCCCGCCGGTTTCGCTGGTGATGCCGGTCAGGCGCGGCTTGGCGAGCGGGAGGATGTTGTCCTTGCTCCCGTCGACGCGATTGGTGAGGAACTCGTAGGTGAAGGTGACCGGGTCCATCGACAATGCGGTGCCGTGTTCGCCGGTGTGCTGCAGAGACTTCAGTTCCAGGGACTGGTCGGCGGAGTCGCCGCTCTCGCCGGGGTCCGCGTAGGTCTGGGTGAGTTTCCAGGAGTCCACGGGCTGGAAGTCGGCGCTGGGGGTGAGGGCCGCGTTCCAGGCGTAGGTGGTGACGCCGGTCAGTCTTTTACGGGTGAAGAAGGTGGGACCGTTGTTGCCGGTGCATTTGTCGCCGTCCTTGCAGATGGCGTCGAAGGGCACGTCCGGCCAGCGCGGGCTGGTGGACTCTGTCAGCTCGTCGCAGTCGGTGCCTTCGCGGGTGCAGCGCTCGGCGTAGGTGAAGGTGACCTTGTCGGAGGCGGCGGGGGTGGCGGTGAACAGGGATCCGGCCCGCTGGCCGTAGAGGATTTTGGTGAGGTATCCGCCGCGGGTGTAGGCGGTGCCGGTGGAGTCGTCACCGAGGGTGTCGTAGTGGTTGGTCTCGGCCGTGTACCAGTAGCTCATGGCGTTGTCGTTGGTGTCCTCGACGTAGTCGAGGTTCCAGCGCCATGCCTGGGTCTTGGCCCGGTCGCTGAGCGTGGTGCCGCTGCTGTAGCCGGGTTCTCCCGTGTCGTCACCGTAGACGGGCACGGTCCAGACGCTGTTGGTGCGTTCACCGGCGGCGCCATCGAGCTTGTTCAGGCCGAAGACGTATTTGGTGCCGTTGCCGGTGATGACGGTCCAGTACTCGCCCTTGCCGTCGGTACCGGCGTCGCCTTCGTCGCCGTTGTCGGCCCCGGTGGAGTGGGTGACGAGGGAGGCGTCGTCGTCCTTGAGGCGCCAGGTGCCGGTGGTGTCGTCCTTGACGAGTTCGGTGGCCTTTCCGTTCAGGACGAGTGAGGCGTTGTCGTACTTCCAGCACAAGTCGTACTTGTCGTCCTGGCCGTCGTCGTCGCACGAGCCGTACTTGCGTTCGACGTAGGACGAGGTCAAATCGAAGCCCTCACCGATCTGGCTGCCCTGGTTGTTGGTGTTGGCGGTCCGCCCGTCCACACTGCCGGAGTCGTAGGAAATGGCCAGATCAGGTGTGGGACCGGCCGCAGCCGGCGGGGTCTTGAGGGGGTAGTTCCAGGTGAAGGTGCCCGAGGAGCCTCCGGCTTCCCAGGTGGAGGAGGCGGACAGCGCCGTGGCCTTGTAATCGCCGCCGCCGGACTGGGTACCGGCCACCAGTGCGAGCAGTACGGTCTGGCCTTCGGCCGTCGCTGTCGTCGCGCCAGAATCCGAGGTGAAGGCGAGCTGGGTGCGGAGGGTGTGGGTGCCGCGGTCGTTGTCGGTGGCCACCGGGGTCGTCGTACCGCAGGAGGCCTTGCCGGTGCCGGTGAGCGCGCAGTGCGGCAGTTGGTGGGCGGTCAGACGGCCGGCCCAGTCCCCGCCGTAGGCCTTGGAAAAGGCGGAGTAGTCGACTCCCAGCTCCACGGCTCCGCCGCGAGGGCCGGTGACGGCGAGAACAAGGCCCTTGATGCCGAGTGCTTTCGTCTCTTTGCGGCCGAGCACCTTGACCTCGATCGACTGTGCCGTCTTTTTGGTCCGCGCGACAGTGCCGGCGGGCGCGGCCAGGGAGAGTGGCAGGGAGCCCGCCTTTGCCGTGGTTGCGCCGCTGGAGGGCATGGTCAGCGTCGTGGTCGCCGCGGCAGGCCAGGTCACGGTGGCGTCCTGGTCCCGTACGGCGCGGGCGGCGGCCTTCTCGTCGGCTGCTTCCTGCCGAGCGATCTCCAGGGAGGTCGCCGTCTTCTTCGGCTTCAACGGGACCGTCTTGACCGATACCTGCTTCGGCGCGTTCGGGCGGCCCAGAGGCTGAGCGTCCTCGGCGAGAGCGGTGATGGGACTGATGAGGCCGGGCAGGAGGGCGAAGGCAGCGGTGGTGGCGATGCGGCTGGGCCAGCGGCTTCTGCGCAGGGTCAGGGTGAACCGTTCCGGGTTCGGTGGAGACTCGATTCCGTGAAAGGATTGAGTCATGGCACGTCCCTCCTCCTATCCCGTTGAGCTGCGCAAACGAGCGGTCCGTATGGTCGCCGAGGTCCATGGTGACTATCCGAACGAGTCGGCCGCGCTGCGGGCGGT
>NZ_BAABIG010000111.1:0-3467 GCF_039542605.1 Streptomyces ziwulingensis
GGCCCGGGGAGAAGCGGCTGGTCGGGTACGTCGTCCCCGACGGTGCCGGTGCGGACGCCGAGGCGCTGCGCGGGGAGCTGGCGAGGGTGCTGCCCGACCACATGGTCCCGGCCGCCCTGATCGTGCTCGACGCGCTGCCCCTGACCGCCAACGGCAAGGTGGACTCCAAGGCACTGCCCGCACCGGACTTCGCGGGCCGGGTGACGGGACGTGAGCCGCGCACCGACGCCGAGCGCGCCCTGTGCGAGATCCTCGCGGCCGTCCTGGGCCTGGAACGGGTCGGCGCCGAGGACGACTTCTTCCACCTCGGCGGGGACTCCGTCACCTCGATGCAGGTCGTCGCCAGGGCCGCACGGGCCGGCTGGACCCTGACCCCGCGCCAGGTGTTCGACCTGCGGACGCCCGAACGGCTCGCGCTCGCCGCCCGGCCGGCCGGGAAGAGCGCCCCCACCAAGCCCGAGGACGGCGTGGGCGAAGTGCCCTGGACACCCGTCATGCGCGCCCTGGGCCGCGCCGCGACCCGGCCCGGGTTCGCACAGTGGGCGGTCGTCGCCGCGCCGCCGGCGCTGAACGAGAAGACGCTCGCCACCGCCCTCGCCACCCTCCTGGACACCCACGACATGCTGCGGGCCCGGACGGCGGCCGACGCGCCGGCCCTCGTGGTCGCGGGCCGCGGCACCACGGACGCCACCGGCCTCGTGACTCGGGTCGAGCCCCGGACCGACGAGGACCCCGACCACACCGTCGAGCGTGCGGCTCGGGAGGCGGCGGACCGGCTGGATCCGGTGGCCGGGGTGATGGTGCGGCTGGTGTGGGTGGACGCGGGTGCGGAGCGGGCCGGCCGGCTGGTCCTGGTCGTGCACCACCTGGTGGTGGACGGGGTGTCGTGGCGGATTCTGCTGCCCGATCTGCGGGCGGCGTGCGAGGCGGCCGCGGCGGGCCGGGTCGCGGAACTGGACCCGGTGGCCACGTCGTTCCGGCGCTGGGCCACGCTGCTGGAGTCCGAGGCACAGGACGAGACGCGCCTCGCGGAACTGGACGGCTGGCGGGAACTGCTGGCCGCCGACAGCGACCGAGGCGCCGACAGCGACCGAAGTGACGGAAAGGGCGCCGGAGCGGACGACGGTGACGGCGGCAGCGGCCGAGGCGACGGCGAAGGCACCGGGGCCGGTGACGGCGGCGGACATGCCCTGATCGGCACCCGCCCGCTCGACCCGGCCCGGGACACCGCCGCCACCCTCCGACACCGCTCCTGGACCCTGTCCGGCGCCTCGGCCCACGACCTCATCGGCCGTACCGCCGGCACCTTCCACTGCGGCGTCCACGAGGTGCTGCTCGCCACCCTGGCGGGCGCGGTCGCCCGCTCGTGGTCCGGCACCCGGGGCGCGCTGCTGGTGGAAGTGGAGGGCCACGGCCGCGCTCCCCTGTCCGACGCGGACCTCTCCCGCACGGTCGGCTGGTTCACCAGCGCCCACCCGGTGCGGCTCGACCTGACCGGCGTCGACATGGACGACGCGCTGGCCGGGGGACCTGCGGCCGGGGCGCTGCTGAAGACGGTGAAGGAGCAGTCCCGCGCGATTCCCGGCGACGGGCTCGGTCACGGACTGCTGCGCCACCTCAACCCCGGCACGGCACCGGTGCTCGCCCAACTGCCCGCCCCCCAAGTGGGCTTCAACTACCTCGGCCGTTTCCCCGCCGCCCCGGCGGAACCCGCCCCCTGGCAGCCCACCGGCCCCACCGCCCTCGGCGGCTCCGTCGACCCGGACATGCCGCTGCCGCACCCGGTCGAGGCCGCCGCCGTGGTCCGGGACACCCCGCGCGGCCCGGTGCTGACCCTCACCCTGAACTGGGCCGGGAACGTCCTGGACGCCACCGACGCCGAGCACCTCGGCACCTCCTGGCTCGCCCTCCTCACCGGCCTGGCCGAGCACCTCACGGACCCCTCGGCCGGCGGCCACACCCCCTCCGACTTCGCCCTCCTCGACCTCACCCAGGCCGACGTGGCGGAACTGGAGACCGCGGTCCCCGGCCTCACCGACGTCTGGCCGCTCTCCCCGCTCCAGGAAGGACTCCTCTTCCACACCGCCTACGACGGCCGGGGCGCCGACGTCTACGAGACCCAGCGGGTGCTCGACCTGTCCGGACCGCTGGACGCGGGCCGCCTGCGCCGGTCCTGGCACGCCCTCGTTGCCCGGCACGACATGCTCCGGGTGAGCTTCCACGAGCTGGCCGACGGCCGCAGCGTCCAGGTCGTCGCCGGCCAGGCCGAGCCCCAGTGGCGCGAGGCGGACCTGTCCGGACGTACGGAGGCGGACGCGCTCGCCGAGGCCGAGACCCTGGCGGAACAGGAACGCGCCGCCCGCTTCGACCTGACCGGGCCACCGCTGCTGCGGCTGCTCCTGATCCGCCTCGGCGCCCGCCGCCACCGCCTCGTCATGACCTCCCACCACATCCTGCTGGACGGCTGGTCCACCCCGATCGTCCTGGACGAGGCGTCCCGGATCTACGCCGCCGACGGTGCCGCCTCCGGTCTCGGCCCGGCGCCCTCCTTCCGCGACCACCTGGCCTGGCTGGCCCGGCAGGACAAGGAGACGGCACGTGAGGCGTGGCGGGCCGAACTGGCGGGTGCCGACGAACCCACGTCGATCGCCCCGGCGGCCGCGGGCCGGGAGACGGCGGCGACGGAAGGCGACTCGGTGCTGCTCTCCGAGGAGCTGACCCGGGCGCTCACCACCGTGGCCCGGGACCACGGGCTGACGCTGAACACCCTCGCGCAGGGCGCCTGGGCGATGGTGCTCAGCCGGCTCGCCCGGCGCACGGACGTCGTGTTCGGCATCTCCGTCGCGGGCCGCCCGCCCGAGCTGGCCGGTGTCGAGTCGATGGTGGGGATGTTCCTCAACACGCTGCCGGTACGGGTCCGGCTCGACGGCGAGGAGAGCGTGACCGGGATGCTGACCCGGCTTCAGGCCCGCCAGTCCGCCCTGCTCGCCCACCAGCACGTCGGCCTCGCGGAGATCCAGTCGCTCTGCGGCGCGGGTGCCGTGTTCGACACCATGCTGATGTTCGAGAACTACCCCGGTGACACCTCCGGCCCCGCCGCCGGGGACGACGCCCTCGTCGTGGAACGCGTCCGGACCCGGGCCGGCACCAGCTATCCCCTGGCGGTCGGTGTCATGCCCGGCGACCGCATGCGGGTGCACGTCACCTACCGGCCCGACCTGTTCGCCCGCGACGAGGCCCTCCACGTGGCCCGGCAGGTCGAACGGGTCCTGGAACAACTGGCCGCCGACCCCTCCGCACCGGTCGGGCGGATCGACGTCCTGGGCCCGCTGGAACGCGGACTGGTGGTACGGGGATGGAACCACACCACCGACCGGACACCGGCGGCCTCCGTACTGGAATTGTTCCGGGAGCGGGTGACGCGGTCACCGGGTGCGGTGGCTGTGGTCGAGGGTGCGGGTGCGGTG
>NZ_BAABIG010000113.1:0-1354 GCF_039542605.1 Streptomyces ziwulingensis
TCTCTGTTATACATGTAGAGAGGTTTGGCTGCAGATCCACTAGGATTGTTAGAAACTTTTATAGTATTTAAATTAAAAGAAGGGTCCAATAAACAATATTGTTCTAAAACTATCTCCGGGTTTAAATCAGGGTAATAAGGTAAACATATTACTTCTAATTTAAAACTGGATAAGCCTTTTTCTTTAATTAAAGGAATTAATTTTCCTATACTTCTATGAGTTTGATTTAAATAGCCTCTTAATCTAAAAGCCAACTGTGAGGATGATCCTACATATTTTTGTTTTGTATCTATATGAGTAAATATATAAATACCACATTGTTGTACTTTACCGTGAGGTAAGCCTATCTTCTCATCAATTAACTTTCTAGTTTCTAGTTTATGCAAATCTTTAAAGGTTAACCTAGGCATATTAATTAAAGAATTTAAGGTTTCTTCATTAACTAATAAACCAGAATAAGCTAAGATCTTATTTAATACCTTTAAGGTAACAGGTTTACCACTTACTAGTTGAGATTTAGCTAACTGATGAACATAAATACTNCTACTATAGTTAGCTTTAAATATTAAGCTACCACAAGTAGAAAAAAAACAACTGTAGTTTAATGTGTCTGCGTAAAGCGCGGACATGTCGAAATTTACATAATTAAAAATTAATAAAAAATCGAAATTGATAGCACCTAATAATGAACTAACACCAGATAAGTGTAAAGCAAATATAGCTAAATCTACACTAGGACCACTGTGACTTTGAACTCCTGAAAGAGGAGGATAGATTGTTCACCCTGTACCTGCACCACCTTCAATACAAGCTGAAAATACTAATAATATTAAACTAGGAGGTAATAATCAAAAACTTATGTTATTAAGTCTTGGGAATGCCATATCAGGACCACCAACCATTAAGGGCATAAGGAAATTTCCAAACCCACCTATTAATGCAGGCATACGATTTACCAATTAATTTTCATTAAATGCTGGACTATATCTTTACCTTTAAATTTTAAATATTTACTAAGGTATTCCACGTATAGTCTCTGAGGATCCTACTAAATAAAAGTGTTTAACGCTTAGCACTATAAATCCATATAAGATTTGAAGTAACTAAGCCCTTTTATCTTTGGTTTCCGGCTGATTGCCTAATCCTTTGAATATGTTACTGTATTCTACCGCTTTTCTTTTAAACGAAAGTCTGTAGTACTAGTTTCAAAAGCTCTAAAGGGATACCAGCATATAGTGGAAAGAAAGTAAGATATTTCTATCATACCCGGCCATGCCTTATATATTTAATTTAAGTATGTAAATTGTCATTTACCACGATAATAACCTGACTTATTACCTTTTAGGTATTCTCT
>NZ_BAABIG010000114.1:0-5038 GCF_039542605.1 Streptomyces ziwulingensis
TACCGCGTACGGGTTCGGACCCGCCGCCGCGTCGGGCGTCCGGGGCGGGGCGAAGGCCAGCTCCACCGTCCCCGTCGTGCCCGGGTACAGCCGCAGCGTCTGCGGCTCCACCGTCGTCCAGGGCGCGAGGTCACCGACGGGCTCGAACCGGTACTCGTCCACCACGTCACCGGTGTTGCGCACCCGCAGCCGTACCCGCGTACTGCTGCCGGGGTCCACCGTGGCGGAAGCGGGTTCAAGGGAGGTCCAGAGGCTCACGGGTCGACGTTACGGGCGGACCGACGATCCGTCAGCGGCCGCCGGTGCACACCCTGTTGCCCGAAAGGACGGCGCGGCAACCGGCCGTGAACGGAACGTGTACGCGCCTTTGCCGGAACCGGCGCCATGCGGAACCGGCGACACCGCAGCCCGCTCCCGCGCGGCAGCGGGGCAGGGAGTCGGCGGCGAGTCGGCGGCGAGGCAGGCGGCAAGGTCAGGAATGCGGAAATTGCCCGTGCGGGCAACGGGTGTGCCCCCGAAACGGCACCCGAGGACGTTTCGGGAGCCGCCGCGCGCGCGCGAGGCTGAGGGGCGTCCTGTCTCGTACCCCGAGGAGAGCAGAGCATGCCGTCCTACCTGTCGCCCGGCGTCTACGTCGAGGAGGTGGCCAGCGGCTCGCGCCCCATCGAGGGAGTGGGCACCTCGGTGGCGGCCTTCGTCGGACTCGCGCCGGCCGGACCGCTCAACGAGCCGACGCTGGTGACCAACTGGACCCAGTACGTCGCGGCGTTCGGTGACTTCACCGACGGCTACTACCTCGCGCACTCCGTCTACGGCTTCTTCAACAACGGCGGCAGCGCCGCCTATGTCGTCCGCGTCGGCGGCTCCGCCGACGGCGCCGCCGCGGAATCCGCGTCCCCGGCCGCCGTCACCGGCGCCCCCACCCCCGCCGCGCTGCCCGCCGCCGAGCCCCGGCAGCTCGGCACCTTCGCCGTCACGGCCACCGCCGCCGGCGACAGCGGCCCGCTGAGCGTCGAGGTCGCCGACCCCGAGGGCGAGGGCCCCGCCGAGCGCTTCAAGCTGATCGTCAAGGACGGCGACAAGCCCGTCGAGACGTTCGACGTGAGCGCCAAGAAGGGCAACCGCTCCTACGTCGTCACCCAGGTGAAGGAGCGCTCCAAGCTCATCACCGTCACCGAGGCCGCGCCCTCCGCGCAGCTCGCCCGGCCCGAGAACCAGACGGTGACGCTGCCCGCGCCGCCCGCCGCCACCGCCCCCGCCGCGCCCGGCCGCCCGGACGAGATCGCGCAGCCCGGCCCGGCCCAGTACCTCGGCGACAGCGCCGACCGCACCGGCTTCGGCGGCCTGGAGGCGATCGACGAGATCTCCATGGTGGCGGTGCCCGATCTGATGGCCGCCTACCAGCGCGGCGCGATCGACCTGGAGGCCGTCAAGGCGGTCCAGCTCGGCATGATCGCCCACTGCGAGCTGATGGGCGACCGCGTCGCCATCATCGACCCGCCGCCCAGCCAGAACGCCCGCCAGATCCGCGTCTGGCGCCAGGAGACGGCCGGCTACGACTCCAAGTACGCCGCCCTGTACTACCCCTGGATCAAGTCCTTCGACCCGGCCACCGGCCAGTCCCGGCTGGTCCCGCCGAGCGGCCACGTCGCCGGCATCTGGGCCCGCAACGACTTCGAGCGCGGCGTGCACAAGGCCCCCGCCAACGAGGTCGTCCGCGGCGCCGTCGACCTCGAACTCCAGATCACCCGCGGCGAGCAGGACCTGCTCAACCCGATCGGCGTGAACTGCATCCGCTCCTTCCCGGGCCGCGGCATCCGCGTCTGGGGCGCCCGCACCCTCTCCTCCGACCCGGCCTGGCGCTACCTGAACATCCGCCGGTACTTCAACTACCTGGAGGAGTCGATCCTGATCGGCACCCAGTGGGTGGTGTTCGAGCCGAACGACCACAACCTCTGGGCCCGCATCCGGCGCAACGTCTCCGCGTTCCTCGTCAACGAGTGGCGCAACGGCGCCCTGTTCGGGCAGAGCCCCGAGCAGGCGTACTACGTCAAGTGCGACGAGGAGACCAACCCGCCGGAGTCGGTCGACCTCGGCCGGGTCATCTGCGAGATCGGCATCGCGCCGGTCAAGCCCGCGGAGTTCGTGATCTTCCGGCTGGCCCAGTTCTCCAGCGGCAGCGGCGAACTGGAGGAGTGACCGCGCCCGCCCTCCCGCATGACCGCCCCCACTCCCCCAGAACGTCCCGCACGTTCAGCAGAAGGACAGCGAACAGATGAGTCTCCAGCCGGGTGACGCCCTCACTTCACACAATTTCGGCCTCCAGATCGACGGCGTGATGGTCGAGTACCTCGCCGAGGTCAGCGGCCTCACGCTCGAACAGGACGTCATCGAGTACAAGCAGAACAGCTCCATGGGCCGCTCCGAGGTGGCACTGCTGCCGGGCACCCAGAAGAACGGCCAGTGCACGGTCGTGCGCGGTATGACCCAGTCGGCGTCGTTCACCCAGTGGATCAACGACTCCATCGCGGGCCGGATGGCCACCGCCCGCAAGAACGCCTCGATCATCATGATGGACTTCGAGGACAACCCGGTGAAGCGGTACAACCTGCGCAACGCCTGGTGCAGCAAGATCGACACCAGCACGGTGAAGGCGGGCGAGGCGGCCGCGCTGACCGAGACCGTGACCATCGTGTTCGAAGAACTGGTCATCGAATAATGCGGCGCACGCCTGCCAGGGCACCGGGCGCGGCACCCCACGCCGCCGCGGCGGGAACGGGGTTCCCCCCTTCGGCCGCCGCCGCGCCCCAGGAGACGCCGGCCGGCTTTCCGGCTGGACAGCAGGCCGGGACTCCGGCCGGGTCTCCCGTCGACGTGGCACCGCGGCAGCAGTTGCGGACCGAGTTCCCCTTCGAACTGCCGCGCGGGTACGTCGACGAGTCGGGCACGGTGCACCGGGACGGCGTGATGCGGCTGTCGACGGCGCGGGACGAGCTGATCCCGCTCCGCGACGTGCGGGTGCAGGAGAACCCGGCGTACCTGTCGGTGGTGCTGCTCGGCCGGGTCATCACCCGGCTGGGCTCGCTGACGATGGTGCACGACGGGATCGTGGAGAACATGTTCGCCTCCGACCTCGCGTTCCTCCAGGACTTCTACCGCCAGATCAACGCGGAGGGCCACACCCGCGCGGCCGTCCAGTGCCCGCACTGCTCGGAACCCTTCGAGGTGGAACTCGGCGGGAGCCGCCTGGGGGAATCGTGACGTACGCGACCGACCGGCTGCACGAGGAGATCGCGTACGTGGCCTACCACTTCCACTGGAGCCTGGAGGCGATCATGGACCTGGAGCACCAGGACCGCCGCCGGTTCACGGACCAGATCGCGTCCCTCGTGACGCGTGGCGCGGCGGAGGGCTGACGGGTGGCATTCCTGGACCGGCTGCGAGGCCGTCGTGACGGGCTCCGGGACGGCACCGGCGGGGGCCCGGACACGCCCCCGGCCGACGGAGCCGGCTCCGGCTCCGGCACGGACGGGAGCACGCCGCGGGCGGCCGCTCCCGCGCCGGTGGCCGTCGCCGCCTGGCCGGGTCTGCCGCCGATCCAGCGGGCGACCGGCCGGACCCCCGCGGGGGTCGCGGACGCCGGGTTCGGCGGACGGCTGCCGACCTGGCAGAACCCGTCGTTCACGGGGGCGCCGTCCCCCGCGGTGCTGAACCCGGCGGCGGGCGATTCCATGCTGTCCGGCGCGCTCGGCCGTCCGGCCCGCCCGGCCGCGGGCCTCGGCCGCACCGCCCCGCCCGCCGCACCGTCCGGCCCCGCCCCCGTACAGCGCACGCCGGTCGCCCCCCTGCGGGCGATACCGACCACGGCACCCGCGCCGACCCCGCCGTCCGCACCCGCGTCCGGCGCCACGCCCACCACGGCCGGCTCCGCGGCCGCCGGGAGCGGTACGGCCACCAGGCCGGCGGCTGCCCGCAGCGGTACGGCCACGGGTCCGGCCGCTGCGGCGTCCGGGACCGGGGCCGCGTCGAAGCCCCCGGTCGTACCGGTCCAGCGGGCGCGGTCCGCCGGGCCGGCGCCGTCCACTCCACCGGCGACCGCACCGGCCCGGGCCGCCCGCGGTGTCCGCGTGACACCGGTGCCGCCCGCACCGCCCGCGGCGCCCCGCCCGCAGCCCCCGCTGACCAGGGCACAGCCCGGACCGGCGGCCGTGCAGCGCCGGGCGCTGCCCGCGAGCCGCCGGAGCACGAACACCCTGCCGGACGCCTCCGGAACGGCACCGTCCTCACCGGACGGCGACCGAGCCGACCCCGGCGCGGCTCCGGGCCCGAGCCCCGCCCCGGCCCGCCCGTCGGACGCCGGTACCCCGGTGCGGCGCGCGGCCTCCCGGTCCGGTCCCGCACCGACACCCGGGGACGGCACTCCGGCCGGCCTCCCGGTGCAGCGCGCGACCCCGCGATCCGGCCCCGCACCGACACCCGGCGCCCGACCCACCACCCCTGCCTCCACACCCGCCGCGCCCAGCGCTCCGGCGGCTTCGGGCGGTGGCGCGGTCGCCGGTACGCCGGTGCGGCGCGCGGCGGTGCCGCCTCGGTCCGGCGCCGCGAACCCGCCCGCGCCGGGCGGGGACACCGCGTCCGTCCCTCCGGTGCAGCGCGCGGAGCCGTCGCGGCCGGACGCAGGACACACGCCGCCCGCGCCGGGTGGCGGCACGGCATCCGGTACGCCGGCACAGCGCGCGACACCGCCCCGGCCCAGCGCCGCGAACACCCCCGCGCCCGGCAGCGACACGACGTCCGGTACGCCGGTGCGGCACGCGGTGTCGCGGCCCGGCACCGAGCCCGCCGGCGACCGCCGGACCACCTCACCGGACGCCCCGGGCACACCGGTGCGGCGCGCGGCGACGCAGCCCGCCCCCACCACGCCGACCCCCACCCCCGGCCCCAGCCCCAGCCCCNCACGCCGACCCGCGCCAACCCCGCCGTCCCCGGCACCCGGGCAGCGTCCGCACCCGGCGGCGACACCGCATCCGGCACACCC
>NZ_BAABIG010000115.1:0-1185 GCF_039542605.1 Streptomyces ziwulingensis
GTAAATTTTATAGGTTATTTTACTATGACAGCTCTGGAGGGGATTGCTTTTTATTAGTAATCCCCTTTCTTCTTTCAGATGGGGCTGATTTCGCCTATTAAATATAGGTTAATTACTTAATATTTATCTTAACCATTTATGAGATATGTAATTATATTACTTATAATTCTTTCTTAATTAAATGTATATCATACACAACAGAGTGTTATTATTGAAATAATGCATTTTTAAATCTATTATTCAAGCTAGTTTATGGGTTTAACGATCTTTGAGAGCGTAAGCTCCTGTTAATTATAAGAAAAAATACAAAATGAGAATATTAAAAAGTCATCCTTTATTAAAATTAGCTAATGGATATATTATAGATGCTTCACAACCAAGTAATTTAAGTTACATGTGAAATTTTGGTTCATTATTAGCTGTTTGTTTAGTTATACAAATAGTAACTGGAGTAACTCTAGCTATGCACTACAATCCTAGTGTTTTAGAAGCATTTAACTCAGTTGAGCATATTATGAGAGATGTAAACAATGGGTGATTAGTCCGTTATTTACACGCTAACACTGCTTCAGCATTTTTCTTCTTAGTGTACTTACACATGGGAAGAGGTATATATTACGGATCTTACAGAGCTCCAAGAACATTAACTTGAGCTATAGGAACTATAATATTTATTGCTTTAGTTGTTACAGCTTTCTTGGGTTGTTGTTTATATAGCCCAAAATGGTATGAATACAATAATTATTTTAAAAATTCTTCAAATTTTAGTTTAAATTTAACTAGTCAACGTAGTCCACACAAAAATAGAAATATAAGATATTATAGTTCGTCTTCTAAAAGTAATATCTCTGGGGACGATGGTAGCGTATTAGATAAATTTTTTATAGATAAAAATTTAAATCCTAACTTTATTTACGAAGAATTGAATAATAAAGAAATTAAAAATAAAATAAGAAAGGATACTGATAATTTAAGCGGTGTCTATTTAATTTTAAATAAAGAAACTTTAGATTATTATGTGGGATCAGCTTCTACTAACAAATTTTATAGTCGATTTTACAGACATCTAATCAATTTCACTGGCAGTAAGATAGTGAAATTAGCAGTTAAAAAGTACGGTTTAAATAAATTTGCTTTTATTATATTAGAATTATTTCCTGAAACTGTGAATGTGGAAAATAATAA
>NZ_BAABIG010000116.1:0-1768 GCF_039542605.1 Streptomyces ziwulingensis
GCCGGTGGTGGTGTCGGGTTCGTTGCGTCGTGGTGAGGGTGGGCTGGATCGGTTCTTGTTGTCGGCGGGTGAGGTGTTCGTGCGGGGGGTGCCGGTCGACTGGCCGGCGGTCTTCGAGCGGGCGGGTGTGGGCCGGGTGCGGCCCTCGGAACTGCCGACGTATCCCTTCCAGCACCAGCGGTACTGGCTCGAACCCGACCGGAACACCGGCGACCTCACCACCTTGGGCCTCAGCTCGGCGGAGCACCCGTTGCTCGGCACGGTGGTCGAACTCCCCGACGGCACCCGGGCCTTCACGGCCCGCCTGTCGACACGGACACACCCCTGGCTGACCGAGCACACCGTCTCCGGCCAGGTTCTGCTGCCGGGTGCGGCCTTCCTCGAACTCGTCCTGCGGGCGGCCGAGGACACCGGCGCTCCGCATCTGGACGAACTCGTCGTGGAAGCACCCCTGGTCCTGCCCGAACGGACGGGAGTCCAGCTCCGGGTCACGGTCGAACCGCCGACCGAGGACGGACGACGAGCCGTGCACGTCCACTCACGCCCCGAGGAGACCGGGAGCGACGACGCCTGGACCCGGCACGCCACCGGCTTCATGGGCCCCGAGTCCGCACCGGACTTCGGATTCGAGGCATGGCCGCCGCCCGGTGCCGAACCCGTCGACGTCGGCACGTTCTACGACGACCTGGCCGCCGCCGGATACGAGTACGGCGAGACGTTCCGCGGCCTGCAGGCCGCCTGGCGACTGGGCGACGAGGTCCTCGCCGAGGTCGCGATACCGGGACCGCAGGGACAGTCCGGGCAGCCGGGGGAGTCCGGCGGGAACTTCGGTCTGCACCCCGCCCTCCTGGACGCGGCCCTCCAGTCCGCGAACCTCGGCGCGGCGCCGGCCGGCGGACCTGGCGAACTGCTGCTGCCGTTCGCCTGGAACGACGTGGCACTGTACGCGTCCGGCGCCACCGCACTACGGGTGCGCGCCCGGCGTGCCGGAGCGGACTCGGTGTCCTTCGCCCTGAGCGACACCTCCGGACGTCCGGTGGCGGCCATCGGCACCCTCGTGCTGCGGCCCGTCCCGCTCGACCGGCTGGCCCGCGTCACCGACCCGGCGGCCGAACACCTCTACCGCGTCGACTGGGAAACCCTCGACCTCCCGCGTACGGGAGTGCCGGCGGGCACCTCCACTGAGCACGTACTCGATCTCACCGGCCGACCCGAGGCGCCCGCGCCGCAGGCTGCCCGGGAACTGGTCGGAGCCGCGCTGGAAGGGATCCAGGCCCACCTGGCCGGCTCCTCCGAGCAACCGCTCGTCGTGTTGACCGGTGATCCGGTCGGTGATCCCGCGGTGGGTGCGGTGTGGGGTCTGGTGCGTTCGGTGCAGTTGGAGCAGCCGGGTCGGGTGGTGTTGGTGGGCTCGGACGCGGGGCCGGACGCGGGGCCGGGTGCGGGGCCGGGTTCGGACGTGGGGTCTGGTGATCGGGTGGTTCGGTCGGTGGTGTCGGGTGAGGGGCAGGTGGTGTGGCGTGCTGGGCGGGCGTTGGTGCCGCGTCTGGTGCGTGCGGGTGGGCACGCCGATGGTGGTGTGGGTGTGGGTCGGGGGTTGGATCCGGACGGCACGGTGTTGGTGACGGGTGGTACGGGGACGTTGGGTGGTCTGGTGGCCCGGCATCTGGTGGCGGTGCACGGGGTGCGTCGTGTGGTGCTGGTCAGTCGGTCGGGTGCGGGTGCGGTGGGGGCTGGGGAGTTGGTGGCGGATCTGGAGGGTGCGGGG
>NZ_BAABIG010000117.1:0-10706 GCF_039542605.1 Streptomyces ziwulingensis
TCTGTCACCGTCGCCTCACCAAATGAAACGACGTCTAAGACGTGGGATACCGGACAGCAGCCGCAGGCTTTCCGCTCGAGTTCTTGGCTCGGGTCACCGGGTGACGCTGGGTGCCTTACCCCGGCGTCACGTACCCGGCGCCGATGCGATCGACGGCCCCTGCGCCAACGCGGCGACGGGGGACACCTGAGTTGACGCACACCTCTTGCCGGTCCCCGCCCCGTCGCTCGGCGTGATGTCGACGATGACGACAACCTCGTCGGATGGATTCCGGGGTGCCGTGACCATCGAGCGCGCGTAGCTACGCTGCGCGCCTGCCTCGGGACGGCTGACTCGTGTTGCCCACGGCACCCATATCGTCCGAGCCGAGGCAAGAACGGGTTGCCCGAGCACAGGAGCGCGCGGTGCCCTCCCTGCGCCGGCGCTACTGGCGATCCGCGCGATCGACGTGATCCATGTGGAAGGTCAGCCCGGCGACGCTGCCCGACTGGATGACAGGACCGTGCTGGACTCCGCCGCTGATGCGGTTGTCCACCGTGCGCCAGCTGTCTGTCGCGGACGCCGAGAGTTGCAGTAACGAGGTCAGCAGAGCGCGCAGGGCTTCGTCGCTGTCGTCGTCGGCTTCCGCGAGTCGGCGCAGACGGGCACCATATTGTCGGCTGATCTCGCGGGCGGTCCGTTTACGTTCCGTGGCGTCGGCGGCGAGGAGCAGGGTCCTCGCGTCCTGCAGGTCGTCGAACGTGCCGGGGTCCGCGCCTGTGCGGGTCAGGTACCGCCCGACGAGTTCCCGGGCGTGTGTCCAGGAGTCGGTGACCATGAGAGAGACCAGTGTGGTGGCACCCGACGCCACGAGTACGGCCAGTTCGCTGTCCATACGTCTTCTCCTAGGCGAGGGGAGACTCGGAGGCAGATGCCTCGTCGTCGTCCGGAGCGAGGGACGCCGGCGGATCGAAGTGGTGCTGGATTTCCTCGGCGGTCTCGTGGCGGTTCTGCTCCTTGATGAGGCCGGCGATCTGTGCGGCGAGCATCGGGCGGCGTACATCTCCGTCGGTGAAACCGATGCTGTTCAGGAAATCGGACAGATGCATTGTGGCCGTCTCCCGTCCCTGTGGCACTGAGGGTTGCTCCTCCCGGGGAAAGTCCGGCGTCGTCGGCTCGCCGGCTTGCTGGGAGATCAGATCCCGGAGCCGTTCGGGAATGTCGGTGTCATTGGCCGCCGAGGTGAGCTGAGCGAGCAGGGCCAGGTCGTTCACCGTATGTTCCACGTGTTCGTCGTTCTTGGTGAGCCACCAGACCACGGCGCTGCCGGTGTTTTTGAGGACGTCCTCGCCCAGGTACCGGCGCCTGCTCTGCTCGTACTTGCGCTGGTGCACCCAGACTGCCTCGTCCTTGCGTACGTCGGCGAGCTTGTCGAGGCGTTCCTGGTCCTGCTCCGCCAGGACGAGCTGGATGTTCTCCGCCATCGCCTGGAGGTGCCCGGTGGGCTCAGGCAGCATCCGGCTGAGGGCGCCGGACAGTTCCTGCTCGACGAGTGAGGCCCGGACCGGTTCTCGTTGCTCGGTGATGGCGCGGGCCCGCTTCAGGACCGCGTCGACGGCGAGGCCCGCCGGGTTGAGAACGTGGGCACTCGCCGGCGTGTCGACGAGGTACCAGCGCACCACCGCGGAGAAGGCGAAGTCGTAGTCGGCCCACTTGCTGGGCAGCACAACCTTGCTGACGCGATGTTCCGTGCGTTCCACGGGGGCGGCCGTGAGCTGCTCTTCGAAAACCACCGGTACCGTGCCGCGGCGCATCGCGGCGGTCCGGAAGACGACTGCGGGGACAACGAGCAGCAGCACTGCCAGCAGTGGCCAAGCCCATGCCGGCCACCGCTGCGTCAGACCGACGATGCTCAGCAGGAGACCGCTCAGAACGGTGAGGAAGACGGTTGTGGTTTTCCGTGCGGTGGTCATGGTCGAGTCCCCCCGGGTGATGTCGTCGGCGGTGTGGCCGGAGTGATGCTTTGAGCCGCGCTGATCTTGCGGAGCAGCAGACCGGTGGTCTCCGCGGCCCGCGTCGCATCCCCCGGGCCGGTGTGCTCGGCATCGCGGGCGCATGCGTACAGCAGAGCGAAGACCTTGCCCCGCTTCTCCGAGCACCGCTGTGCTGCACTGACGAGGAGATCGAGCAGGAGCCCGCCGTGCGGTCCGGTGTCGGCAGCCGCCCAGTGGAGCCAACGTCGTGCTTCGGCCTGCCACTGCGGAGGCGGCAGCTCGGCCAGTACCGCGTGCCAACAGGTTGTCAGGGAGCCCTGCGCGCCCTGCTCGTCGATCAGCGTGTGTGAGGTGCCGGTGTGCTGCGTCAACAGTTCGGGGTCGCTGGCCTGGAGGAAGATCCCGAGATTGCCGGGTGAGAAGTCGGAATGGGCGAGACGGTCGAGCAGCACGCGGTGCAGCCGGCGGCTGCGCGCCACCAGCTCGCACAGCGCCTGCCGGGCACGCGTCGTGCCGCGCTCACGCCGGGCCAGGTGGTAGAGCCTGACCAGGGCTTGATCGGGATGACTGGTCGCGAGGACGTCGGCACAGATACGGACCAGCACCTGCGCGAACTCCCCCTTGAGACTCCGGTTGGCGCACCACTGGTAGATCTGCTCACGGAAGTACCTGGCGTGAACCGGGTCCGCCAGCCCGCAGGTGAGCGCATGAACGGCCGCTTCCAGACGAGACCGGCTCGTCCCCCCGGTGCTCCAGCCTTCGATGAGGGCCCCCAGCCCGTCCGCACGTCCGGTCCGCAGATATTCACCAGCCACTCGTTCCACCAGGCCGTCGCGTACGAGGGGGACGACGTGCGGGTCGTTCAGCTCCACCACACTCGCCGCCCAGGTGCCGAGGTGAGGGCGGAGATTGGGCATGTGGTCCCAGAAATGGGCACGAACGGCGGAGTCAAAGTCCAGCCTCTCGAACCGGACCTGTCCGTTGGGAGTGGCAGTGGCCGAGATCTCGAGGAGTCGCTCGGCGAGGTCTCGGTGCTGCAGCGGTGAGTCACCCTCCGATGGAGGCCCAAGGGCGCTCAGCAGTTGCTCGGCCGCGCGGTGAACGACATCGGCATGCGCCCCATGCAGCATGGACACCGCGATCAGCAGGGCCCGTTGCGGCGCCTCCCGTAGCTTGGTGACGAGCGCGGCGGCTTCCCGTCGGCCGTCGTTTCGCGCCCGCCAGGCCGTCTCGCACCACTGACCGAATCCGTCTCCGGGCTGACCGGTTTCGCGTGCTCGGCGCACCAGGTCGGCGAATTCTGCGATCTCCCGCATCGGCCTGTTCGCCGTCAGGAACCCGGTGACGGTGCCATCCGGCCGGAGATATTGCTCAGGCGGTACACCGTGCAGGCGCAGATGCCGCCGGAGAACGCCGATTTCGGGTGGCCGTTCGAGCACCACACGGCAGTACTGCAGGTCTGGGTCGAGAATGCCGCGGGTCGGCATGACCACGACCAGGTGAGCCCGCTGCTCGTGCACGGCCTTGCGCAGCGCCGGGAGGTCGGCCTGGGCCGCGGCCCAGCGGCGGTCGTCCGCGGCGGACAGATCGAGCAGCAATTGATCACCGGTCCCGACCAGAGCGGGGTCCTGGAGGGACAGCTCCCCCTCCTCACCGGGCAGGAGTTCGTGGAAGACGCCACTGTCCCGGTGATGTTCGTGCAGCAGTACGCGGGCCGCAGCCGAGCGGCCGTTGCCCAGGGCACCGTCCAGGATGACGGTGCCGGTGTCGGCGAGTACGGCACGAGCCTCACCCATACGCGGCGGAGCGACCAGTACGTAGCGCAGTCGGTGCAGTTGGTCCTCGGCGATGCGGCGGAACGCCGGCTTGTCCGAGTCCTGCAGTTGCGTTCCGATGTAGACGTCGCCGGGGCCCGTGACCGTGACGCCCGAGTCCCGGACCCAGGTACTGGTGTGCTGGCTCACCGGTCCTTGTCCTCGTGGCCGTCCCGTTCACCGAACCGGTGCTGGACGGCGCCGTGGTGGTCACCCTCGGAGTACGTCATCCCGTCGCCGCCCGAGACATGACGTGAATGCGAGTAGATGTTGCCGTTCCCGGTGTGAACAGGACTATGGGCGCCCTTGACAACTGTGCCGACGTCACCGGTGAAGTCACGGCTCTGTACGGCTGTACCGTTCACGGTTCCGATGGAATTGGTCACGCTGCCCGGCGGGGGCGTCCCCGTCTCGGTCCCGGACCGGTCTTCAAGGCCGGGAATCAGGTCGGCCATCAGGTCACCGATGCGCGCGACGCACACCTCGGTGTCACCGGAGTCGAACGCGATGGACTGGAGATCGGCGAGCCGCTGCAACGCGGGCGGCAGATCAGCCTTGCTCAGCCGACTGGTTTTGCGCCCATCCAGGATAGGGACCACCGGGACCTCACACTCGAAAGCCTCCTCGATCTCCTTGCGAACCCAGTCCTCGGGGTCCTCCAGCCGGGTACGGAAGTTCGTCCAGTCCGGTCCGATGATGGCCAGGAATACGGAGCTGCGCCGTACTGCGGCCAGTAACCGTTCGGGCCAGCTCTCACCGGGGACGATGGACTGTGACGCGTGGAACGCGTGTCCCGGGCCGAAGCGGTGCGACAACCCTTGACGCAGTAGGGCCGCGGTCTTCTCCCCGTCCCCGGTGCGGTAGTTGATGAAGATCTCGCTCATGACGGTGACTCCTCAAGAGGGGTGGTCGGGCGTGACAAGGTGCCGAGCCGCGGTGCCAGCCGGCGTACCGGTGGATGGTCCGGGTAGCGGCCCAACACCTTGACGAGCCGTCGGAGATCAGTCGTGACGGTCGCCGAACGCACCGCCGTCACGCCGTCGAGCAGTGGCTCCGTCAGCGCGCAGGCGTGGTCGATCTCGCCGGCGCAGGCATAGGCGAGCGCGCGGCGTACGCCGTACCGGACCTGCGTACGCACCGCGTCGGGACCGACCAGAGTGAGCTGCCGATCCAGTTCCTCGCCCGCCTCGCGCGGCCGCCCGAGATCGACGAGGCACCAGCCGGTGACCATGCCGACCGAATCGGGAAGATGCATGGAGCCGATCACCGGGCCGTCGGCACCGTCGTTCCGGCGGGCGAGCAGAGTACGAGCCCGGTCCAGGGCACGTAGACAGGCGCCGACATCACCGGCGAGGGCATGACCCTGCGCTTCGCGCTGTGCGGCAAGACCACGGATCCGTGACGGCAGCACGCCGCTCTGCGCCCGGCGGGCCAGCGCGATCGTCTGCTCGGCGTCCTCCCGGTACAGCGTGACCAACGCCCTGCGGACCAGCGCATAACCGGCCAGAGCCTGATCACCGCCGGCGGCGGCCAGATCGACCGCACGCTGTGTCCACCACAGCGCCGCACGCTCGTCCCCGGTCTCCTGCACCAGCCAGCCCACGTACTCGGCGTACCGGGAACCGAGCGCCAGCAGGCGACGCCTGGTGGCGCTGTCGCTCTGCGCCGACAGCTCCCGCAGCGTGTGTGTCTGCGCGATCAGAACGGGCAGGAGCAGACCGGGTCCTACGGTCTGACCGAGTCTGCGGTAGTGCGTGAACAGGGAGCGTGAGGCTTCCAGCATGCCCGCGCCGGCGGCCGGGGAAGCCGGACCTGATCCGTCCGACCTCCAGGTCATCAGCGAGGCGACACCGGCGTTCATCACCTCACGCCGGCCCACGGGCCCGAACGAGTTCGGGCCGTCCGGTGACAACTGCATCATCCAGTTCTCCTCCTCGACCCGGCCTGGTGCCGACACGGCAGGTGAGTCGACAGCGGTAGGGGCGCTCAGGGCGATCAGTGTCCCGTCGGCATCGAGTGCGGCGTCGCACAGCCGCGTGAGATCACGGCTGGGTGCCTTGATGCCCCGCTCGACCTTGCTGAGCTGCGCCTTGCTGTAGTGCACGAGACCGGACAGGTCCGTAAGGCTCAGTCCGGCTTTCAGACGCCGCTTCCTCAGTTCCTCGCCGAACAGGGTGGACGGATGTGGCACGGGAACCTCCCAAACCCGGTCATCCGGGTCGAGGCGGTGCTGCACGAAAGAGTGCGGCACCAACTCCCGGACGGACAAGGCGATCGATGCTGTTTCCCGTTTCCTTCTCCGACGCCGGGGCGCGGCAAGCTCATGCGGGGCAGTTGAGTTCCCCAAGGGCCGGTGCTCGTGTTTCCGGCGGACGGCTGGGGCGCCTTCGTTTCAATGAGCGCGAGTGGGCGCTTGGGTGCCTGAGCCGAGATGCGGTCCGTCCGACACCATGGATCCGCATGATGACCCGAAGGAAAGCACAAGGAGGTCTTCGGCGCGCCCCCGCCCACGTGGCTGGGCCCGCGGCACAGCCGACGAGCCGCTTTATGAGCATCGGTGCCCGGGGGGCCGCCAGCGGCGGTGGTGTCCGAGGCGCACACCGTCACCGAAAGCAGCGAGCCCCGGCAGCCGGGGCTGGTGCCGAGTGCGGTGGCCGTCGTCCGCGTACGCGAGCCCCGGCGCCAGGACGCCCGCCAGGAGCACCGCGGCGGCCGCCGCGCGCCTCAGCACGTGCGTGCCCCGTCCGGTACGTAGTCGGTCACCATCCAGCCGTTCGGCCACTTCTCCGCCGTCGCCGTCGCGACGTAGCGCCGCGGCTGGTTCGTCGGGAGGGGAAGGACCTTGTCAGTGCGGGTGTCGATGGTCTGCCACTTCGACAGGTCGACGCAGTCCTCGATCGTCGCGGTCGGCAGCTTCGCGACCGCGTCGAGCGAGGTCACCTTCGCGTCGTGTCCGAGCTCGCCCCGGATCACGGTGCGCTGTTCCTTCATGTGGGCCAGATCCGAACGGAACTTCGACAGCGCGTCGGTGCTTGCGTAGTTCTCCAGGTCGGTGCCCTTGGCAACGGCCTTCCCGTTCGAAGTTGCTCATCGGTCACCCGGTCTGTCCAGAGTCCGAGTCTGTGATCCAGCGCCCTTCGGCGGAGTCGTGCACGTACGCCGGCCTCCCCCTGGTCCCGCTTGTGCGGAACGGCTTCCCGCCGTCTGTGATCCGCACCGTCCCCGTACGGCCCCCGGCGCTCCACTCCAGCCTCAGGTACCAGCGGCAGTCGCAGTCCGCCGTCCGCGCGGAGACCAGCAACTCCTCGGGGTCGGAGGAGGTGACCTTGTACGGGAAGGAGACGGCCGGGATCTTCCGGACCTTTGCGCCGGAGGCGTCAAGGCCGTCGACGGGCCTCGCGAGCGGGCGCGGCCGGTCGAGGTCCACGGCGAAGTGGCGCGGGGTGACGGCGCCGCCACAGCCGTTGTCCATCCGGTACGCGTTCCACGGCAGCGGCGCGGCGCGGTCGACCACGCGCACGTGCAGGGCATGGAGGACGACGGCGTCGGACGGCGACTGGCCCTGGACCGTGATCCGCACCAGCGCCTCCCCGCCGTGCACGGCACCGTGCGTCCCGGCCCACGCCCCGGAGTCGGCCGCGACCGGCGGCGGGACGACCGCGCGGGGGGCCCGGTCCACGAGGTAGGTGTGCCCGCAGCCGCCCTCCCAGAGCTGGGAACCGATGCTCCAGGTGAAGGGGAGGGGGGCCGCGGTCCGCCCCGGAGCGGTGGAAGCGGGAGCGGGGGCGGAAGCCGTACGGGTGGGGTGGCCGAGCAGGGCGGCGGCGAGGGCGAGCACGACGAGGGCGACGGCGGCGGCGACGAGGAGGGGAGCGGGGGCGCCACGACGGGGGCGGGCGCGGTCCGCCTCCGGCGCGGACGGATCCACGGCGGACGGGTTCGGCGCGGTCGGGTCCGGGTTCGATTCCGGCGCGGCCGACACGGCTGGCACAGGCGTGGGGGCGGGCGAGGCCGCTCGGCGGCGGGCGCGGTCCGCCTCCGTCCAGGCCGCCTCCAGGGCCCGCCGTTCCTCCTCGTCCGCCCCGCACAGCAGGGCGAGGCGGTCGACCACGGCGAACTCCTCCGGGACGGTCGTGCCCGAGCAGTAGCGGTGGAGGGTGGACGCGCTGACGCTCAGCCGCCGGCCCCACGCTGGTTGAGCACTGACCGAACGAACGACCCGACGGGGGATCCACCACCATGAACAAGCTCCGCACCGCACTCGCCACCGCAGCCGCTGCCGCACTGGGCCTCGCGGCCCTCGCCACAGCCCCGGCGCAGGCCGCTGCCCAGCCCGCCTTCCTCGCCGCCTCCCAGATGCCGCCGTCGTCGACGCCGTGGGCCGCCACCCAGGTCTTCACCGGCGTCCCGGAGAACAGCGGCGTCCTCTGCGCCCCGTACAAGATCCCGGCGCAGAACACCCGCTACCGCGAGTTCAGCACCGAGCTCGACACTAACGGCGTCCAGATCACCACCGTCGCCCGTACCGAGGCCGACGCCGTGAAGCTGGTCGACACCCTCCGCGGGGCCCTCGCCGGCTGCGGCCTGCTGGAGCAGCAGAACCCGGGCCTGCAGGCCGTCAGCGCCTCCCAGGGCAAGCTCGCCGTCGAGGAGGGCGCCTGGGTCTACAGCCTGGACACCGCCGACCCGCAGATCGGCATCTCCGACATCCACCTGTTCTCCGTCGGCCGCGACGGCCGCACCGTCACCCTCGTCCGCTGGGGCCAGATGGGCGACTTCGAGGACGCCCCGCTGACCGCCTTCCGCACCACGACGAAGACCGCCGTCAACAAGCTCCACTGAGCCGGGGGCTCCCCCGAGGGCTGACCACAGCTCGTCAGCGGCGCGGCCGGAACCCGGGCGCGCCGCTGACGTACCCACCTGCTCCGCCGGCGGCGACCACTTCCTGGCCTTCACCAGCATCGCCTGCACCCTCTTCTGCTACCGCAGACTCGCCAAGTGAGATGGTCTCTCAGCGTCAGGAACGTAGCCGCGCTTCCTGGAGCCGCTATGCCGGAGAGCCGACACCGAAGAAGGCGACGATGTCGTTGCGATTTGCGGGCTGCTGAAGACGATCACCATCCGCATGCCACACACCGATGGTCCTCTCCTGCTGGCCGGGCAGGTACGGGTGGGGGCGGCGATGGACCTGTGCAGTGCCGTGCTCGCCGCCGTTCTGCCTTGTTGGCAGGCTGGTCCGAGTCTGTGCGTTCGCCGACGCGGCCATCGGCGAGAGGCGTGGCTGGAGTTGATGCACTCCAGCGCCATGCATTTTCCGGCCTTTACGGACGCTGACTTCGTCACCGAACACACCGCCGCCCACCCCGGCCATGGGGACGTCCTGCTACCTGTCGACCGTGACGCTCGTTTGACGCTCCAGGCACTCACACGCAGGACGGCGAGTTCAGAAACTAGCTCTGAGAGGTCGTTTTCAACTGCACTGCCCGCTTATCAGTAGATTCTCGGAGTGCTCGGTTGCGGTGCAGGTGAGGTGGTGGAGGTGGTCGATGCCTGCGGGGCGGGTGAAGTTGCGGATGGGGCGGCAGGTTACGCACTTCTGTCTCATCCCTGGATGTCCGGTCTCTGCGGTCGTGTGCTTCCGTCGTCATCGCTGTGCGCCTGGGCGCACTCGGCCCGGCGCGGTACGCCGGAAGCATGCCGAAGCGACGTCCGTATCCGAGTGATCTGTCCGATGCCCGCTGGGAGTTGATCGAGCCGGTCCTGGCCGCGTGGCGTTTCGAGCGCCATGGCAGGGCCCTGGATTTTGGCCGACCGCCCGAGCACGACCTGCGCGACATCATGGACGCGATCTTGTACGTGGACCGCACCGGGGTCCAGTGGCGGTACCTTCCGCACGACTTCCCGCACTGGAACACCGTCTACGGCTACTTTGCCAAATGGGCCGACGAGGGCGTGTTCGCCCAGCTCAACGGCCTGCTCCGGCAGCTTTTACGAGAGAAGGAAGGCCGGGACGCCGAGCCGACGGCCTGCGTGATCGACGCCCAGAGCGTCAAGACCTCCACCAGCGTCCCTGCCACCGGCCAGGGCATCGACGCCGGCAAGAAGATCGTCGGCAGGAAGCGGAGCATCGTCACCGACACGCTCGGCCTTCTCCTCGCCGTGCTGGTGACCGCGGCCAGCGTGCAGGACTCCGTTGCCGGCACCGCACTGCTCGACCAGGTCGCCGCCGACCACCCGGGCATCCGCAAGGTGTGGGTCGACGGGGGTTACCGCCAGCACCTCGTTGAGCATGCCGCCATCCTCGGTATCGACATGGAGATCACCGCCCGCAAGCCTGGGGCCAGGGGCTTCACCCCGATTCCGAAGCGGTGGGCAGTCGAGCGGACCTGCGGCTGGCTCATGCTCCACCGCCGCCTCGCCCGCGACTACGAAACCCTGCCCACCCGATCCGAAGCCGTGATCCACATTGCCATGACCGACCTCATGGCCCGCCGCCTCACCAGCGAGAACATCATCTCCTGGCGCGACCCGAAGAAGACCACAGAACAGACCATCTCGGGATGAAACATCGGACGGAAACGACCTCTGAACTGAACTTTTCCGTGATCCGCTCAAGCTGACAGCTTTTCGATGACGCATCACGTGGAGTGCGTGGCGATCCCTGGACCCGTCGCAAAGGGTGCCTGACCTGCGGTTTTGGGTGATGTGCGTTATGTGCACTGTGGGCGTTACGGGCGATATCTTGACGCTGAAATGACGCTCGCCGAGGCATCGTGACGCTTACTTGACGCTCGTTCTGATGGGCCGTCAGGTATGTTGCTCCGCTGGTCAGGTGGCCTCCTGGCTGTGCGGGTGTGGCAAGGTGCCGGGGGTTTAGACGCCGTTTCTAATGGCGTGATCACTCGTTGAGTCGTGCATG
>NZ_BAABIG010000118.1:0-4423 GCF_039542605.1 Streptomyces ziwulingensis
CAGCAACCGCCGCCCCATCCCCACCCACTGCGCACCCTGCCCCGGAAACACGAACACCGACTTGCCGTTCACGTCCGCCACCCCGGAGACCACCTGAGGGGTCGGTTCGTTCCGGGAGAAGGCGGTGAGCGCGTCGCGGAGTCCGGCGTGGTCGGTGCCGACGGCCACGGCCCGCTCGGCGAGGGCCGCGCGCCCGGTGACCAGGGCACGGGCCGTCCCGGCCGGGTCGGAGTCCGGGTGCTCGTCGGCGTACGCGGCCAGGCGGGCGGCCAGCTCGTGCAGGGCGGGTGCCGAGGCCGCCGAGGCGACCCAGGGCAGCGGCGTCGAGGCGGACCGCGCACCGGCCGGCGTGGCCGGGTCGCCCGCGGTCTCGCCCGACGGGTCCGAGGGTCGTCCCTCGTCCGCTGTGTCCTGCGGCAGGTCGTCCGGTGCCTCCAGGATGACGTGGGCGTTGGTGCCGCTGACGCCGAAGGCGGAGACGGCGGCCCGGCGCGGGCGGCCGAGGTCCGGCCAGTCGCGGGCCTCGGTGAGCAGGGCGACGCCGCCGGCGGACCAGTCGATGTGCGAGGAGGGCGCGTCGACGTGCAGGGTCCTGGGCAGCCGGCCGTGGCGGAGCGCCTCGACCATCTTGATCACGCCGGCCGCTCCGGCCGCGGCCTGGGTGTGCCCGATGTTGGACTTCACCGAGCCGAGCCACAGCGGGCGGTCGGCCGGCCGGTCCTTGCCGTAGGTGGCCATCAGGGCGTGTGCCTCGATGGGGTCGCCGAGCGGTGTGCCGGTGCCGTGCGCCTCCACCGCGTCGACCTCGTCGGGGCGGAGACGGGCGCCGGCCAGTGCCGCGCGGACCACCCGTTCCTGCGAGGGGCCGTTCGGCGCGGTGAGGCCGTTGGACGCGCCGTCCTGGTTGACGGCCGAGCCGCGCACCACGGCCAGTACCTCGTGGCCGAGCCGCCGTGCGTCCGACAGCCGTTCCAGCAGGAGCAGACCCACGCCTTCGGACATTCCGAAGCCGTCGGCGGCGTCGGCGAACGCCTTGCTGCGGCCGTCGGCGGCCAGGCCGCGCTGGCGCGAGAAGCCGATCAGTCCCTCCAGGGTGGACATCACGGAGGCGCCGCCGGCCAGGGCGAGGGTGCACTCGCCGGCCCGCAGTGCCTGTGCCGCGAGGTGCAGCGCGACCAGTGAGGAGGAGCACGCCGTGTCCACCGTGACCGACGGGCCTTCCAGGCCGAGGGTGTAGGAGAGCCGTCCGGACAGGACGCTGCCGGCGTTGCCGGTGACGAGGTATCCCTCGTCGGCCCGGCCTCCGGTTCCGTGGGTGCCGTAGTCCTGGCCGTGGGTGCCGATGAAGACGCCGGTGGGTGTGGCGTGCAGGCCGGACGGATCGAGGCCGGCCCCTTCCAGCGTCTCCCAGGCGACTTCGAGCAGCAGTCGCTGCTGCGGGTCCATGGCGAGGGCCTCGCGCGGGTTGATCCCGAAGAAGGCGGCGTCGAAGCCGGCGACGCCGGTGAGGAATCCGCCGCCGCGGACGTAGGTCTTGCCGACGGTGTCGGGGTCGGGGTCGTACTGGCCCTCGATGTCCCAGCCGCGGTCGGTGGGGAGTGCGCCGATGGCGTCGCCGTCGGCGTCGAGGAAGCGCCACAGGGCGTCGGCGGAGTTGAGGTCGCCGGGGAAGCGGCAGCCGGTGCCGACGATGGCGATGGGCTCGTCGAGGTGGCCGGCCCGGTCCGCGGCCGGGGTCGCGGGGGCGGTGGCGGGGGTGTCCTCCGTGGTGTCGTCGATGGCGAGTTCGGTCGCCAGGTGGGCGGCGAGGGCCGTCGGTGTGGGGTGGTTGAAGACGAGGGTGGCGGGCAGCCGCAGCCCGGTCGCGGCGCCGAGCCGGTTGCGCAGTTCGACGGCGGTCAGCGAGTCGATGCCGAGTTCCTTGAACGCCTTGCGGGCGTCGACCCCGTCGGCCGAGGCGTGCCCGAGCACCGCGGCGGCCGTGTCCCTGACGAGGGTGAGCAGGGTCTCCGCGCGGTCGGCGGCCGGCAGGGCGGCCAGCCGCCGGACGAGGCTGTCCGGTGTGCCGGCCGAGCCGTCGGCGGCGGCCCGGCGCGGGGCGCGGCGGGTGCGGCCGGCGGGTGCCAGGTCGCGCAGCAGGGCGGGGAGGTTCTCCTCCCGCACGTCGGTGACGTCGAGGCGCATGGCCACCAGGGCGGCCCGGTCGGTGGTGAGCGCCGCGTCGAAGAGCGCGAGGCCCTGTTCGGCGCTGAGCGGGCGGGTGCCGGTGCGGGCCATGCGGGCCAGGTCGGTGTCGCTGAGCCGGCCACCCATGCCCGCGGCCTCGGCCCACAGTCCCCAGGCGAGGGACACGGCGGGCAGTCCGAGCGAGTGGCGGTGCGCGGCGAGGCCGTCGAGGAAGGCGTTGGCCGCGGCGTAGTTGCCCTGGCCCGCGCCGCCGAGGACGCCGGAGGCGGAGGAGTACAGCACGAAGGCGGCGAGGTCGAGTCCGGCCGTGAGTTCGTGCAGGTGCCAGGCGGCGTCGGCCTTGGGCCGCAGTACGCGGTCCCAGCGCGCGTCGTCCAGTGCCTCGATGACGCCGTCGTCGACGATGCCGGCGACGTGGACGACGCCGGTCAGACGGTCCTCGACGGCGTGCACGATCGCGGCGAGGGCGTCCCGGTCGGCGACGTCCGCCGTCTCGGCCCGGACCTGCACTCCGAGTGCGGCGAGGTCGGCGAGCAGGTCCGCGGGGATGCCGGACCGGGTGACGAGGACCAGTTCCGCGACCTGGTGGGCTTCGGCGAGGTGCCGGGTCACCAGCCGGCCGAGGCCGCCGGTGGCGCCGGTCACCAGTACGGTGCCGCCGGCCAGCGGTGAGGGACTCGCGGGGGCGGCCGGCTCCAGGCGGCGCAGCCGCGCGACGAACCGCTGTCCGTCCCGTACGGCGATCTCGGGTTCGTCGGGCAGGCCGCTCACCGCGGCGGCGATCGACGCACCGGCCGCGTCCGGGGAACCGTCGCTCTCCACCAGCACGAACCGGCCGGGGTTCTCCGACTGGGCGGTGCGCACCAGTCCGCGTACGGTCTGCTGGGCGGGTTCGGCGGGCCGGACGACGACGGCGAGCCGGGAGTCGGCGGTCCGCTCGTCGGCCAGCCAGGCCTGGAGGGCGTGCAGGACGTCGAGGCCGATGGTGTGCGCGCGGTCCGGCTCGCTCCGGGAGGGGTCGCCGACGCCGGCGTGCAGGACGACCAGCGGCGGTGTCGGCGCGTCGTCGGTGATCCGGTCGTACGCCGCCCAGTGCGGGGTGTCGGTCGCGGTGGTCGCCGGCGCGGACGTCCAGGTGACGTCGAACAGCCGGGCGTCGTCCTGGGCGGTGAGCGCGCGGGGGTCCACCGGCCGTACGGTGAGTGCGTCGACCTCCACGACGGGTGCGCCCGTCTCGTCGACGCCTCGGAGGGACACGGTGTCGGGTCCTGTCCGTTCGACCAGTACGCGCAGCGAGCGCGCGCCCGTGGCGTGCAGTTTCACTCCCGACCAGGAGAAGGCCAGGCGGGGTGCGTCGGGGTCGGCGAAGAACGCGGCGGCGGCGAGCGGGTGCAGGGCCGCGTCCAGGAGGGCGGGGTGCAGGCCGTGGCCGTCCGTGCCGGGGACCTCGTCGGGCAGCCGGAGGTGGGCGTGGAGGCGTCCGTCGCCGAGCCGGACGGCCTCGACGGCGTGGAAGGAGGGTCCGTAGGCCACGGTCAGCCGGTCGTAGAACCCGTCGAGGTCCAGCGGACGGCCCTCGGCGGGCGGCAACTGCCACGACGCGCCGGGCTCGGCGCCGGGTTCGTCCTCGGCGAGGGTGGCGGTGGCGTTCTGCTGCCACGGACGGCCGGGGCCGGTCCGGGTGAGGAGTCGTACGTCGCGCCGGCCGCCGTCGGCCTCCGCGATGTGCACCTGGAGGTCGGTGCCGCCGCCGTCGGGGACGGTGATCGGGACGGAGACGGTCAGTTCCTCGACCGTGGGTGCGCCGATGCGGTGCCCGATGTGCAGCAGCGCGTCCAGCAGGGCGGTGCCGGGCAGCAGCGCGACGCCGGCGACCCGGTGGTCCGGCAGCCACGGCAGGGTCTTCTCGCTGAGCCGGCCGGTGAACACCGCGCTCTCGTGTGCGGCGCCGAGCTGCAGCCCGGCACGGAGCAGCGGGTGTTCGGCGTCGTCCAGCCCGGCGGCGGTGAGGTCGCCGGTGTCGCGGTCGGATTCGAGCCAGTACCGCTGGTGCTGGAAGGGATACGTCGGCAGTTCCGAGGGCCGCACCCGGCCCACACCCGCCCGCTCGAACAGCGCCGGCCAGTCGACCGGCACCCCCCGCACGAACACCTCACCCGCCGACAACAAGAACCGATCCAGCCCACCCTCACCACGCCGCAACGAACCCGACACCACCACCGGCGCCCGCGTCACC
>NZ_BAABIG010000119.1:0-15929 GCF_039542605.1 Streptomyces ziwulingensis
TCTGTCACCGTCGCCTCACCAAATGAAACGACGTCTTAGTGCCGGAGGCCGGAGACAAGAGGCGGACGGGATCGAAGGGACAGATTGGCTGCGGAAATGCTGAGAACAGTCACCGCCACCCGCTACGTCGAACCCCTCACCTCCGGCGGTTCCGTCCCCGCCCTCGTCGAGGCCGACGACCTCGGCACCTACGTGGTGAAGTTCACCGGCTCCGCGCAGGGCCGCAAGGCGCTGGTCGCCGAGGTGATCGTGGGCGAACTGGCGCGCGCGCTCGGCCTGCGCTTCCCCGAACTGGTCCTCGTGGACTTCGACCCGGCGGTCGCCGAGAGCGAGCCGCACCAGGAGGTGCGCGACCTGCACCGCGCCAGCGCCGGGATCAACCTCGGCATGGACCACCTGCCGGGCGCCGCCGACTTCACCCCCGAGCTGGCCCGGGACTTCCCCGTCGACCCCGTCGAGGCGGGCCGGATCGTCTGGCTCGACGCGCTCACGGTGAACGTGGACCGCACGGAGCACAGCTCGAACCTGATGGTCTGGCCCACCCTCGGCACGGTCCCCCCGCGCCTGTGGCTGATCGACCACGGCGCCGCCCTCGTCTTCCACCACCGGTGGGACGGCGCCGACCCGGCGAAGGCGTACGACTTCCGCCACCACGCGCTGGGCCGCTACGCCCCCGACGTGCGGGCCGCCGACGCCGAACTGGCGCCGCGGGTGACCGGGGAACTGCTGCGCCGGGTCGCGGCCGAGGTCCCGGACGAGTGGCTGACCGGCGAGGAGGGGTTCGCCACCCCGGACGACGCGCGGCGCGCGTACGCGGACCACCTGCACGCCCGGGTACGCGCCTCCGCCGCCTGGCTCCCCACCGACTTCCCCACCCGGGAGGAACTCGCCGCCGAGGACGCCCGGCGTGCGGCGCGTACCCGGCGAGGCCGCCCGGCCTGGCTCAAGCGCGTGCCCGACCTGCACGGCAAACCCGCGGCGGAACAGGACTGGTCCGCGCACCTGGGATGACGGCCCCGCCGGTCACCGGCCCTGTAGGCCCCGTCGGCCGGTTCAGCCCTTGAGCTGCTCGTACGCCGGCAGGGTCAGGAAGTCGGCGTAGTCCTCGTCGAGGGAGACCGTCAGCAGCAGGTCGTGCGCCTGCTGCCAGTTGCCCGCCGCGAACGCCTCGTCGCCGATCTCGGCGCGGATGTTCGCCAGCTCCTCGGCGGCGACCTTGCGGGCCAGCTCGGCGGTGACCGGCTCACCGTTGTCGAGGACGACACCGGCGTTGATCCACTGCCAGATCTGCGAGCGGGAGATCTCGGCGGTGGCCGCGTCCTCCATCAGGTTGAAGATGGCGACGGCGCCCAGGCCGCGCAGCCACGCCTCGATGTAGCGGATGCCGACCTGGACGGCGTTGACCAGGCCCGCGTAGGTGGGCTTGGCCTCCAGGGAGTCGATCGCGATCAGGTCGGCGGCCTCGACGCGGACGTCCTCGCGCAGCCGGTCCTTCTGGTTCGGCCGGTCGCCGAGAACCTTGTCGAAGGACTCCATGGCGATCGGCACCAGGTCCGGGTGGGCGACCCAGGAGCCGTCGAAACCGTCGCCGGCCTCGCGGTCCTTGTCGGCGCGGACCTTCTCGAAGGCCACCTTGTTGACCTCGGCGTCCCGGCGGGACGGGATGAACGCCGCCATGCCGCCGATCGCGTGCGCGCCGCGCTTGTGGCAGGTGCGCACGAGGAGTTCGGTGTACGCCCGCATGAACGGGGCGGTCATGGTCACCGCGTTGCGGTCCGGCAGGACGAACCTGCTCCCGCCGTCCCGGAAGTTCTTGACGATGGAGAACAGGTAGTCCCAGCGGCCGGCGTTCAGACCGGAGGCGTGGTCGCGCAGCTCGTAGAGGATCTCCTCCATCTCGTAGGCGGCCGTGATCGTCTCGATCAGGACGGTGGCGCGGACGCTGCCCTGGGGGACGCCGACGTAGTCCTGCGCGAAGACGAAGATCTCGTTCCAGAGGCGGGCCTCCAGGTGGGACTCCGTCTTCGGGAGGTAGAAGTACGGGCCCTTGCCGAGGTCGATCAGGCGCTGGGCGTTGTGGAAGAAGTACAGGCCGAAGTCGACGAGGGCGCCGGGGACGGGGGCGCCGTGCTCGTCGGCGAGGTGGCGCTCGTTCAGGTGCCAGCCGCGCGGGCGCATGACGACCGTGGCCAGCTCCTCGGCGGGCCTGAGGGCGTACGACTTGCCCGTGCGCTCGTCGGTGAAGTCGATGGCGCGCCGGTACGCGGCCGTCAGGTTGAGCTGACCGCCGATCACGTTCTCCCAGGTCGGCGCGGAGGCGTCCTCGAAGTCGGCGAGCCAGACCTTCGCGCCCGAGTTGAGTGCGTTGATGGTCATCTTGCGGTCGGTGGGGCCGGTGATCTCCACCCGGCGGTCGTTCAGCGCGGCCGGGGCCGGGGCCACCCGCCAGGAGTCGTCCGCGCGGACCGCGGCCGTCTCCGGGAGGAAGCCGAGCGTGGAGGTGCGGGCTATCTCGGCGCGGCGCTCCGCGCGGCGGGCGAGGAGCTCGTCACGCCGGGGCGTGAACCGCCGGTGCAGCTCGGCCACGAAGGCGAGCGCCGCATCGGTGAGGACCTCCTCCTGCCGGGGCAGGGGCTCGGCGTCGACGATGGCCAGCGGGGACGGCGCTGGTGCGGACATGAGCTGTCACTTCCTTCAGCGGTGGCACCGGGTGCCAGAGGGTGCGCAGGGGGTCGGCACGCACTCGCTGTGCGGTCGAGTGCTTCTGGTCAGTGGATAGTAGTTTCCTCATCGTGGAACTTCAATTGTTTGTTGATGTCGAGATTCTCTGAATCGAGCCAAGGTGGCGCTCAGTGTCACCCCGTTCACTCAAGGTGGGCCAGGTCCGCCGCGGTGTCGATGTCGTACGGCCGCGCCACGTCCCCGCACTCCACGAGCGTGACCGCCGCGGCGCGCTCCTTCAGATAGGCGCGTGCCCCGCGGTCCCCGGTGGCAGACGCGGCGACCCCCGCCCAGTGCGTGTCGCCGAGGAGGACCGGGTGCCCCCGTACGCCGTCGTACGCGGCCGAGACCAGCGAGGTCCCGTCCCGGAAGGCGGCCCGCACCCGGGCCACCGCCGCGCCGCCGATGCCGGGCTGGTCCACCAGGCACACCAGTGCGGCCCGCACCCCCGTCCCGGCCAGCGAGCCGAGCCCCGCCCGCAGGGAGGTGCCCATGCCCCGCTCCCACTCCGGGTTGTCCACCAGGACGCACCCGTCCAGCGCCGCCCGCTCCCGTACGGTGCCTGCGCGCGCCCCCAGAACCACGTGCACGCGGGCGCAGCCGCCGGCGCGCAGCGCGCGGACTCCGTGTTCGACCAGCGGCCGGCCATGGTGGGTGAGCAGTGCCTTGGGGCGTCCGCCCAGGCGGCGGCCGCCTCCGGCGGCCAGCAGTACCCCGGCGACCTGGTCTTCGTACTCCGTCATAGGTCCTGCATACCCGACGGCCCGGTGGACGCCCCGGCGTGCGCCGGATTTCGGGACGGCGAATTTCGGTCCGCGCGGTGGCGCGCCGCGCGTCCGGTGGCGTTTACTGGCCCGCATCTTCCGGCGCCCGGGCAGCGCGGCGAGGATGCCGGGCGGTTCATGGGGCAGGGGCGCACTACGGCGTGCGAGGGGGAGGGGCTGTGTTGCCGAGTCTGGGGCAGCGGCGAGTGACCGGCGGCGACGAGGACGTGCGGGTGACGGAGTTGCGGACCGCCGTGGCCCGCTTACGCCGCCGGCTCGCCGCGCTGCCGACCGAGTTTCCCGACCGGTCGATCGCCGAGTACGAACTCGCCGACCTCGCCGCGACGGCGGCGCACGGCGTACCGGAGGCGGCGCGGCTGCGCCGCTCCCTGCTGCTGATCGCCGGCGCGATCGGTTCCGTCAGCGCCCTGTCGCCGGAACTGACGGAGGTCCGGCACGCGGTGGAGCTGTTCGGCGAGCCGCCGCGCCACTGACGTGATCCTCGGCCCGCGCGGCGAGGGGGCGATCAGGCCGCCGGTCCGGCGCTGTTGTTCAGCAGGGTCTGGGACAGCTCCGCCGCCACCTGCTGCAGTACCGGCACGATGCGGTCGGTCGCGGCCTCGGTGACCCGGCCGGCCGGACCGGAGATGGAGATGGCCGCCGCGGTGGGGGAGTCGGGCACGGAGACGGCGAGGCACCGCACGCCGATCTCCTGCTCGTTGTCGTCGATGGCGTAACCGAGCTGCCGCACCTCCGCCAGCGCCGCCAGGAAGCCGTCCGCCGTGGTGATCGTCTTCTCGGTGGCGGCGGGCATGCCGGTACGGCCGAGCAGCGCGCGCACCTCCTCGGGCGGGAAGTCCGCGAGCAGGGCCTTGCCCACGCCCGTGGAGTGCGGCAGCACCCGCCGGCCGACCTCGGTGAACATCCGCATCGAGTGCTTGGACGGCACCTGCGCCACGTAGACGATCTCGTCGCCGTCGAGCAGCGCCATGTTCGCCGTCTCGCCGGTCTCCTCCACCAGGCGGGCCAGATGCGGCCGGGCCCAGGTGCCAAGGAGGCGGGCGGCGGATTCGCCGAGGCGGATGAGGCGCGGGCCGAGCGCGTACCGGCGGTTGGGCTGCTGGCGGACGTAACCGCAGGCCACGAGGGTGCGCATCAGGCGGTGGATGGTCGGCAGGGGCAGCCCGCTGCTGGCCGACAGCTCGCTCAGGCCGACCTCGCCGCCCGCGTCCGCCATCCGTTCGAGCAGGTCGAAGGCGCGCTCCAGGGACTGGACGCCACCGCCGGCGGAGGATCTGGCGGAGTCGGTGGTGCTGGCGCTGGACGTCGGCACGGGCGCGTTCCTTTCGGGGCGGACGGGAGGGCAGAAGCCTACCCGGCGGCCGGTTGACTCCCTGCTTGTACGTAGCTACGTTCTGCTTGTCGGAATTCTAATTCCGCTTTGTGGAAACGTCCAGAGGGTCCGCCGTGCGCCCCGCCGGGCACGGTGCCTCTTGACGGCGTGGAAGCGGCGGGGGAAGACTCCTTCAACAGAACGTTGAAGTCCGTTACGTGGCGGTAAACCCCGGTTTCCGGGCGGTGAACCGGCAGGTCGCGGACGGTAGAGGAAAGGGGTTCGGGTGTCCGAGGCTGAACTGGTGCTGCGCTCCACGCGGGTCGTCACCCCCGAGGGGACGAGGTCCGCGTCGATCCTGGTGGCCGGAGGAAAGATCACGGCCGTCGAGCCGTACGACACCCCCGTCCCGGCGGGCGCCCGGCTGGAGGACGTCGGCGACCACGTCGTGCTGCCCGGCCTGGTCGACACGCACGTCCACGTCAACGACCCGGGGCGCACCGAGTGGGAGGGCTTCTGGACCGCCACCCGCGCCGCCGCGGCCGGCGGCATCACCACCCTCGTGGACATGCCGCTCAACTCCCTGCCGCCGACCACGACCGTCGACCACCTGCGCACCAAGCGCGAGGTCGCCGCCGACAAGGCCCACATCGACGTCGGCTTCTGGGGCGGCGCCCTGCCCGACAACGTCAAGGACCTGCGCCCGCTGCACGAGGCCGGCGTCTTCGGCTTCAAGGCGTTCCTGTCGCCGTCCGGCGTCGACGAGTTCCCCCACCTCGACCAGGAGCAGCTCGCCCGCTCCCTCGCCGAGATCTCCTCCTTCGGCGGTCTGCTGATCGTGCACGCCGAGGACCCGCACCACCTGGCCGCCGCCCCGCAGCAAGGCGGCCCCCACTACCGCCACTTCCTCGCCAGCCGCCCCCGCGACGCCGAGGACACCGCCATCGCCGGGCTGATCGCGGCCGCCAAGAGGTTCGACGCGCGGGTGCACGTACTGCACCTCTCCTCCAGCGACGCGCTGCCGCTGATAGCCGGGGCGCGGGCCGAGGGTGTCCGGCTCACCGTCGAGACCTGCCCCCACTACCTGACCCTCACCGCCGAGGAAGTACCGGACGGGGCCAGCGAGTTCAAGTGCTGCCCGCCCATCCGCGAGGCAGCCAACCAGGACCTGCTCTGGCAGGCGCTGGCCGACGGCACCATCGACTGCGTGGTCACCGACCACTCGCCGTCCACCGCCGACCTCAAGACGGACGACTTCGCCACCGCCTGGGGCGGCATCTCCGGCCTCCAGCTCAGCCTCCCGGCCATGTGGACCGCCGCCCGCGCCCGCGGCCACTCGCTGGAGGACATCGCGCGCTGGATGTCCGCGCGCACCGCCGCGCTCGTGGGCCTGACCGAGAAGGGCGCCGTCGAGGCCGGCCGGGACGCCGACTTCGCCGTCCTCGCCCCCGACGAGACGTTCACCGTCGACCCGGCCGCCCTCCAGCACCGCAACCACGTCACCGCGTACGCGGGCCGGACCCTCTACGGCGTCGTGAAGTCCACCTGGCTGCGCGGTCGGCGCGTCGTGGCCGACGGCGAGTTCACCGAGCCGCAGGGACGGCTCCTCACCCGCGCCCACTGACCCCCCCGCAGCACCCTGTTGTCCACCTGTCGCCCCTTTCCCGCCCCGCCCGACCCCCGAAAGGCAGAACAGATCACTGTGACGGCCCAGCAGAACTCCTCGTCGGCCAGCTTCACCGGGGACGCGAACCCCTACGGAGGCGGTGACCCGTACGCGGACTACCGCACCGCCGACCTCCCCTTCACCCACTACGCCAACCTCGCCGACCGGCGGCTCGGCGCCGGCGTCATCGCCGCCAACGACGAGTTCTTCGCACAGCGCGAGAACCTGCTGGTGCCCACGCCCGCCGAGTTCGACCCCGAGCACTTCGGACACAAGGGCAAGGTCATGGACGGCTGGGAGACCCGCCGCCGCCGGGGCGTCCACGCCGACCAGCCGTGGCCCACCGAGGACGACCACGACTGGGCGCTGATCCGCCTCGGCGCGCCCGGCGTGATCCGCGGCATCGTCGTCGACACCGCGCACTTCCGCGGCAACTACCCGCAGGCCGTCTCCGTCGAGGGCACCTCGCTGCCGGGCTCCCCGTCGCCGCGGGACCTCCTCGCCGACGACGTGAAGTGGACGACGCTGGTCCCCCGCACGGCGGTCGGCGGCCACGCGGCCAACGGCTTCACCGTGGCGGTCGAACAGCGCTTCACGCACCTGCGCCTCAAGCAGCACCCCGACGGGGGCATCGCCCGGCTGCGAGTGCACGGCGAGGTCCTCCCGGACCACGAGTGGCTGGCGGCGCTCGGCACCTTCGACGTGGTCGCGCTGGAGAACGGCGGCCGGGCCGAGGACGCCTCCAACCTCTTCTACTCCCCGGCCTCTAACACCATCCAGCCGGGCCGCTCGCACAAGATGGACGACGGCTGGGAGACCCGCCGCCGCCGCGACCGCGGCAACGACTGGATCAGCTACCGCCTGGTGGACCGCTCCCGGATCCGCGCCGTCGAGATCGACACGGCGTATCTGAAGGGCAACTCGGCCGGCTGGGCGTCGGTCTCCGTCAGGGACGGTGAGGACGGCGAGTGGCACGAGATCCTGCCGCGCACCCGCCTCCAGCCCGACACCAACCACCGCTTCGTCCTCGCCGAGGCGGCCGTCGGCACCCACGCGCGGGTGGACATCTTCCCCGACGGCGGCATCTCCCGGCTGCGCCTGTTCGGCTCCCTCACGGAGGACGGCGCGGCCCACCTCGCGGCCCGCCGCCAGGAACTGGGCGGCTGACCCGGGCCGGCCTTCCGCGCCGCGGCCGCCGGACACACGGCGGCCGCGGTGGACGGGTGAACTTCCGGCGTTGTCATTGACATGCCACTGTCTACGCGCGTCATCATGAAGGCATGCGATTCCCCCCACGTGTCGCCCGGATCGGTGCGGCAGCCGCAGTCCTGTCCGCCCTCCTCACCGGTGGCACCGTCACCGCGACCACGGCCGGCGCCGCCCCCGCGGCGGTCGGCGACATCTGCTACAGCGACCTGCCCTCCCAGGCCCACCACACCCTCGACCTGATCGAGCGGGGCGGACCCTTCCCCTACGCGCAGGACGGCGCGGTCTTCCAGAACCGGGAGGGCATCCTGCCCAGCCGATCCGGCGGTTACTACCACGAGTACACGGTGATCACGCCCGGCTCCACCACGCGCGGCGCCCGGCGCATCGTCACCGGCGAGGAGAACCAGGAGGACTACTACACGGCCGACCACTACGCGTCGTTCGACCTCGTCGACCACGGCTGCTGACGGTCGGTCCCGGACGGTCGGCCGGTCCCGGACGTACGGGGTCCGGGGGCTGCCGGCCGGTGTTCAGCCGGGGCTCCGGCTCCCGGCGGCGGCGAACAGCGCCAGCCCGAGCACGAGCAGGGTGGTGCTCGCGTAGATCTCGTAGCCGTCGAGGGGGCCGATCCGCTGCACCAGCCCCCAGTGCCAGTCGGTGAACTCGTCCGCCAAGCCGCCCACTCCCTGCACGACGGCGACGAAACCCAGAAATTCCAGCAACTGCTTCATGACACAGACTCTCGCCCCGCGGACCTCCCACGCCCATCGGCCGCGGGGCGGGACACCCCCGCCGGAAGAAGGCCCTTCCGGCCGCCCGGCCCGCCGAAAGCAGGGGCCCGCGCGACTTAGGTAGGCGATCCGGCCACGAGGCCACCGCGGCCGTCCGGCGCTGCGTAGATTTGCCGACCGTGAGCGCAGACCAGCAGACCCCGGACACCCCGGCCTTCACCGGGCGGCGCTGGCTGCTGCCCTCGGCGCTGTTCGAGGAGCTGGAGCCGGACACGGCACGCGAGGGCCGGCGGCCCCGGCGCACCGCACGTGACTGGGTCGTCGACTTCGCCTGCTTCCTGCTCGCCGTCGGCATCGGCATCGCCTCGGCGGACGCGCTGCCCGACGAACCGGACCTGTCGCCGGCCGTGGCCGTCGCCGACCAGTGGATCGGCGCCTTCGCCTGCGCCGCCGTCTGGCTGCGCCGCCGGTGGCCGGTCGGACTCGCCGCCGCCATGGTCCCGGTCTCCTTCGCCTCGGTCACCGCGGGCGGCGCCACCCTGGTCGCGCTCTTCACCCTCGCCGTGCACCGGCCGTTCCGGCACGTGGCCTGGGTGGGCGGGGCGAGCGTCGCGGTGCAGCCCCTGTTCTACTGGCTGCGGCCCGACCCGCAGGTGCCCTTCTTCCTCGGTGTCCTCCTCGGCGTCCTGCTGACCACCGCGGTCGTCGGCTGGGGCCTGCTGGCCCGCTCCAAGCGGCAACTGCTGGTCAGCCTGCGGGACCGGGCCCGGCGCGCGGAGACCGAGGCGCGGCTGCGGGCCGAGCAGGCGCAGCGGCTCGCCCGGGAGGCCATCGCCCGGGAGATGCACGACGTCCTCGCCCACCGGCTGACGCTGCTCAGCGTGCACGCGGGCGCCCTGGAGTTCCGGCCGGACGCGCCCCGCGCGGAGGTGGTCCGCGCGGCGGGGGTGATCCGGGAGAGCGCGCACGAGGCGCTGCAGGACCTGCGGGAGATCATCGGCGTACTGCGGGCCGCCGACACCGACGACGCCGGCCGCCCCCAGCCGACGCTCGCCGCGCTCGAAGCCCTGGTCACCGAGTCCCGCGAGGCCGGAATGAAGGTCGCCCTCGCCGGGCAGGTCGCCGAACCCGCCGCCGTACCCGCGTCCGTCGGCCGCACCGCCTACCGCATCGCGCAGGAGGCCCTGACCAACGCCCGCAAACACGCCCCCGGCACGGAGGTCTCCGTCTCCGTCGCCGGCGCCCGCGGCGACGGCCTCACCGTGGTGGTGCGCAACGCCCGCCCCGGGGGCCCGCCGCCGCACGTCCCGGGCTCCGGCCAGGGCCTGATCGGCCTCACCGAACGGGCCGCGCTGGCCGGCGGCACCCTGGAACACGGCCCCACGGCCGACGGCGGTTTCGAGGTCCGGGCCAGGCTGCCGTGGGGATGACCCGGAAGCCGTGTGGATGCCCCGGCCAGCCGTGGGGATGACCCGGCCAGCCGTGGGGATGACCCGGACTCCGGGCGGGCGCCCCGGCCGGAGTCGACGCGGACATGATGCGGACATGATTACGTGAGCCCCATGGCTGCCATCCGAGTACTCCTCGTCGACGACGACCCCTTGGTGCGGGCCGGGCTGTCCCTGATGATGGGCGGCGCCGGCGACATCGAGATCGTCGGCGAGGCCGCCGACGGCGACGAGGTCGAGGCGCTCGTCGACCGCACCCGCCCGGACGTCGTCCTGATGGACATCCGGATGCCCGCGGTGGACGGACTGACGGCCACCGAGCGGCTGCGCGGCCGGCCCGACGCCCCGCAGGTGGTGGTGCTCACCACGTTCCACGCCGACGAGCAGGTGCTGCGGGCGCTGCGCGCGGGCGCCGCCGGGTTCGTCCTCAAGGACACCCCGCCCGCCGAGATCGTCCACGCGGTACGCCGGGTCGCGGCGGGTGACCCCGTCCTGTCGCCCGCCGTGACCCGGCGGCTGATGGAACGGGCGGCCGACACCGCCGCCGACACCAGGCGCACCCGCGCCCGCGCCCGCCTCGCCGCCCTCAACGACCGCGAACGCGAGGTCGCCGTCGCGGTCGGCCGGGGCCTGGCCAACGCGGAGATCGCCGCGGCCCTGTTCCTGAGCGTCGCCACGGTCAAGACCCACGTCTCCCGCATCCTGGCCGGACTCGGCCTCAACAACCGGGTGCAGATCGCCCTGTTGGCGCACGACGCCGGACTGCTGGACGGACCGGCGGACGACGGGAACTGAGCGGCGGGCGCGTGACGGGACCTGACCGCGGGCATGCGAGGGGACCTGACCGCGGGCGCGTGACGGCAGGGCGGGGTTCACCCCGTCGGCGCCGCGTCCGCCACCTCCGCCAGCCGTACCGGGCGGTGCTCGCGCCGGGACGCCTCGCACGCCTCGGCGATCCGCAGGGCCTGGAGCGCCTCGCGGCCGTCGCACGGGTTGGCCCGCTCGCCGCGCACCACCTCCACGAACGCGTTCAGCTCCGCCTCGTAGGCGGGCCCGAACCGCTCCACGAACCCCGTCCACGGCTTGTCCGCGGCCGGCGGCCCGGTCGGCTCGGTGGACGCGATCGGCGTTCGGTCGTCCAGGCCGACGACGATCTGGTCCCGCTCCCCGGCCAGCTCCATCCGGACGTCGTAGCCCGCCCCGTTCAGCCGCGTCGCGGTCACCGTGGCCAGCGTGCCGTCGTCCAGGGTGAGCAGCGCCGCGCAGGTGTCGACGTCCCCCGCCAAGCGGAACATCGCCGGTCCGGCGTCGGATCCGGCGGCGTACACGTCGACCACCTCCCGCCCGGTCACCCAGCGCAGTACGTCGAAGTCGTGGATCAGCGTGTCCCGGTACAGTCCGCCGGAGAGCGGCAGATACGCGGCCGGCGGCGGCTCCCGGTCGCTGGTCAGCGCCCGGACGGTGTGCAGCCGCCCGAGCCGGCCGGAGCGCACCGCCTCCCGGGCCCCCGTGTACCCCTTGTCGAACCGGCGCTGGAAACCCATCTGAAGCAGCGTCCCCGCGGTCTCCACCTCGGCGATCGCCTGGAGCGACCCGGGCAGGTCCAGCGCTATCGGCTTCTCGCAGAACACCGGCAGCCCCGCGCGCGCCGCCCGGCCGATCAGCTCGGCGTGGGCCGGCGTCGCCGTCGTGATCACCACCGCGTCCACGCCCCAGCGGAAGATCTCCTCCACGCCCGGCGCCGCCGTCTCACCCAGCCGGTGTGCCAGGTCCTGGGCCCGTGACACGTCGGCGTCGGTGAGGATGAGCGACCCGACGTCGCGATGCCGGCTGAGTGTGTTGGCGTGGACGGTACCGATCCGGCCCGTCCCGATGACCCCGATGCGCATGGAATCAAAGTGGGCGCACAGCCCGCGCGCTGTCAATGCGTATGTCCGGACAACCGAACTACACGACTTCCCGTCAACAGTTCACGGAGCTACGCTCGGGCCGTGCCGAAACCAGGAACCGATCCGACCGTGTCGCTCGACCTCCGAGTGGACCGCAGCAGCCCGGTGCCGCTGTACTTCCAGCTCTCGCAGCAGCTCGAAGCGGCCATCGAGCACGGCGCGCTCACCCCCGGCAGCCTGCTGGGCAACGAGATCGAGCTGGCCGGCCGGCTCGGGCTGTCCCGGCCCACGGTCCGCCAGGCCATCCAGTCCCTCGTCGACAAGGGCCTGCTGGTGCGCCGCCGCGGGGTCGGCACCCAGGTCGTGCACAGCCAGGTCAAACGCCCGCTGGAGCTGAGCAGCCTCTACGACGACCTGGCGGCGGCGGGGCAGCGCCCGGCGACGACGGTCCTGGTCAACACGGTCGTCCCCGCGGCCGCCGAGGTCGCCGCCGCGCTCGGTGTGGCCGAGGGGAGCGACGTGCACCACCTGGAGCGGCTGCGGCTGGCCCACGGCGAACCGATGGCGTACCTCTGCAACCACCTGCCGCCCGGCCTGCTGGAGCCGGACACCGGGCGCCTGGAGGCCACCGGCCTGTACCGCCTCATGCGGTCCGCGGGCATCACGCTGCACAGCGCCCGCCAGGCCATCGGCGCCCGCGCCGCCACCGCCGCGGAGGCCGAACGGCTCGACGAGGCGGCGGGCGCCCCGCTGCTCACCATGGAGCGCGTCACGTACGACGACACCGGCCGCGCGGTCGAGTTCGGCACACACACCTACCGGCCGTCCCGGTACGCGTTCGAGTTCCAGTTGCTCGTCCGCTCCTGAGCCGCACCCGTCGACTTCATCTCGATGTCAGGACGATGTGCCGGGTGACCGGTCCCCCGTGCCATCGGACCGGCGCCCGTGCCTGACAATGGAACGTTGACGCGAGAGGACGCGGGCAGAACGCGGGCACAACGCGGGCGAGACGCGGACCCCACGCAGGCAGCAGGAAGCGCACAAGAAGCGCACGAGAAGCACGCAAGACGCACACAAGACGCAGCTAGTCACGGAAGAAGGGCACGGCCTCGTGGCACGATTTCGGACCTGGACAGGCATCGCGCTGGCAGGGGCATTGTCACTCTCCCTCGCCGCGTGCAGCAGCACCGGCGGCAAGCGCGCCGAGGACGCCCGCAAGGCCGCGGCGGCCCAGGGCAGGGCGGCGGTGGACACCCCCCGCTGGACCTTCGCGATGATCACCCATTCGGGTGACGGCGACACCTTCTGGGACATCGTCCAGAGCGGCGCCGAGCAGGCCGCGGTCAAGGACAACATCAACTTCCTCTACTCCCACGACGACGAGGCCCAGCAGCAGGCGCAGCTCGTCGACGCGGCCGTGGACAAGAAGGTCGACGGCATCATCGTCACGCTGGCCAAGCCGGACGCGATGAAGGCGGCGGTCGCCCGCGCGGTCAAGGCGGGCATCCCGGTGATCACCGTCAACTCCGGTTCGGCCGAGTCCAAGGAGTTCGGCGCCCTCACCCACATCGGACAGGACGAGACGATCGCCGGCGAGGCGGTCGGCGAGGAGCTGAACGAGCGGGGCCGCAAGAGCGCGCTGTGCGTCCTGCACGAGCAGGGCAACGTCGGTCACGAACAGCGCTGCGACGGCGTGGCGAAGACCTTCGACGGCAAGCTCCAGCGGCTGTACGTCACCGGCACGAGCATGCCGGACGTGCAGTCCGCCCTGGAGGCCAAGCTGCAGACCGACAAGGGCCTGGACACCGTGGTCACACTCGGCGCCCCGTACGCGGACACCGCCGTCAAGGCCAAGCAGGGCGCGGGCAGCAAGGCCGAGATCGACACCTTCGACCTGAACGCCAAGGTGGCCGCCGGTCTGGAGGACGGCACCCTCGGCTTCGCCGTCGACCAGCAGCCCTACCTCCAGGGCTACGAGGCGGTCGACCTGCTCTGGCTGAACAGGTACAACGCCGATGTCCTCGGCGGCGGCCGGCCGGTGCTCACCGGCCCGCAGATCATCACCAAGGACGACGCCGGCGAGCTGGCGGACTACACGAAGCGGGGCACCCGATGACCGCCCCGGCCGGCGCCGCGACGGCGACCGCCACCGACGAGCGGCTGCTGCGGACCTCTCCGCTGCGCAAGCTGCTCGGCCGTCCCGAGCTGGGCTCGGTCGTCGGCGCGATCGCCGTCTTCGTCTTCTTCGCGGTGGTCGCCGACAGCTTCCTGCACGCCGCCAGCCTCAGCACGGTCCTCTACGCGTCCTCGACGATCGGCATCATGGCCGTGCCGGTGGCGCTGCTGATGATCGGCGGCGAGTTCGACCTCTCGGCCGGCGTCCTGGTCACGACGTCGGCCCTGCTGTCGTCGATGTTCAGCTACCAGATGACGGCCGACGTCTGGGTCGGCATCGGCGTCTCCCTGCTGGTCACCCTCGCCATCGGCGCCTTCAACGGTTTCATGCTCACCCGCACCAGGCTGCCGAGCTTCATCATCACCCTCGGTACGTATCTGATGCTCATCGGCATGAACCTCGGCTTCACCAAGCTGATCGACAACACCGTCTCCACCAAGTCCATCGCCGACATGGAGGGCTTCGCCGCCGCCCGCGACGTGTTCGCCTCGACCGTCACCATCGGCGGCGTCGGCTTCAAGATCACGATCCTGTGGTGGCTCGCCCTGGTCGCCGTCGCGAGCTGGATCCTGCTGCGCACCCGCGCCGGCAACTGGATCTTCGCCGTCGGCGGCAACCAGGACGCGGCCCGCGCGGTCGGCGTGCCGGTCACGAAGACCAAGATCGGCCTCTACATGGGCGTCGCCCTCGGCGCCTGGATCTCCGGCCAGCACCTGCTCTTCTCCTACGACGTCGTCCAGTCCGGCGAGGGCGTCGGCAACGAGCTGATCTACATCATCGCGGCCGTCATCGGCGGCTGTCTGATCACCGGCGGCTACGGCAGCGCGGTCGGCTCCGCGGTCGGCGCGTTCATCTTCGGCATGACCAGCAAGGGCATCGTCTTCGCCGAGTGGAACCCCGACTGGTTCAAGTTCTTCCTCGGAGCGATGCTGCTCCTCGCGACCCTGCTCAACGCCTGGGTCCGCAAGCGTGCGGAGGCCACCAAGTGACGCAGACCGAGACCCGTACGGCACTCGTCGAGCTGACCGACGTCAGCAAGCACTACGGCAACGTCCGCGCCCTGGAGGGTGTGTCGCTGCGGGCGGACGCCGGTGAGATCACCTGCGTGCTCGGCGACAACGGCGCGGGCAAATCGACCCTGATCAAGATCATCGCCGGTCTCCACCAGCACGACGGGGGCACGCTGGCCCTGGAGGGCGAGGAGACCCGTCTCTCCTCGCCGCGCGAGGCCCTGGACCGCGGCATCGCCACGGTCTACCAGGACCTGGCCGTCGTCCCGCTCATGCCGGTGTGGCGGAACTTCTTCCTCGGCTCCGAACCGCGCAAGGGCGTCACCCCCTTCAAGCGCATGGACGTCGAGCACATGCGCCGCACCACCCACGCGGAACTGCTCCGCATGGGCATCGACCTGCGCGACGTCGACCAGCCCATCGGCACCCTCTCCGGCGGCGAGCGCCAGTGTGTCGCGATCGCCCGCGCGGTGTACTTCGGCGCGAAGGTCCTGGTACTGGACGAGCCGACGGCGGCGCTGGGTGTGAAGCAGTCCGGTGTGGTCCTCAAATACGTCGCGGCGGCCCGCGACCAGGGCCTGGCAGTCGTGTTCATCACCCACAACCCCCACCACGCGTACCTGGTGGGCGACCGTTTCGTCCTCCTGAAGCGCGGCACGATGGTCGGCAACCACGAGCGCGCCGACATCACCCTGGACGAACTGACCCGGCAGATGGCGGGCGGCAACGAACTGGACGACCTGCGCCACGAACTGCAACGCCCCTGACACCGGTACGTGCCGGGGAGTCCGTTCGGACAGCGGCAGCGTCCGGGTGGGCACAAGCGGACACCTGCTGTTTCCCCCTGCTTTCCGGCTCGTGTTCATTGGGCGCAGTGCGTGGTGTGAGACCCCGCGCCCCGGGGTGCTTCCGGGAGGAGGACGCCGGGCCGGAGGAGGAATCCCAGTTGAATGAGGGTGGCGGGAAGGGCGGCGGGGGGCGC
>NZ_BAABIG010000120.1:0-5015 GCF_039542605.1 Streptomyces ziwulingensis
GGATGCGAAGTCGGCGCTGATCACGCTGGTCGAGCACGCTCTGATGGCCCGCCTGAGGTAACGATCAAGTCCACACCGATATACGGCAGTTGTCGTAGGTGTCCCGGAGTCGGCTGTGTCCTTCGACACGGCCGACTCCGGCATTCATAACGTTTCGGCAGAGGAATCGGCCGACGCCGCCACGCGTCGCGCACATCCCGTCTCACTGCGCGCACGAGTGTCCGGTCTTTTGGTGCCGCTCGCTCTTTATGACCGTTTTACGCGGGGCCTACCTCACGTCCGATCCGCCCGTCCTGGTGTTTGGAAGAGCGCAGGTGGCCATGCTGGAATGCCAGAACTGCCCCATGGCCCGAGAGGTACTCAGCCGTCACACGTACTCGATGGCACAGACCGCCCATGGGGCGCTGAGACATTGCGGCACGACACAGGTGCCGACCGCCGAGAGGTTGTTGGTCGAGTGAGGCGAAGCACGAACAGTCCCGAGCCGTCGGCCCGGGGCAACTTCACCCCGCCGCCGCGCACCGCGGCGGCGCCCGCCCCCGCGCCGCATCCGCAGCCGAAGGCCGCCCCCGCGCCGAGCGGCGGCAGTCTCTCGCCGCGCAACTGGCGGGTGACCACGCGGCTCAACGCGATCCTGCTCATACCGGTACTGGTCGGCCTCGTCATGGGCGGCTTCCAGGTCAAGAGCTCGATCGACACCTGGCAGGACGCCAGGGACGCCGAGTCGACCGCCCGCCTGGTGCGGGCCTCCCTCACCTACGCCAACGCCCTCTACAACGAGCGCGACGTCTCCGCCGCCCCGCTGCTGCAGGGCACCGAGGACGACAAGAGCGTCCCGCGGGCCCGCGCGGCCACCGACAAGGCCGCCGACTCCTTCGACCAGGCCACCCGGAGCATGCCGGACAAGGCCGGACTGGAACGCCGGCTGAAGCAGTTCCGGGAGGTGGAGCCGGAGCTCGCCACGCTGCGCGCCGCCGCCTACACCGCCAAGCTCAAGGGCGTGGAGACCGAGGAGGGCTACGTCGGCGTCGCCCACCCGCTGATGGAGTTCGCCAACGAGCTGGGCCTGGGCACCGGCAACATCACCTCCTACGGCCGTACCGTCTACGCGATCGGCCTGACGAAGGCCTCGCTCTCGCTGGAACGCTCGATCGGCATGCACATGCTGATCAAGCCAGGTCCGGAGCCGAGCCATCTGGCCAGCCAGCGCGTCGCCCTCTCCTCCTACGCGTATCTGGAGGGCATCGCCGTCGAGGAGTACATCGGCGGCGGCACCGAGGCGGACGCCAAGAAGCTGGAGGACGCCGAGGCGCGGATCAAGAAGGACGGCGCCGCCGCGGCCGCCAAGGCCGCCGCCCAGAACCCGGACTACGTACCGCCGCCGGCCAACCCGACGACGATGGTCTCGGAGCTGGCGCAGCTCGACTCCACGGACACCGCCGCCCGCGCGGCCCTCGCCCAGCGGGGCATCACGCCGGAAAACTGGTGGGCGGTCAACACCCTCAAGTTCGACGCGTACCGCACCATCGAGTCGGACATGGCCGACAAGGCGGTGGCCGAGGCGAGCGCCATCGCGGACGACGCCGAGCAGGACGCGTACATCACCGGCGCCATCGTCGTGATCGCGCTGCTCGCCGCGTTCGTCCTGGCCGGCATGGTGGCCCGGCAGATGAGCCGGGCCATGCGCCAGCTCCGCAACGCCGCCTTCAGCATCGCCGAGCAGCGCCTGCCGATGCTGGTCGACCAGCTCTCGCGGACCGACCCCGGCCGGGTCGACACCCGGGTCCAGCCCATCCCGATCACCACCACCGACGAGATCGGTGAGGTCGCCCGCGCCTTCGACCAGGTCCACCGCGAGGCGGTCCGGCTCGCCTCCGAGCAGGCCCTGCTGCGGGGCAACATCAACGCCATCTTCACCAACCTCTCGCGCCGCAACCAGTCGCTGATCGAGGGCCAGCTCACTCTGATCACCGAGCTGGAGAACAACGAGGCCGAGCCGGACCAGTTGGAGAGCCTCTTCCGGCTGGACCACCTGGCCACCCGGATGCGCCGCAACGGCGAGAACCTCCTCGTGCTGGCCGGCGAGGAGCCCGGCCGCCGCTGGGACCAGCCGGTCCCGCTGGTCGACGTGCTCCGTGCCGCCTCCTCCGAGGTGGAGCAGTACGAGCGCGTCGAGCTGTCCGGGGTGCCGGAGGCGGAGATCCACGGCCGGGCCGTGACCGACCTCGTGCACCTGCTGGCCGAGCTGCTGGAGAACGCCACCACGTTCTCCTCCCCGCAGACCAAGGTCCGGGTGACCGCGACCCGGCTGCCCGACGGCCGCGTGATGATCGAGATCCACGACAAGGGCATCGGCCTGACCGCCGAGGACTTCGCGGACATCAACCACAAGCTGGCCAACCCGCCGACCGTGGACGCCGCGATCTCGCAGCGCATGGGCCTGTTCGTGGTCGGCCGGCTCTCCGACCGGCACGGCATCCGGGTCCAGCTCCGCCCCTCGGGCGAGCAGGCCGGCACCACCTCGCTGGTCATGCTCCCGGACGCCATCACCCACGGCGGTGGCGGCGAGAGCCCGGTGGAGCGCGGTGACTTCACCGTCTCGCAGATGATCCCCGAGCGGGAGCTGCGGGGCGAGAACTTCCAGCAGCAGGCGCCGGCGCCGCGGACCGCCGCCGAACTGGGCTTCGACGACACCCGCTACCCGCAGGTGCCCGACGACCTCCGCGACCTGGACCCGGTCGGCCGCTCGCTGATGCGCGAGGAGCGCCGCGCCGCCCTGGAGCCGCACCCCGCCGCGGACCCCGAGGGCCCCGGCGCCGACCAGGCCCCGTATCCGGACCAGTTCACCGCCCAGCCGTCGTACGACTACGACGGCGGCGGCTACCCGGAGCAGCAGCAGCCCGGCGGCTACGACCAGCAGACGCCGTACCCGGAACAGGGTCAGACACCGGCGGCGTACCAGGAACAGGGCCAGCCGTCGGCGGCGTACCCGGAACAGGGCCAGGCGCCGACTGCGTACCCGGAGCAGGGCCAGGCGCCGTACGCGCAGTCACCGCAGCAGGCGTACGGCGACCAGTACTACGCGCCGGAGGCCGGCCGGACGCAGGGTGAGGGCTATCCGGCTCCGGCCGGCTACCCCGACTCCGGCTATGCGGAACCGGGTCACCAGCAGCACCAGACTCCGGACGCCGCTGCGCAGGAGGCCTTCCCGGCCTTCGAGCAGCGCCGCCACCAGGACGACTGGCCGCAGCAGGACGGTTTCCAGAACGGCTATCCGGCCCAGTTCCCCGAACCCGGGCAGGAAACGGAATCGGCTGGGACCGGTGACGGCGGTGCCGTCGGCAACGTAGGCTTCGACCGGCCGGGTCCGGTCGCCTCCGCGCCCCACGACCTGACCGACGCCGGGCTTCCGCGCCGCGGTTCGGCCGCCCCCGCGGGCGGTGCGCGGCAGGCGGACAAGGAGCCGTCGCCCTCGGTCTTCGGCGGTGACGACGACTGGCGTTCGGCCAACGACGCACGCTGGGAGCAGGCCTCGGCGCTGCGCAAGCCCAAGGCGGGCGGGGTGACCCCGTCCGGTCTGCCGCGGCGGGTGCCCAAGGCCAATCTGATCGAGGGCGCCGCCGAGACCACCCCGCAGGGCGGGCCCCAGGTCTCCCGCGCCCCGGAGGACGTCCGGGGCCGGCTGAGCAACCTGCGCCGCGGCGTCGAGCGGGGCCGCAACGCAGGCAGTGAAACGACGAACGGTCAGGCCCCCGGAAATCCGCCCGGAGGTCCTGACAGCACCTACGACCAGGAGCGTTAGTGTGAGCCCGATGAGCCAGGCGGCGCAGAACCTGAACTGGTTGATCACCAACTTCGTGGACAACACCCCGGGGGTGTCCCACACGGTGGTGGTCTCCGCCGACGGACTCCTGCTGGCGATGTCCGAAGGCTTTCCGCGTGACCGCGCCGACCAGCTCGCCGCCGTCGCCTCCGGCCTGACCTCGCTGACCGCCGGTGCCTCGCGCATCTTCGAGGGCGGCCACGTGAACCAGACGGTTGTGGAGATGGAGCGGGGATTCCTCTTCCTGATGTCCATCAGTGACGGCTCCTCACTCGCGGTTCTGGCACACCCGGAGGCGGACATCGGTCTCATCGGGTACGAGATGGCCCTTCTTGTCGACCGAGCCGGTACGGTCCTGACGCCGGACCTGCGCGCGGAGCTTCAGGGGAGCCTTCTCAACTAGCGGGCGGACGGTGCGTTTTGGCGTCCCTTGCCCGTAAGGTTTCGGGACGCGGCTCCCCAGTGATGGACGCCAGGCACAGTCGGAGGAGGAGAAAAGTGGCAACACCCCCAGACGGTCCGTCATCGGGCAACTGGTCGTACGGCCCCGCGCAGGGCCACAACGACGGCCCGGTGGACCCGTACGGCTTCCCCTCCACGCCCCGCCACCGGCGGCCGTACGCGCCGCAGGGCCCCGGCCCCTCGCCGTACGACCAGCCGCAGGCACCCCGCATCCAGCCTGTGCAACCGCAACGCCGGGCACCGGAACCGGCGCCCGCCGGAGCGGCCAACAATCCCCTGGTGCGCCCGTACGCCATGACGGGCGGCCGTACCAGGCCGCGCTACCAGCTCGCCATCGAGGCGCTGGTGCACACCACCGCGCAGCCGCACCAGATGCAGGGCCAACTGCCCGAGCATCAGCGGATCTGCCACCTCTGCCGAGAGATCAAGTCGGTCGCCGAGATCTCGGCGCTGCTGACCATCCCTCTCGGCGTGGCCAGAATCCTCGTCGCCGACTTGGCGGAGGCGGGACTGGTCGCCATTCATCAGCCCGGCGGCGACGAGAGCGCCGGCGGCCAGCCAGACGTGACTTTGCTCGAAAGGGTGCTCAGTGGACTTCGCAAGCTCTAGCGGAGGGCCTTCCCGCTCCACCACGTCCGCGAAAATCGTGGTGGCGGGCGGCTTCGGCGTGGGCAAGACCACGTTCGTCGGCGCCGTTTCGGAGATCAACCCGCTGCGCACCGAGGCCGTC
>NZ_BAABIG010000121.1:0-505 GCF_039542605.1 Streptomyces ziwulingensis
CCGCCACCAGCGCGTCCAGACCCGCCGGATCACCGGCCACCACCACCGACGACGGCCCGTTCACCGCCGCCACCTCCACCCCCACCGGCAACCGCCCCACCACCGCCGCCACCGGCAACGCCACCGACACCATCCCCCCACGCCCCGCCAGACCACCCGCGATCACCCTCGACCGCAAAGCCACCACCGCCGCCGCATCCTCCAACGACAACACCCCCGCCACATACGCCGCCGCGATCTCCCCCTGCGAATGCCCCACCACCGCGTCCGGCCGCACACCCACCGACTCCCACAACCGCGCCAACCCCACCATCACCGCGAACGACACCGGCTGCACCACATCCACCCGCTCCAGCCCCGCCGCACCACCAACCCCCCGCACCACATCCAACAACGACCACTCCACGAACGGCGCCAACGCCTCACCCACCTCCCCCAACACCCGAGCGAACACCGCAGACTCCTCCAGCAACCGCCGCCCCATCCCCACCCACTGCGCACCCTG
>NZ_BAABIG010000122.1:0-506 GCF_039542605.1 Streptomyces ziwulingensis
ACTTCTGGCTGCCTAGCCGCCTTCGGAGAAGTATGCACAGCCAGGACGGACGAACGGATACTAAGGACTGCAAATTTATAAAATAAGCAGGAGCCACCCTTAAACATAATAAATTATCTCAACGTATTCATACCAGATTTTATCTTACGTATCTTCTCTACTCCCTCTTCGGTTAGATGAACCTTAGATCTAATTAATTCAACAACTTTAACTCAATCTTCAAAATCCTCTCTTTTAATTCCTCTTATCTCGTGTTCTTTAAAAAATGGAAGTATTTTATCCGAGATATCTGCAAATTTTTTAACAATAAATACCCCTGACCCTAACTTGCTCTTTCCATTATGGTAATTGAATAGGCCACACCCAAAAAAAATAATAAATGAATTTAACAGAGACTTATCTCTCAAATGTTGAGATACTTTAAAGCTTAATGAAACTCCGTCCAATATACCTTTACCATATTTAGCCAATTGAACTAAGAAACAACCTTCACCTGAAACAAAACC
>NZ_BAABIG010000123.1:0-516 GCF_039542605.1 Streptomyces ziwulingensis
AGCGTAAGCTCCTGTTAATTATAAAAAAAATACAAAATGAGAATATTAAAAAGTCATCCTTTATTAAAATTAGCTAATGGATATATTATAGATGCTTCACAACCAAGTAATTTAAGCTACATGTGTAATTATAATTCATTATGATTTAATTCCTTGTTTATTCACGGCGGTATTCGTTTATCTTCTAACAAAGTGGGCATCGAGTTGTATAACCATAATCCTTTTGTACAAAATAAGTTTAATGTAAAATCGCAGTTTTCGGATAATTCGTTAGGGCTTCCAGCAAATTATGATCAAACTTCCCCTAAATCGGAGTTTCCGTTCTTACCTGTAAATGAACCTAAAATTGTACTTAATCAAAACACTTCTTATAATACACAACTTTTTGAAAAGTTTTCTGCCAAAGCTAAATTAAGATTGGATCAAGCAGTTAATTCACAAGTGGATCAAACCGGTCAACCTGGGGGAGACCTAATTAATACACCAGTTAACGATACATGAATACCTTTAGATGAG
>NZ_BAABIG010000124.1:0-516 GCF_039542605.1 Streptomyces ziwulingensis
CTAGCATACTTTATGATTTCTGAAGAACCAGAGAGCGTTTTCCTTAGGTTTTGTATTTTCGACGTTAGAGCCTCGTATTGCTTGTTTTTGGCCCGTTTCTTTCCTTTTTCAAAGTTTCCCTTAAGTTGATTCATATATTCATCTAGTTCGTTCAGAACGATATTGGATAGTAATGGGCTCAACACACTTCCTTGAGGCGTTCCCACATCTGTCTTCATATGCTCTTTGGTTTCGGAGTCAATATAACCAATCTTTAAGGATTTACGTATGAGTTGTAGAGTTTTATCGCAGGTTATCTTTGCACTAAGCAGGTCGTTAATTATGTCATGAGGAATAGTATCGAAACATTTGGAAATATCTCCTTGTATCACTCATTGGTAATTTGACCCATTACGGTATATTTGATATAGTGCCTGGTGCAATGATTTATTGGGTCTAAAACCGAAAGAACTCTCCGAGAATGAGTCTTCTCATATTGCTTCCAAGACTACTGCAAGGGCTTTCTGGACGATCTTA
>NZ_BAABIG010000125.1:0-520 GCF_039542605.1 Streptomyces ziwulingensis
GAAGTAGGTGTCGGTTCGAATCCGATCTAATTCGTGGTTTAAAATATATAGTCTATATTATAAACTCTCTTTTTTATATTTAATTATTTCCCCCCCTTCTCTTTAGTTATAACCAAAAACAGAATTACTTGTTGTAGCCTCTAGCCTAAATTTCCTTAAAGTATATTATTTTTTTTTAGTTCAAAGGCGGGATCTTTTACAACTTAAATATGTATTATATAATAAATAAACAGGAAAAGTTGCTATAGGTAGGGCGAAATATTTGCTACATATTGTGTATTAACACCTGGGTGTTCGATTCACCTCTTTTCCGATGGCTACTGATGAAACCGCCAGGGATACAAATATAAATTTTATATACTTTTCTGGTAGTTGTTTATTTTTTTTTATTTACTCATATATAATATAGGGGGTTATTTATAATACTACTATTTAAGCTGTAAGAGTCGTTAGGGTTATCCGTTAGTCTTTAATCTTATAGGTGGTAAGATATTATATATAATGAAATAATAAACACGGC
>NZ_BAABIG010000126.1:0-526 GCF_039542605.1 Streptomyces ziwulingensis
CCATTATAAGGTTACACCTTTTGTGTAAGGTAATAAGATGAAAATTTGATATTATTAGTAAGTTAGTAGGAATCTCAGAGGCCATACGTTTGATATTAGTCTTTATTAAATTAAAATTAGTTAATTTAATACCAAAATTGTTTATCTTTGAACAACACAACTCTATAAATAAAACAAAGTTACCCTTATTTAATAATAAGTATCGTTTAGTATTTAGTAGAAATATGTCTACAAGTACAACTATATATACTAACAATTTATACAATAAAAATACAGAAGAGCTTGCGGCTGAAAATATTTCATTTAGACAATGATTAGCTGGAATAATAGATGGTGATGGTTACTTTTTACTCTCTAAAAATGGTTATAATAGTTGTGAAATAACTATGGACGCTAGAGATAAAAAAGTTCTATATTCAATTCAACATAAATATGGAGGATCTGTAAAACAAATTTCAAATGCATCCTTCGGCAGCATTTAAGTATAAATTAAGAAATAGAACAGGGTTAATAGCTTTAATAAACG
>NZ_BAABIG010000127.1:0-536 GCF_039542605.1 Streptomyces ziwulingensis
CTACACGTTTATTACAAATTAATAAGCTCTGTGAAAAATTTAATATAGAATTAAAGTATGCAAATAATCTTACTTTTAATGACGGATGACTTAGTGGATTTATAGATAGCGATGGTTCAGTATATTTTAGTGAGTCGTCAGGTCAAGTTTTTATTAGTTTATCTCAAAAAAATAAGTTTTTATTGGAACCTTTAATACATATCTATGGAGGAAGAGTCGATATTGCTAGCCCTAAGACAGAAGCATTTAAATATGTTATATATAGGAAGACAGAATTATTCAACTTAATAGATAATTATTTTAGTAAATATCCTTTAAGAACAGAAAAAATGAAAAGAATTAATTTAATAAAACAATTTTACTTAGTGGGATTAAGTAAAAATAATAATGATGTTGTAAAATTTAATGAATGAGTTAAATTCAAAGATAAATGAGAAAAATATGAAGGTTAATAAAGAAATGGTCCACATTACATAATAGTAATTTTGCAATTAGGTATGATGGTTATAGCTATAGGTTTATCTTCTTATAATATA
>NZ_BAABIG010000128.1:0-537 GCF_039542605.1 Streptomyces ziwulingensis
CCCAGCCCGCCCAGCAGCGCGGCCACCGCGTCCCGGTCCGTCACATCACAGGCCGGCACCGCCACCGACTCGGCACCCAGCGACTCCAGCTCCGCCACCAGCTCCCGGGCCCCGTCCGCCTCCAGCCCCCGCCGGCTCACCAGCACCAGATGCCGGACACCGTGCCGGACCACCAGATGCCGCGCCAGCAGACCCGCAAGCGAACCCGTACCACCCGTGATCAGCACCACCCCCTCCGGATCCAGCACCGGCCCCACCGGACCGGCCGGCACCGCACGGACCAGACGAGGCACGAACAACCCCGCACCACGCACCGCCACCTGCGACTCACCGGTCGCCAGCACGGCCGCAAGGACCGTCGCGTCCAGCTCGGTGCCCGGGTCGAGGTCAGTGTCGACGAGGACGATCCCGTCCGGATTCTCGGCCTGCGCCGCGCGGATCAACCCCCACACCCCCGCACCACCCGGATCGGTGACCGTCTCGTCACCCCCGGCCGGCACCGCACCCCGCGTCACCACGACCAGCCGGGTGTCCTCC
>NZ_BAABIG010000129.1:0-538 GCF_039542605.1 Streptomyces ziwulingensis
ATATCTTAAAGAGATTTTGGGTCGTCTTTTATCCCCTCATCCTTGGGCCGCAGCCCAAATCTCTAAAGGAGTCTTTCTAATTGTAACTAAGAAAAAGTAGCAGAGAGACTTCTATATTTTTTGTCCTGTCCTATTTCAGCCTGCCTCGTAGAAATACTCCTACGAAGTCTGGCAAGCCAGGAGGAGAAGTTAGTATGGACAGGACAAAAATATAGGGGTAAGCCAGGATAGTTTAATAGGTTAAAACTTTAATTTCATATATTAATAATGAGAATTCGATTTTCTCTCCCGGCTAAAGTAGCAAGCAAGTCCCCTCCGAAGGAGACTTCTCCGAAGGAGGCTTCGCCGAAGTGAGGCGGTCTTATATCTTCTACTTTTTTTACTAAATTATGATAATACTTTCTACACTTTCATTACTAATTTCGAATGCCGTCAGTTTAAGACGAGATATGTCAATTCTTTATAATAGAATTGCCATAATAGCTTTATTATATGCTATATTACAAAGCTTAATAAGTTTTTCTATAATAAGTAATAG
>NZ_BAABIG010000130.1:0-539 GCF_039542605.1 Streptomyces ziwulingensis
ATATAAATAAACAGGTGTACCTCTTTGTTTACGTAGTTTATCACGTATTTCTTGAGACATAGGTTCATGATACCCTGAACTACTAGCAACTAAATCCACATTAAGGTTTGGTTTTAAACTATCAATAAAATGTTGTTCTAATTCAACAACTTGTTCTAAACTAGATTTTTCATCCATAATGTAAATAGTTAACTTTATATTACTAAAACCATATTTATTTAAATAACGTAAAACTCTACGTGCTTTAGTTTTAAGAATAGAAGGCATAAAATAAGAACTTATTCTATTATATAAGTTAATAGAATGGCCTACATACATATGCTTACCATCTAAACTTTCTCACACATAAACACCTTTTTGCTTTTTTGTAACTTTAAGAATAATATCTCTATTATTAAAAGGATCATTAACTAAAATTTTAACATATTTATGTTTAGAATCTTTAACGTTTTTATTATCATTATTGTTATTATTGTTACCTATGGTTATATTACCGTTATTATTGCTATTTACCTTACTTATCTTTTCTTTACTATCAC
>NZ_BAABIG010000131.1:0-541 GCF_039542605.1 Streptomyces ziwulingensis
CTAGTACCCCTATGAAATAGTAGCTTAATATTCCTATTTACCTCGTCCTAGGTGTAAATCGTAGCTTAGTCATTTTGTTAAATAAAAAAGGAATTTTAGCTAATAATAATAAAAAAAAATTGAGGTTAAATAATATAGTTTAAATTAACACAATAAAAAGATCTTCGGCTAAATATGAAAATAGAGTTTTATTTAATAGCGAGCTTGCTGTACTTCTGGTGGCGGCGAAGCCGCCGCACACTTCTCGTGGCGAAGCTAGGCTGCGATAAGTATGCATAGAAGCACCCGAATGAGGCTAAAAAGAAAAGACTTCCATAAGAAAAAAATTCAACTTGAAAATAAAAAGCAAATAATAATACTATTAAACTTCGTATAAATTTTTTTAATTTTTTCTTCTTTTTCTTCTTATTTCCTCGTCCGAACTTACACCATAAATATCATCTTGGCTAAAAGACTCTCCAGCATTTTGAGGCTGAGTAAAAGACTCTCCAGCATTTTGAGATTGAGTAGAAGACTCTGGAGCATTTTTAGGTTGAGTAGA
>NZ_BAABIG010000132.1:0-543 GCF_039542605.1 Streptomyces ziwulingensis
AGAATACTCTAATAGATTTAAAAAGTAAAAATAACTAGCTATATGTTAGGATAGTTTTATCCTTAAATACCACGACATATCTGGATTATTTAACCTAAATAGATTGTTACAATACATACCTAAATTTAAACTAGAATACTTTTTTTGGGGGGGGGTTGTTAAAACTTATACCCCCTGTATATATTCCTGCTACTCCCATATGTAGGCGCAAACTCTAAATAGATGGAGCTGGTGTTTATTTTTATCCAACCATACTATCCTAATTTCGTAGGGCTAGGTTTAGTATCTTTTATGTATTATTATAGTTTTAGTGCTATTACTAGGTTTATTTTTAACTATATTATTAATATTAGAATTACCTTAAGTAATATATTTAACTAAGTTAAATTGACCTTCTTGGTTTGGCTTCGCAGAAATATGCAGTCAGGCAGGAGTACGGAGTACGGAGTACGGAGTACTTCGTCGTCGGCGTACTTCGTCTATATTAAAAAAATCGGATTATATTCTGTAATATTTTTTGAGTTAGCCGTCGTAACCTTATAG
>NZ_BAABIG010000133.1:0-543 GCF_039542605.1 Streptomyces ziwulingensis
GTCCTCGACGAACTCGGCGCCAGAGGTGAGCTGGACTGGTCGCGGTGCGCGATCGACTCCGTCAGCGTCCGGGCGGCAAAAGGGGGCCGTTGACCGGACCGAATCCGACCGACCGTGGCAAGCCGGGATCGAAAATCCACCTGATCACCGACCGGAACGGACTGCCGGTCTCGCTGGGGATCTCGGGCGCCAACATGCACGACAGTCTCGGCCTTGAACCGCTCGTGCGCGGGATCCCACCTATCCGGTCCCGCCGCGGCCCACGGCGACGGAGGCCGGCGAAGCTGCATGCGGACAAGGGCTACGACTACGACCACCTGCGCCGATGGCTCCGCGAACGCGGTATCCGCCACCGCATCGCACGCAAGGGCATCGAGTCCTCAAAGCGGCTCGGCCGATACCGCTGGGTCGTCGAGAGAACCGTGTCCTGGCTCGCCGGCTGTCGTCGCCTCCACCGACGCTACGAACGCAAGGCCGAACACTTCCTCGCCTTCGTCGGAATCGCCGCAGCCCTCATCTGTCACCGTCGCCTCACCAAATGAA
>NZ_BAABIG010000134.1:0-558 GCF_039542605.1 Streptomyces ziwulingensis
AAAGAGTAGATGGGAGTGTCTAAGGATTATGATGTTTGTAGCAATGTGACCGAAAAATTTTCGATGGCTTGCTGCAATTAATTTTTGTATATCTAGGGCGGCACAAGATCGCCTCTAAAAGATAATTTTTGTTTGTAGTTAAATATAACTTCGTTGTATTTAATCCTTTGCTAGTACGAGACGTATAAGGGCGTACATATTATTAAAAGGGTAAGATTTTAGCTATAGAGAAATTAGCTTTAGTTAAAAAAGTGTTGCTTACGGTCGTAATATAACACTTTTTCTAGTTATTAGTTTCTACTTTACAGTGTTTTTAATAATAATGTAAACTAATTATCAAGTTTAACGGCTTAATCTTGCTTTACTGTTTGATTCACAACAAATCTTACAGTCGCGTAAGCGGGGCATAGGATCACAAGACACATTAAGGAAAGGTCTTGGATTATTGGAAAAGCTACGCTAGGGATGTTTGTCCTTTAATTTTTTTTCTTGTTCTCGTCTACTTCTATTTTGCTAAGTCCCGAACTTCGTTCGGGACTCAGCAAGCTCGACTTTATA
>NZ_BAABIG010000135.1:0-561 GCF_039542605.1 Streptomyces ziwulingensis
CTGCGCCTGCACATCGCCTCCGTCCAGGACTACATCGACAGCGGAGCACTCAAGGAACGCCCGGACGGCACCCGCAACCCCCTCCAGACCCTCCCCCTCACCGAGAAGATCCAGCACGAGAAGTTCGACGCCGTCTTCGGCGGCGGGCGGAGGGACGAGGAGAAGGCCCGCGCGAAGGAACGTGTCTTCTCCCTGCGCGACGAGTTCTCCCAGTGGGACCCCCGCCGCCAGCGCCCCGAACTGTGGAACCTCTACAACGGCCGCCACGCCCCCGGCGAACACGTCCGCGTCTTCCCCCTCTCCAACTGGACCGAACTCGACGTCTGGCAGTACATCGCCCGCGAACACATCGACCTCCCCCAGATCTACTACGCCCACCGGCGCGAGGTCTTCGCCCGCGCCGGCATGTGGCTCACCGCCGGCGACTGGGGCGGACCCCACGACGACGAGACCCTCGTGACCCGGCAGGTCCGCTACCGCACCGTCGGCGACATGTCCTGCACCGGCGCCGTCGACTCCGACGCCGACACCATCGAGAAGGTCATCGCCGAGATCGCCGCC
>NZ_BAABIG010000136.1:0-572 GCF_039542605.1 Streptomyces ziwulingensis
CAGGGTTTGTAGATGCAGAGGGGTGTTTTACTACATCTATTTTTAAAGATATTAGAATGCTACTTAAATGACAAGTTAAGCCCATCTTTAAAATCACTGTGCATAATAAGGACATAAATATTTTAGAGGCTTTACAAAGAACCTGAGGTATTGGTAAAATTTATAAACATAGTGATAATGCCTCAGTCTATCGTGTTAGTTCTTTAAAAAACTTAAGAATAATCATAAATCATTTTGATAAATATCCTTTATTAACTCAAAAATCAGCAGATTACCTTTTATTTAAACAATCTGTTCATTTAATTGAAAATAAATCACATCTTACTATGGAAGGGTTACTTAAATTAGTTAGTATAAAAGCTAGTTTAAATTGAGGACTATCTGACAAATTTAAAGAGTTTTTTCCTAATGTGATTCCGACAGCAAGACCAGAAGTTAAATTTTCAGAAATACAGGATATAAATTGATTTGTAGGATTTGTTGAAGGTGAAGGATGTTTTATGGTTGTTGTCCAAGAAGCTAAAAGCAAAGAAAGATACGGTATATCTTTAAGGTTTACAATAACTCAACAC
>NZ_BAABIG010000137.1:0-574 GCF_039542605.1 Streptomyces ziwulingensis
AAAAAGTTTATCCGTAAAGGAGGTATTTACAAATTCTCCCTTATCAATAAACCGAATATTTTTTATATTGGGAGCACCGGGAACTTTTATACTAGATTTATTAAACACACTAGTCCTAATGCTTTAGAATACAATCACGATTGATTCCATTATATTGGACAAACTTGTGGCTGAGATAAGTTTCATTTTGAGATCCTAGAAGTCGTTGAGGATCTTAAAACTCTTCGTGACAGAGAGAACTACTATTTAAGAAAATATTACCCTCTTTTGAACTCTAAGCACAAATCTGCCATTGTCATTCATAGAAAGGTTAAAAGCATTACGGCTTCGATAGAAGGAAGAAGACATTTTAGTAATTACTGTTGTTCTCGTTGTGATCGGGATGTCGACAAACCTATAATTAACAAGAAGGCTGCGCAACACACCCCTTTCAGGGCCAGAAAGAAAACCCTGCCTATTTTCCCTATGTTGAACTCTCCCTTTGAAGCCACGAACAAAGACGAGATTTTGAAAAGTTTACACAAATTTAACAAAGATTTAGACGATTTCAAGGATAATATTATCATACCTCAAA
>NZ_BAABIG010000138.1:0-579 GCF_039542605.1 Streptomyces ziwulingensis
CGACTGTTCTTGAGTTAGCTCAGGAAGAGTTCACAAGATCCCGTCCGATCTGATTGATCGGGCGGGATCTTGGCGTTTCCGGGGTCTGTTCGAGGAGCTATCCGAACGCGATCGGTGCCGGAGGCGGGTGCCTGGCGGTCGTCGACCTGATGTTTCGGGGTGGTTCGGGTGCGTGAGGCGTTTCTGGGCTGTGGGCGGGCGTGCGTGATCCCGGCGTGTGGTGCTGGGGTCTCAGATGGTCTCGCGGAACTCCGGCCCTGTGGGCGGCGGCAGCCCGGCCGCGGCGGGGGGCGTGGATGCCGATCCAGCGAACGCGGTGACTCCGTGGGAGGTGCCGGTCGTTTGTGTTCGGGTGGTCTGATCCCAGCTGAAGAGGATGTGCAGGTTGATGCTGCAGATCATCAGCGCGAGCAGGATGGTCTGCGCGACCCGTCCGTGGGCGAGTCGCTTCGTGGGGTCGGAGATGTCGATGCCGTGGCTCTTGGCCCTTCCGTTGAGTCCTTCGATGTTCGCTCGCTCGGGCCGGTAGGCGTCCTGCCAGGTGGGGTGGAGGTAGTGCCGGTCCTGGCGGAATTTGTC
>NZ_BAABIG010000139.1:0-594 GCF_039542605.1 Streptomyces ziwulingensis
CCAATTAACAGTTTAAGTAAATCTGTAGTATTGATAAATATTGAAAGTGAAGAAGAAATTGTATTTGAAAGCTTAGGTAAATGTGTAAAGTTCTTCTCAAGTCAAGGTCTCCCTGTTTCTCATACAACTATAGTTAAACGATTAGACACAAATATACCATATCGTGGATATATTTGTAAAACTGTCGCTTCACTAGTCCCGGAGGGACTAGTAAAATAGTTTAATTATTTATATTAAAAATTAGTAGTTATGAGGTTGATATAAAATTTATAACTGTATGCTGGAATATCCTAATTGTGTTGGTTAATAATAGATATGATTACATATTATTTTATTAATTTATTTAGGACGATCAGCAGGAAACTAAAACAATAATCCATATTGTAAGTAGGATCCTCAGAGGCCATACGTTATAAACCGTGTCGATTAATCGATGCGCTTAAGATATGGTCCAACCATAATAGTAATATTATGTTAATATATCCGGAAATACTTTTCGGTATATTTTATTCCTATCGCTGAATATTCCTAGCTTGAAGAGATAGCCCAGTAAGCATATCTCTTTATGGTTAGGTGAGACTTTCTTCTCTAGGG
>NZ_BAABIG010000140.1:0-595 GCF_039542605.1 Streptomyces ziwulingensis
TGCTGGTCTAGGGTAACTCTCCCGGGAGAGTTACCCTAGACTTTTGGAGAGTTACCCTAGACCACGTCCACATTTTCCACCACAGCGGCCGACGGCGATGTCCCACACATATGAAACATATACCATTCGATAGAGAGAAAAAAATGCTATCGAACGGTATACAGTTTGTGTGGGTGCAGCGGCGTTGGCGGTCGTGGCGGCTGAATTTGTGTTTTTGCACAACTTTGTTTTTCAAGATGCATGATTTCACACTGACTTGCTGCTTGCCGTTTTTGCAGTTGCGACACTTTTCGACCAACTTTTCCAATACTGACTGCACCAAAACAAAAGCACCACCGTTCGATAGAGCTTCTTTTCCTCATTCGAATGGTATAGCCCACTGGCCGTGTGGGCCCCCGTGGGCGGAGGAAATGAGCCCCGAAGTAAGCCTCAGGGCTGGTACGGGCACGTTTCCTGCCACAGCCGCCGCAGATGACGGCCGACGGGGATGCGACACAGACCGTTCGATAGAGCTCAGCAAGGGCTTTTGAACGGTATGCACCACCAGCAGTGGCGACGCGTGTGGGCGGGTGCATCCCGCCGTGAGCAGCAGCCC
>NZ_BAABIG010000141.1:0-600 GCF_039542605.1 Streptomyces ziwulingensis
GCCACATACAACTCACCCACCGCACCCGGCGGCACCGGACGCAACCCCGCATCCAGAACAAAAACCCGCATATTGTCCATCGGCCGGCCCACCGGCACCTCACCACCCACCACCCCACCCACCCGATACGACGTCACGAACACCGTCGCCTCCGTAGGCCCGTACCCGTTCACCACCACCAACCCGGGCACCGCCGCACGCACCCGCGCCACCGCACCCGCCGACACCACATCACCCCCCACCCACAACTCACCCAGACCCGCGAAACACCCCGGATCCTCCTCCGCCACCACCCCGAACAACCCAGCCGTCAACCACAACCCCGTCACCCCACCACCCACCACCTCCCGCACCACACGCCCATCCAGCTCCACACCCCCCTCACCCACCACCACACAGCCGCCGCGCAGCAGCGGCACCCACACCTCGTACGACGACGCGTCGAACACCGACGGCGAATGCCACAGCACACACCCATGAGCCCCACCCCCGAAACGGCCGTCCGACGCCAGACCCACCACCCCCCCATGCGTCGCCCCCACACCCTTCGGCACCCCCGACGACCCCGACGTATACATCACATACGCCAACCCACCAGCC
>NZ_BAABIG010000142.1:0-603 GCF_039542605.1 Streptomyces ziwulingensis
CCTGCACGCTAACAAAATTAATTCCTTTCTTATTAATTTATATTTAACTCACTAAGTGAAGTATATTTTTATACACATAAATTAAGCTAACAAAACATCAAATAAAAATAACACATAAAACGGAGCTTGGCTGCCTTCGTATTTTCGTATCCGAAGGATCTGAAAATCGCCAGCCTAAATCGAACACCCACTTTACTAGTATTAACGCACAATTCGAAGACAACAGTCCAACTATGCCTTCGGCAGGCAGACCAGGAAAAGTAAGTATGGCTGAAGTACAGCACTAAAATATAAAAGTTCGTGGTGGGTAAGGCGAATTCATATATTTAATCAGAATAGGTTTTATAATGCAGCGATATGAATAGGTTTTATCGGATTCGAACCGATATCTTAGTGATTAAAAGCCACATGTATTAACCATTATACTAAAAACCCTTAGCAAAATACCCCCCCTTATTTAAGATATTAATTTATAATCCTGGCTGCCTTCGCACGACGGCTTCGCACTACAAAGTAAGGCAGTCAGGAGGGATACAATAAAATATATAGGACTCGCTGCTAACCTTACAGTGAGTACTGAGAAAAAGTAATAGTTAGCAGTTA
>NZ_BAABIG010000143.1:0-609 GCF_039542605.1 Streptomyces ziwulingensis
ATATGATTCGACTATATTCTGTTCTTCCTCAACAAACATTAAGATACTCATCAACAATAACCATTCATCATAATAAGACTCAATCTATATCACCTTGATTTATATCAGGATATTCAGATGCAGAAGGTTGTTTCAATGTTGGCCTTCAAAAGAATCCTAATGGTAAATTCTATGTACGACCTTTATTCCTTATACAAGTACACTCAAGAGATAATGAATTATTAATGCAAATTAAAGATTATTTTGGTGGTATAGGTAATATTTATATCAGTAAAGATAAATCTAGATTTACAGTAAGATCTTTATACGAGATTTTAAAAATTATTACACATTTCGATAATTACCCTTTAATAACTCAAAAAAAAGCAGATTTCATATTATTTAAGCAAATAATAGATAAAGTAATTGAAGGGGAACATTTATCCGCTAAAGGGTTACAAGAAATAGTTAATATTCGTGCATCGATAAATTTAGGTTTATCTGATTCATTGAAGACTATTTTCCCCGATACCGTACCTGTTACTAGACCTCAAATAGCAAATACTACTATCCCTCACCCTGAATGAATGGCTGGTTTTGTTTCAGGTGAAGGTTGTTTCTTAGTTCAAT
>NZ_BAABIG010000144.1:0-616 GCF_039542605.1 Streptomyces ziwulingensis
CTGTTTTCGCCCACGAACTAACGGATGTAAACGACTTGCTGTCTTCGAGAAGATTGAGTTTATCGGCACCCTTGATGTTAGAGTCATGTACGTCAAGTAGTGACGATTTCCGACTGTTTCCCTTCATAAGTGAACTACTACTATGGAAACTCCGTCCCCGCGTTAGATACATGTTGTATCCATAGGCGGTTAGATCCCGAGGTTGTGTAACGTTGGCGTTTAGATTGATAGTGTTAGGATCTTGCGTATTTTTGTTTTCTATACTGAAATGAGCTAAGGGCTTTTGGCAATCTGCGCAGTACGGTCTACCTGTGCAAACATTTATTCCCCTTATTAAGTGCCGCGATATTCTGCTTAAGACACTTAGGCCAAGTTGAGCCTCTCTGTACGTATCAAGTTCGTTATCCTGTCCATGACTATCCCCACTAAGATAGATCTCCAATGAGGGCAGACCCATTTGACTTATCTTTTTGTAACCAGCTATCCGATCGAGGTAGTTATTAGCTATTCCCGTCGTGGTTACCCGTGGCGAACATCTTCCTGCTATAGGAAGGCCAAATATGCTCGATAATATTAAATTCATCTCTGATTCTAATATCTCTGCAACGTACACCTC
>NZ_BAABIG010000145.1:0-630 GCF_039542605.1 Streptomyces ziwulingensis
TTATAGTTTAACAATGTTTGGTGAAGTATTATATGACTTACTATATTTACCACCGGTATCCTGCGGAGAAAGTAGTTACTATATATTATCTTATGATGGTCGACAAGAAAGAAATTTAGGTTATAGAAAGTTATCTATAATTAGAAGCAGAGTAGTTCATAAACGGATATATCTAAGTGGCATAGGAACAAATAAGTCAAATACGTTAAGTATCATTCCCCCAAGGGGGTATTTTTTACTATTTAAAAATGAAGAATTTATTATTTAAACCTATATTGTTGATCAGATACTTTTCCACATGCATTAAGGCTAAACCATTGAACCTGATGGATCCTTATTTCCTTACAGGGTTCAGTGATGCTGAATCTAGCTTTAGTGTATCAATACGGAGTAAAATCAACAGTAAAGGTGAGGTGAAGTGAATAGTAGAACCTGAATTTCAAATAGGCCTTAGTTATAAAGATGAAGAGCTCTTGAGAGCTATCAAGGCTAGTTTTGAGTACTATAGTGGATCAGGCAAAGTCGGAAGAATACAAGTAAGTAATAACAAAAGTTTTTTCAGAGTGTCTGCATTAAGTGAATTAATCAAGATAATAGAAGACTTTGACAGTTATCCATTGCTAACTAAAA
>NZ_BAABIG010000146.1:0-641 GCF_039542605.1 Streptomyces ziwulingensis
CACGGATTCCATTCGATTCGATTCGAATTGATTCGAATCAGTTCGAGAATATAATAGGTTATACAACCACGAAATTTTTTATTATTAAGAGGAGTTTGCTGAGCCTCTTCTAACCGGCCTGATAAAAAAAGTATACTTTTTTTTTATGGATGAAGTCCGTATGAAATTCTTTCGTACCAAAGGCGGCTCCGAAGCCAGCTTCAACTTATTAAAACATAAATTAGATACCCTTTCGTATCCCCATACAGAGTGCTTCACCAAAAAGTAGGAATAAAACAAATTTTAAGCCATAGCTTACGGCTTCGCACTAAATTAGTGCGAAGCCTGATCCCTAATCCCCCGTAGGGGGGATACGAAGGCGGGATTAGACTTCACACTATAAATAATTTATACCAGGAGTATCCCTCCTGGCGTATGGAGAAGTCAAGCAGACGAAGCCTAATCCCCTCAGGGGATCCAGGAAACAAGAGATTCGAACTCTTAATAAATAAAGTTATTAACTTTATTATACTGATGTAACCATCATTTTCTACCCATAGAATTTCCTCTTTTATCTTAAATAGTAACTATTAAGATAAAAGGCCCATTGCCTGTTACAATTACCTACTAATCCTACTTAATAGATAACGTGTATATACTAC
>NZ_BAABIG010000147.1:0-714 GCF_039542605.1 Streptomyces ziwulingensis
TCACCGACGGCACCGACGTACCCGGCCTCGACCCCTCCACGGCCGCGCTGGTGGCCGCCTACCGCGAACTGAAGGAAGTGCACTGACATGCAGATCGGTCTCATCGGTCTCGGCAAGATGGGCGGCAACATGCGCGAGCGTCTGCGCAACGCCGGCCACCACGTCGTCGGGTACGACACCAACCCCGAACTCTCCGACGTCGACAGCCTGGTCGACCTGGTCGACCAGCTCCAGGCGCCCCGCGCGGTCTGGGTGATGGTCCCGGCCGGCGACCCCACCCAGCACGTCGTCGACCAGTTGGCGACCCTGCTCAAGCCCCGCGACATCGTCGTCGACGGCGGCAACTCCCGCTGGACCGACGACGAGAAGCACGCCGAGGAGCTGGCCAGGCGTGGCATCGGCTTCGTCGACGCCGGTGTCTCCGGCGGCGTCTGGGGCCTGAAGAACGGCTACGCGCTGATGGTCGGCGGCGAGAGCGAGTACGTCGAGCGGCTCAAGCCGGTCTTCGACGCGCTCAAGCCGGACGGCCCGTACGGCTATGTCCACGCGGGCAAGGTCGGCGCCGGGCACTTCGCCAAGATGGTCCACAACGGCATCGAGTACGCCATGATGCAGGCGTACGCCGAGGGCTGGGAGCTGCTGGAGAAGGTCGACTCGGTGGACAACGTCCGCGAGGTCTTCCGCTCCTGGCAGGAGGGCACGGTCATCCGCTCC
>NZ_BAABIG010000148.1:0-737 GCF_039542605.1 Streptomyces ziwulingensis
CGGCGGCAGCCACAGGCAGTCCACGCCCAGCCACTGCAGGTAGTCGAGCTTGGCGGTCAGTCCTCTGAGGTCGCCGACGCCGTCGCCGTTGCTGTCCTGGAAGGAGCGGACGAGGACCTCGTAGAACACCGCCCTCTTGAACCAGTCCGGGTCGCGGTCCTTGGCGGGGGTGTCCTCGAAGGTGTCCTGTACGGGCTCATTGACGATCATGTTGTGGGTGACCCTCCGATCTGCGGGTGGGACGGTCGCAGAACCATGCGGTCCTCCTGCGCGGAGGAGCCCCCGGGCACCCGGCCGACGGTGAGCACATGTGCTCCCCCCGGCCCCAGACGCACGTAGTTGGCCCTGCCCCAGTGGTAGGTCTCGCCGGTCAGTTCGTCCCGCACCGGCACCGACTCGTGCCAGTCCAGGCCGAGTTGCGGCATGTCCAGCGAGACCGTGCTCTCCTGGGTGTGATGGGGGTCGAGGTTGACGACCACCAGAACCGTGTTCGAACCCTGTCGCTTGGAGTACGCGAGGACCTCGTCCTTGTCCGCGTGGTGGAAGTGCAGTGCGCGCAGTTGGCGCAGGGCCGGGTTGTCGCGCCGGACGGTGTTGAGGCGGGTCAGGAGCGGGGCGAGGGTGCGGCCCTCGCGGGCGGCGGCCTCCCAGTCGCGCGGTGTGAGCTGGTACTTCTCGGAGTCGAGGTACTCCTCGCTGCCCTCGCGCAGCGGGGCGTTCTCGCAGAGTTCGTAGCC
>NZ_BAABIG010000149.1:0-762 GCF_039542605.1 Streptomyces ziwulingensis
ATTATAACGAATTTAAACGAAGTTGAAATCCAGATAATAAATATTTTAAGGAATTAAAATTTAAAGTAAAAGACGATATTAGAGAAAGTAAACATAGAATGCGTATATTTAAACTTACTTTACAATGATTTTTAGGTAAAAGAGGTTAGATTTTATATTTTATTTGCCTTAGTGGGTTATCTATTCCTGGTTTGGTACACAGCCGAAATAGTATTGTGTTTTTGTTATTTTATAAATAAATAAATATGTTATCAAATAAAAGAATTATATGAAGTCATAAAATTAATGACATAAATGCTTTTCATTTAGCACCAACTCAGCTTAATTTCCCCTATTTTAAAGAATTAATTCTTGATCATTTAGATTTTGATTGTTCTTATGCTTTGTTGATTAGAATTAGAGGGGATAAAGGTAAATATGCTATGGCCGGTAATCAAATTGCTTTTAAATACGATAAATTAAATTGCTCTAAACAAATCGAATTGTTATATAAAACAGTAGTGAGTAGATATGCAGAATTTTGGGAATATTATAAATGGATTTCTATTGACGATATACAAATATTATATGTTAGAGTTAATCCGCTACCTAGATTAAAAATAAGTAATATTAATAATTTAGATTTACCCAAGGAGATTTTTAATGTCAAAGACATTAAATCTAAATATAATTCTAGATTTTTACCTCTTACTGTAGATACTAGATATTTTGGTAGTTTAGTTAGTTGAGGTGATAGTTCTATTTACATTAATAAAATTAATG
>NZ_BAABIG010000150.1:0-769 GCF_039542605.1 Streptomyces ziwulingensis
CTTATTCTACTTGTAGTAATACGAGGAATTAATCCTTGAGTTGTGACAGGGCTTGTAGATGCAGAAGGAAGTTTTAATGTTGCTGTAGTTAAGAATAATAATAGTAAGTTAGGTTGAGTAACTAAGTTACGTCTTGAAATGTCTATGTTAAAAAAAGATAGATCTACATTAGAAGAATTAATAAATTATTTTGGTGGAGGTGGTATCCGTAATTTGGATCATAACAATCTTCGTTTTTATATAGAATCTTTAAAAGATTTAACCGCAGTTATAAACCATTTTGACAAATATCCTCTGTTTACTAAAAAACAGGAAGATTACTTACTTTTTAAACAGGTATTTTACCTATTTAAAAATAAAAATCACTTAACTATGGAAGAATTAAAACAGGTTATAGCAATAAAAGCTTTATTAAGAAATAAAGGATTATCTGATTCTTTATTAGAAGCTTTTCCTGATATTACTCCTGCAACTATACCTGTTACAGATACTACTTGTTTTAATGGAGATGTAAATATTATTTATCCGTGATTATCTGGTTTTACTTCTGGTGATGGAAATTTCTATGTTAGTATAGCGGAAAAGGAAAAGGGTGTGCAAGTACAATTAGTTTTTTCAATTACTCAACACATTCGTGATCAAGCTTTAATGAATAATTTAATATCTTGTCTTGGCTGTGGAAACATAAAACACCATGAAAAACATTCTTGATTGCGATTAATTGTAACTAAATTTTCGGATATAGATGAAAAGATTATTCCGATTTTTA
>NZ_BAABIG010000151.1:0-871 GCF_039542605.1 Streptomyces ziwulingensis
CAGCACAACGGCAACACCACCTGGCCCACGGTCTCCTGCGCCGCGAGCTGACTCCCCTCCCCATCCCCTCGATGCCGAAGGAGCACTCGCCATGAGAACCATGAGAAAGCGCGGGACCCGTTCCTCCTTACGTTCCCTGATCACCAGATTGGCTGTCGTCGCCATGGCTGCCGCGAGCACCCTGACCGTCCACGCCGCCGCTCCCGCGCAGGCCGCCACCTGCAACGGATACGTCGGGCTCACCTTCGACGACGGCCCGTCCAGCAACACCCCGGCCCTGCTCGACGCGCTCACGCGGAACGGGCTGCGGGCCACGATGTTCAACCAGGGCCAGTACGCCGCCACCAACCCGTCCCTGGTGCGGGCCCAGGTCAGCGCCGGAATGTGGGTGGGCAACCACAGCTACACCCACCCGCACCTGACCACGCTCGGTCAGGCGCAGATCGACTCGGAGATCTCCCGGACCCAGCAGGCCATCGCGAGCGCGGGCGGCGGTACGCCGAAACTGTTCCGGCCGCCGTACGGCGAGACCAACGCGACGCTGAAGGCGGTCGAGGCCAAGTACGGCCTGACCGAGATCATCTGGGACGTGGACCCGCAGGACTGGAACGGCGCCGGCACCGACGCGATCGTGGCGGCCGCCGGCCGGCTCACCAGCGGCCAGGTCATCCTGCTGCACGACTGGGCCGCCAACACGCTCGCCGCGATCCCGCGGATCGCGCAGGGGCTGGCCGCGCGCAACCTGTGTGCCGGCATGATCTCGCCGACGACCGGCCGCGCCGTCGCCCCCGACGGTGGCGGGGGCGGAGGAGGAGGCGGTGGTGGCGGTGGCGGTGGGAGCTGCTCGGCGACGCTCTCCGCGGGGCAGTCG
>NZ_BAABIG010000152.1:0-882 GCF_039542605.1 Streptomyces ziwulingensis
AAAGGCGAAGGCAGCCTCTTATGTACAAACTGACGTTGAAGGACGAAGGCATTGCGGCACGAACAGGATTAGGGACCCTAGTAGTCTTTGCAGACAATGATGAATGCCATAGGTTAGGTTGTTACTTAGTCTATAAATGAAAGTGTAAGCATTTCACCTCAAGAGTAATGCGGCAACGCAGGAACTGAAATCACTAGACCGTTTCTGACACCAGTAGTGAAGTATGTTGTTTAATTCGATGATCCACGAAAAATCTTACCACAATTTGAATAGAATAAAATAATTAAAATGTGATAATTAATATTATTGATATGTCGTTTTAGTATATTTATTCATACAAGTGTTGCACGGCTGTTTCCAGTTAATGTTGTGAAACTGTGGCAAAAGCCATGGAATTAACGTAAACCTGAGCTTTATTTGTAAATATATTATTTTGATAGGGCTGATTCGTCCATTATATTGGATCTGATAACAGGGACTAAGACAAGTCATCATGGCCTTGATATTGTGGGCTAAAGACGTGCCACATATTCCTAAACAAAGAGATGCGAAAATGCGAATTTTAGCTAATCTCAAAAAATAGGATAAAAAAGATATGGATTGTAGCCTGAAATTCGGCTGCATGAATAAGAAATTGCTAGTAATCGTGAATCACTATGTCACGGTGAATATAACCTTGGATTGGTACTAACCACTCGTCACATGCTGAAAGGAGTACGTGCAATAAGTTTGCTTTCTTATTTTAATTCAGCGAATAATTGGATTCGGGTTTTTTTATAGGATTCTTCGTATGCGCGATTCTAATTGGTGTTAAGTCGAAATACGGTTCGGGTAGTGGAAGTTGCCCGGGGATGATTAACGTTTAACAAAACATGGCAGCAT
>NZ_BAABIG010000153.1:0-894 GCF_039542605.1 Streptomyces ziwulingensis
TTCACCGACCGTGACCTGACGGTGCGGTTCGTCTCCAACGTGGACGGCGCGGACCTGCACGAGGCGGTCCGTGACCTGGACCCGGCCACGACGCTGTTCATCGTGGCGTCGAAGACGTTCACGACGATCGAGACGATCACCAACGCGACCTCGGCCCGTACCTGGCTGCTGGCCGGCCTGGACGGGGACGACAAGGCGGTCGCCCGGCATTTCGTGGCGCTGTCGACGAACGCGGAGAAGGTCGCCGGGTTCGGTATCGACACCGCGAACATGTTCGAGTTCTGGGACTGGGTCGGCGGACGGTACTCGTTCGACTCGGCGATCGGCCTGTCGCTGATGATCGCGGTCGGCGCGGACCGGTTCCGGGAACTGCTCGACGGGTTCCGGCTTGTCGACGACCACTTCCGCACCGCGCCCGCCGAGGCCAACGCCCCGCTCCTGCTGGGCCTGCTGGGCGTCTGGTACGGCAACTTCCTGGGCGCCCAGTCCCACGCGGTCCTGCCGTACAGCCACTACCTGTCGAAGTTCACCGCGTATCTCCAGCAGCTCGACATGGAGTCCAACGGCAAGTCCGTCACCCGGGACGGGAAGCCGGTGGGGTGGCAGACGGGGCCGGTGGTGTGGGGCACGCCCGGCACCAACGGGCAGCACGCCTACTACCAGCTCATCCACCAGGGCACGAAGCTGATCCCGGCGGACTTCCTGGGCTTCGCCCGCCCGGTGGGGGAGCTGAGCGACACGCTGAAGGCGCAGCACGACCTGCTGATGGCGAACTTCTTCGCCCAGACCCAGGCCCTCGCCTTCGGCAAGGCCCCCGACGAGGTCCGCGCGGAGGGTGTCCCGGAGGACCTGGTCGCGCACAAGACCTTCCACGGCAACCACCCGACCACGACG
>NZ_BAABIG010000154.1:0-902 GCF_039542605.1 Streptomyces ziwulingensis
AATACTACTAATACTTCTATTTCTTTTGTAGAGAAAGGAAGTACGAGGAACTAATAACTCTTCTAATACTTTTTATTTTGGGGGTGGCGTTATAAAAAATGCCGCCCCCTCCGCATATTCAGTAGATAATGGTGGAGTAGCCAAAAGATTATATTCAACTAGTACTAAAGCCAGTAACGATAGCAGCTTAGAATTTTGAAAACAGATTCATTCTTCTAAGTCAGATGAAAATAATCCTTTCTTTTTAGTTAATCGTTTCTTGAAAGATTTTCCTAAACAGACTTTAGCTAGAGAAAATTTAACTTGTTCATTTATTAACTCTGTTCTTAATCGCCTTAATAAAGGTTTTGAACTATCTAATTCATATTTTGATCTTTTAATGAAAATAAAACCTGTAAAATTAGAATTACCTGCTGATTCTAAATCTCTTGTAGATGTTGTTGGTAAAAATACTCGTGATACTGAAATAGGTAAGGCAGGTGTTTATAAATTTACTAATAAAAATAATGGTTTTTGTTATGTTGGGTCATCTATTTCTTTAGCTAATAGATTATCAACTGGTTATTTAGGTCCTAAGTTAGGTAATAGAGTTATCGATTTAGCTATTAAAGATATAGGGTTGGACAAGTTCTATTTAGAACTTTATTTAATTCCTCAAGATATTGAGGAACAAATTTTTAGAGACTTCACCGCAGGGGTGGATCGTAAACAACAATTTAAATTTTTGTCTTTAGCATTAGAACAAATTCTTCTACTTACATTTAATCCTGAGTATAACGTCTTAAAAGTTGCAGGTTCGCCCGCAGGATTAAAACGTACTCCGGAATCAATGCTCCCTAGTTTTATTAAAAGTTCTAAAGCTACTTATTTATACGATATAAAAATAAGGAACTTATTTACAC
>NZ_BAABIG010000155.1:0-986 GCF_039542605.1 Streptomyces ziwulingensis
TATTTTTGTCCTGACCTATTTCTCCTGACTTCTGGCGGCAATGCCGCCAGAAGCCAGAAGGCAGAAGCTTCCTACCTACGGAGGAATAAGTCAGTTTGGCTAGGACAAAAATAGGGTGGGGATAAGCCAGGATAGTTTAATAGGTTAAAACTTTAATTTCATATATTAATAATGAGAATTCGATTTTCTCTCCCGGCTAAAGTAGCAAGCAAGTCCCCGCCTCCGAAGACAGGAGGCTGCCTTCGTTTCTGTCGGTGTAGCCACTATGGCTACGCCGCCAGAAGCTTCCTACCTACGAAGGAAGAAATGAGGCGGTCTTACATCTTCTACTTTTTTTACTAAATTATGATAATACTTTCTACACTTTCATTATTAATTTCGAATGCCGTCAGTTTAAGACGAGATATGTCAATTCTTTATAATAGAATTGCCATAATAGCTTTATTATATGCTATATTACAAAGCTTAATAAGTTTTTCTATAATAAGTAATGGTGGTATAGGTATACATGGAGGATTATTTCATGTAACAAATATAACACAGGTTTTTCATATTTTTCTTTATTTTATTAGTATATTAATCTTACAGTTGACTAGTTTTTATCCTAGAAAAGTTTGAGTAGCTGAACATTCATCCTTAAAAGATCTTTTCTTAAACAAATTTGTATACTATAGAACGAAAATTATTAATAAAATGGGAGAACATTTAAAAATTATCGAATACCCTTTAATACTATTATTTATAATAAGTGGAGCTGTATTTTTAATGTCTACAAATGATTTTATTTCTATATTTCTTTCAATAGAGTTACAAAGTTATGGTTTGTATTTACTAAGTACAATATATAGAAATTCTGAATTATCTACAACTGGAGGTTTAATTTACTTTTTATTAGGAGGATTAAGCTCATGTTTTATTTTATTAGGTACAAGTTTACTTTATGCCAATTCAGGTACAACTAATATGGACAGTTTATATGTAATTAC
>NZ_BAABIG010000156.1:0-1068 GCF_039542605.1 Streptomyces ziwulingensis
TCGGCCGAGACCCTGCGGAACTGGGTGAAGCGCGACGAGGTCGACTCCGGTAAGCGTCCGGGGACGACCACGGAGGAGTCTGCGCAGATCAAGGCGATGAAGAAGGAGATCGCCGAGCTGAAGCGGGCGAACGACATCTTGAAGGCTGCGGCGTCTTTCTTCGCGGCCGAGCTCGACCGGCCACACACTCGCTCGTAGCGTTCATCGACGAGCACCGGGCCCGCTTCGGCGGTGTCGAGCCGATCTGCCGCGTACTCACCGAGCACGATTGCAAGATCGCCCCCTCCACCTATTACGCCCACCGCAAACGACTTCAGGCCCCATCTGCCCGCACCGTCCGCGACGCCGAGCTGAAACCACTCATCCAGCAGATCTTCGAGGTCAACTACCGTGTTTACGGGGCCAGGAAGGTCTGGCGTGAACTACAGCGTCAAGGCCAGGTCGTGGCCCGGTGCACGGTCGAACGCCTTATGCGTGAGCTCGGTGTCGCCGGTGCCGTCCGTGGGAAGAAGATCATCACCACGATCCCGGACAGTTCCGTCGAGCGGGCGCCGGACCTGCTGGACCGCAACTTCGTCGCTCCGGCCCCGAACCGCTGTTGGGCCGCCGACTTCACCCACATCAGCACCTGGTCGGGAGTGGTCTACGTCGCCTTCGTCGTGGACACCTTCTCCCGCCGGATCGTCGGCTGGTCCGCTGCCACGTCGAAGGAGACGATGCTCGTACTGGACGCCCTGGATATGGCTCTGTGGCAACGCTACCGCGAAGAACACCCGCACCAGGCAGGTGAGTTGATACATCACTCCGATGCCGGGTCGCAATATACGAGTTTCCGGCTCGCCGAGCACTTGGACGCTGCCGGCATCGCGGCCTCGATCGGCTCCGTTGGCGACGCCTATGGCAACGCCCTCATGGAGTCCACGATCGGCTTGTTCAAAACCGAGCTGATCAAGCCCGGACGACCATGGCGAACCCTTTCCCAGGTCGAACTCGCCACCGCAGAGTGGATCGACTGGTACTGCCACCGCCGGCTCCACGGTGAAATAGGACACATCCCACCCGCCGAAT
>NZ_BAABIG010000157.1:0-1216 GCF_039542605.1 Streptomyces ziwulingensis
ATTATCTTTCACCTCTGATATACTTAAATTACCTTTCTGAAATCCTGTCATTGCCATTATACCAGAATCATCACTTATTTGACCTCTAGTAGTTCATGATATAATACCTCTACCAGATTTCTTCAGTTCTAAACCTGTATCATCATTTAAAAGATCTTTTCTCAGCTTTTTATATTCTTTAATTAAAGACTTATCTTTACCTTTTAAATTTAAGATCTTTTCTTCTAAATTAGCGATGTCCGTTATAAACCCATCTGTTGTAACAGATACAACTCTACCATTTAAATGCTGAATTGAGTGTAACGATTCACTAACTACAGCTCTTATAAAAGATGTTATTCAACTAGCGATTATCGGGTTAGATAATTCATCACCCTCCATTCTTTTCATACCTCCGCTACGTATGTCAAACTTTAATTTGTTATTAATACCACGAACAGTTAAACCGTATAAAGAATTACCAATTTCCTTGTATAATAAATTATTAATAGTACCCTTTTCATGTTTAGATCTCATAGTCTGTAAATGAGCTATACAATCTCTAAAAGGTCTTTCATACCCTTTTCCTTTTCCTTTTAATTTCTTAAATGGAATATGAATTATTTCGGATACAACAAATTCACAACCCTGTTTATTTGCTACAATATATTCTAAACCACTTATAAAGCACTCACCCGTTAAAGGGTATACTGTTGTAAATTCGTCAACATTACAAGGTATTGAAGGATATTTTACATCAGATGGAAATTTAAATTTTACTTTTAAAACATTATATGAATAAACCTGACCTATTCACCCTAATTTATTAAATTCTTCTAATGATATTATTCTACAATGTTTGTAATCGGGTGAACCTAAACCAGCCATGACTGTTGTATAAGCACTCACCAAGTCATAATCGTATCAAACATTAGAAATATCTTTTCCAAACATAAAAGATTCACTTCGACCGCCTTTATAACTAGCTATAAAATAATTATTCATTACACCAACGTCCTTTAATACACTAAACCCTTTTGGTGTATTACTTTTACTTACATTAGTTAGTAAATATTCGTTAGATGGCTGATACCCTCCATAATCTGTTTTTCTTCAATAATGTTTTATAAATCTGCTACTTAAACCCGATAGAGTCAACGGTATACCTATACCATCTATATTATTTAAGAATACCTCCATAAAACATCCATGAACTAAAGCTATTATTGAATCCTGC
>NZ_BAABIG010000158.1:0-1238 GCF_039542605.1 Streptomyces ziwulingensis
CAGGCTTAGCCCACCACCCACGTATACTTTTTGGCATTGCTGGTTTCATAAAGAGGAGCTTGCTGGCGAAGCCGTCCCTCCGGGACTACAATAATAGTTATTCTAGCTTTAATATTTCATCTTGTAGGGTAACTAGAAAAAACTTTTATGGTTTCTGTTCTAGCTCAATAGGGTCTTTTAATAACCATTCACTGATGTGTAACTCCAATAGATTTTATACAACGAGAACAGAGGGTTCAAATCTTAAGGATTCAGGGCTTTCACCTTTCTGAGTATCAGGGTTTGCTGATGCAGAATCAACCTTTGTTCTTAAAATATCTAAAGGTAGTGCTACACGGTCAGGTTGAAATGTGATTCCCGAGTTTAAAATAGAACTTCATGTCCGAGATGTGATACTTTTGCGGAAAATACATTCTTTCTTCGGTGTAGGAACAGTGAGCGAACGTGGTACTAGAAACACAGCTTTTTACAGTGTACAGTCTGCACGTACTATTGCAGATGTAATTATTCCGCACTTTGAAAGATATCCTCTTAATACTCAAAAAAGAGCAGACTTCCTTCTATTTAAACAAGGTGTGGATTTATTACTTAATGGTAAAGCACGTTCCAGCATCGAAGGAATAAAAAATATTGTAAGTATTAGAGCGTCCATGAATAATGGTTTGACCGACACATTAAAAATCAACTTTCCTAATATTACTCCAGCTCCTCGTCCAATAGTTAGTTTTGATGGAATCCCTGATTCTAACTGATTCGCGGGTTTTGTAGACGGAGAAGGTTATTTTTATGTGAAATCTATCCAAAACAGTAAATATTCATCTGGGTATAATGTTAGCTTGGTTTTCTCTGTGTCTCAACACGTGAGAGACGAAGGTTTATTAACTAAATTCATTGAATACTTAGGTTGTGGTAGAATTGAAAGAGCTTCAGCTAGACCTGATGGAGTGAATTTTGCTGTATCTAAATTCAACGACATTAAAGATAAAATCATTCCTTTATTCCTAAATCATCCACTACAAGGAGTAAAATATTGAGATTTCTGTGATTTCTCCAAAGTAGTTAATATTATGGAGACTAAAGGTCATTTTACTCCTGAAGGTTTAAAAAGAATAAATTCTTTAAAATCTGGGATGAACAACCATAGAGAGAATAAATAACTATTCATGAAGGCTGCTCCTACGAAGTCAGGCAGCAAAGCTCTTATTTCATTTAACTAAGCCAGCAAAAAGAAGTATGCG
>NZ_BAABIG010000159.1:0-1269 GCF_039542605.1 Streptomyces ziwulingensis
AGCCCCGTTATGTTTTTCGTGGTCCTGCAAGAGGGCCGCTGGCCTCCGGGCCCGGCATGACTGTTGCCCCCTGTCGAAGGCATGACCTGGGGGGTGGTGTCACCGGGCTCGGGAGGTGCCGTCGGAGACGCTGATCAGAGGTCCGGCCACCGTCCGGTCCGGCGTAATGCCGGACAGCTCCCGGGCGGCAGGTCTGCATAACGTGGATGCGCGAGCACGACACCACTGCCGAGGCCGGCACCATGAACACCCCTGGAAAGGGCGCGATGTTCGACACCGAAGACGTGGGCGTGTTCCTCGGCCTGGACGTCGGCAAGACGGCCCACCACGGCCACGGCCTCACCCCGGCCGGAAAGAAGGTCTTCGACAAGCCGCTGCCCAACAGCGAGCCGAAGCTGCGGGCCGTATTCGACAAACTGGCCGCGAAGTTCGGCACCGTCCTGGTGATCGTGGACCAGCCCGCCTCGATCGGCGCCCTGCCGCTGACCGTCGCCCGCGATGCGGGCTGCCAGGTCGCCTACCTGCCCGGACTGGCGATGCGCCGGATCGCCGACCTCTACCCGGGCGAGGCCAAGACCGACGCCAAGGACGCGGCAGTCATCGCCGACGCCGCCCGCACCATGCCGCACACCCTGCGCTCGCTGGAGCTCACCGACGAGATCACCGCCGAGCTGACCGTGCTCGTCGGCTTCGACCAGGACCTCGCCGCCGAGGCCACCCGCACCTCCAACCGGATACGCGGCCTGCTCACCCAGTTCCACCCCAGCCTCGAACGCGTCCTGGGCCCCCGCCTGGACCACCAGGCCGTCACCTGGCTGCTGGAGCGCCACGGCTCCCCGGCCGCCCTGCGCAAAGCCGGCCGCCGCAGACTCGTCGACCTGATCCGGCCCAAGGCCCCCCGCATGGCCCAGCGGCTGATCGACGACGTATTCGACGCACTGGACGAACAGACCGTCGTCGTCCCGGGCACCGGCACCCTCGACATCGTCATCCCCTCCCTGGCCGCCTCCCTGGCCGCCGTCCACACCCAGCGCCGGGCGATGGAAGCCCGGATCAACGCCCTGCTGGAGGCTCACCCTCTTTCCCCGGTCCTGACGTCGATGCCCGGCGTCGGCGTCAGGACCGCCGCAGTGCTGCTGGTCACCGTCGGCGACGGCACCGGCTTCCCCACCGCCGCCCACCTCGCCTCCTACGCCGGCCTCGCCCCGACCACGAAGGCGTCCGGCACCTCCATCCACGGCGAACACGCACCCCGAGGCGGGAACCGGC
>NZ_BAABIG010000160.1:0-1420 GCF_039542605.1 Streptomyces ziwulingensis
TACCGCGTACGGGTTCGGACCCGCCGCCGCGTCGGGCGTGCGCGGCGGGGCGAAGGCCAGCTCCACCGTCCCCGTCGTGCCCGGGTACAGCCGCACCGTCTGCGGCTCCACCGTCATCCAGGGCGCGAGATCCCCTACGGGCTCGAACCGGTACTCGTCCACCACGTCGCCGGTGTTGCGCACCCGCAGCCGTACTCGCGTACTGCTGCCGGGGTCCACCGTGGTGGAGGCGGGCTCTAGAGAGGTCCACAGGCTCACGCCCCGACGCTACGGGAGGGCCCGCGCCGCGTCAGGAGACGGGCGGGCAGACCGGGTTGCCCCCACAGTCCCCGCCGGTGCGCGCCGGGCCCGGCTCACACCGTGAACCGGACCGCTTCGAGCTGGAGTCTGGCCTCCATCGGGCTGCCGCCGTACATCCACTCGGCGGGCTTGGTGCAGCCCATCCCCAGCCAGCCGCGGTCCTTCACGTTCGCGTTGTGGCAGACGGAGCCCTCGTTGACGCCGACGGTGAACCCCTGCAGCGGGGAGACGGCCTCCTTGGTGGAGCCCAGGTACATGTCCACGCCGTTCTTCGCGCTCGCCCACTTGCTCCCGGTCAGCCAGCCCTCGACGACATGGGCGCCGTTGCCCTCGACGCCCTTGGTGCCGGCGACGGCGATGTTCAGGGCCTTGATCGGCAGGCCCTTGCCGACCGTGCCGGCCTCGGCGCCGTCGCAGACCGGCTCCTGCCAGCCCTGGTCGGCCACATAGGCGCGGTAGCAGATGTGGCGGCCCTCGCTGCGCGCGGCGATCTCCAGGACCGCCGTGGCCGCGGTCCGCTCCTCGGCCTTCGCCTCCTTGGTCGCCTCGCCGCCACCGCCACCGCCACCGCTGCCGCTGCCGCCGTCCTTCGGGGTCCGGGCCGGCGTGGGGATCACCGGGGCGGCCGCCGCGCTCGGCGCGGACGGCTCCGGGACCGGTACCGGCTCGGCGGACGGGGACGGCGGCAGAGTGCTGACGCCCGCCTGTTCGAGCTGCTCGGCGGCGAGGCTGCGCACCTGCGGCTTGTAGGCGAGCCAGATCATCACGAACGCGATGGCCAGCGCCAGGAACACGCCGAGGAAGGTCGCCAGCCAGCGCGGCAGGAAACTGCGCTGGACGTAGGTGCCGTCGACGTCGAGGGGTTCGACCCCCGAGCGCTGCACGGCCAGCTTGTACGGCCGCTCCTCCTTCGACCCGAACCAGATCACCCGCTGCGGGCGGAGCGTCCCCTTCACGAACACCGCGCGTCCGGGCTCGATCTGCACGCTCGCCGGACGCAGGTCGTAGGAGAGGTGGTCGCCGGTGTCGCTGCCGGCGACCGACGCGGTCACCTTGGTGTTGCCGAGGTTGTCGACGGCGAGCCGGGGCTTGCCCCGGAACCGGCCCCTCACGGTCGGCG
>NZ_BAABIG010000161.1:0-1462 GCF_039542605.1 Streptomyces ziwulingensis
TAGTTGGAGAAAATATTGGACAATTTAAATTAGAACATGTTGTAAAAAGGGGATATTTTATATCATCAAAAACATATTGCTTAATCACAGACGAAAATAAAGTTATTATTAAAGCTAAAGGTGTTGACTCAGATTCATTAACTGTAGATAGCTTCGTTGATTTATACAAAGGTAGTATTGTTGAAGGAGATAAGTTGAGTAAAACAGTTGATTGAAGTGAAGGTTCAGTTATATTAGAGAATTCAAAAACAAAATTATCACCGGATTCATATACAAAAAGAATAAAAGTGTTTATAAATGGTAAATGAGTTGATACTAAACCTATTAAGATCAATGATATTTCACATAGCCTTCGAATATATAATCCCCTTGAGTATTCTTTGATAATATATCCTTCAGTAGAACATTCTTTGATAATATATCCTTCAGGTGAAGATTCTAAAACCATCGAAGCAGTAATACCATATATACCTCCTAAAGCTTTTTTAGTACTTTTTGTCCGAAGGTTGTGGGAAGCTCCCAAAATGGACATAATACGATTAATGCAAGCAATGGGGGGTAGTAATGAATACAAACTCTTCCGGCGCAGCCTGATAAGTTTAAGTAATATTAATCAGCGTAGCCTCGATAGATATTTTACCACGATGAAGCCATATTTTCGGGGCAACAGCCTTCGGATAAAAGGTGAGACTTATTTTAAGTCGACGATTTGCTTACTGTCGGTGCAGCAGCCTTCGGATAAAAAAATCTTTTTGGGTACGCAGTCGAAGGATCAAGCCTGGTGTAGTCGTCTAGGTGTTGTGGGTAATAGGATCACTCGTAATATATTTTTATTATTATTACGTTGAGTGAGAGAATTATTATTAATAATCTTAAGTTTTTTGTTTATATCTTTTTTTGGGGATATCGACATTCAATATCTGAATCCTAATCCTCCTGTGGATAATCAGACTACGCCGTTATTTAATACATCTCTTGATACTATCGAGAGTGTGGGTAAAAAAGAAGTCTCTAAATCGGTATTATCTTTTAAATTTAAAGGTAGAGATATTGTATTCGGACGGAAAGGGTTACCTTGGTGTGGTTCATCGATTACGACAGAGGCTTCACCACCAACATATGGGGTAAATTATAAAAACACGGTTAGTTCTGGCTTACATCAGGTAGAATTTAATAATAATTTTGATAATGTTATACATGAAATTTTAGATAAGAAAATTAAGGGTGAAGTAAGATTCAATAGTTCCGAAGATATTGTTATATTCTCTAAGAATTATTTATTGAATGAGAGGGAAGCTCTAAATAATAATTATCTTAAACCTAAAAATTATATACGTAATTATATTGAAATACTTAATAAAATAAAAAAACTTAAATTCGAAAATCCTTGTTTGTATGATTTACTTATTCAGAATACACCAGAACCTTCACTGCGTAGCCGCCTAAATGTTGTTTCTAATAC
>NZ_BAABIG010000162.1:0-1920 GCF_039542605.1 Streptomyces ziwulingensis
ATATGACAATAGATACATCTTTAAATTCCCCAACTCCGTCTTTAGTATTTATACCACCTAATAAATTACCGGATTCCTTTAAAACCTTAGTATAATCATAACCAAATTTATCACAAATATTTAGTGAAGGTTGAGGGTTATAGGTGATTAAAAAATCATTATTTGTAATTTTGTAATAAGAAGTAAAATTTCGAGTACTGATTAAATAATTTAGTCTTTCTCTGTCTACAATTTCTGTTGTAGATTTGTAAATATTTAAACCAAATCTACCTAACAAATTATTTAACAAACTTTTTGAAACAGCTTTCTCTACTTTATTACGGGTAGTACTTTTTATTTTATACAAATTCATAACGTAATCATTAAATACATTGTACTCTTTACAAAAGTTGTAACCTTTAATAACTTTAACCTTATACCCATGTTCTTTAACAAATTTTAATTCCTCACTAAAATATCAACCTTTAAATTTACCAACAGGCATTACTAAACCCATATCTTTTCGTACAGGTAATAAACCTATATACTGTTCAGAAGCTTCTATTTCACAATAAAATCACCCAAATAAATTTTCTAAATTTAAACCACTATTGTCAAGATTTTCTATGTATGTATATTTATTTCCACACATAGCTTCTAAAGCTGCAAACGGATATAAAGAGTTTACATCATAATAAAATAAATTTTCACCGTAAGGTTTATAAACTTCTGTTATACCTCCGAAATAACCTTCTTTAACATCATTGTAAATGTTATCTTTTATAATAGGTATTTTAGACTCTTTTAAATAATGTTTTAGATAAATATTTAAAGATAATCTACTTATAGTTAGAGATTTTGTCATTTCGGTATCAAATTTACGAATTGTGTATTTATTAAATTTATCCATTATTTCTAATAAAGATAGTATATCTTTCTTTAAATAAATTAAGCACTCTTTCTTTAGATCCCACATAGAATTATATATTGTTAAATATTCTTCATGATCTGCTTTAGCTCAATACTTTTTTGAAGGTGTTTCACCTATATAATTCAAAGTATTCTCATTAACAAAATCATAAGGGAAAATACCTTTAGTTGTTTCAACATCAAACGCTTCACATAATTTACTCAATTTTTGACTAAGAATGTTGAATGAATCAATAAATGTTATTCGAATATCTTTAGGTTTTTTACGAGCACCTATTACAGCTTGTTTTCTACCACTTAATAATCTAGGCACAGATACTTCTATTTTCAATAACGAATTATCTCTAAACAAAGGATCTATTTTATAATACTCACTACCATTTTGTAGATTAATTGATTTTAATTTATGTAATAAAAAAATACCGTCATAATTTAAATTATGAACATAAAAAGTATACCCATCGTATTCTGATGTAAACATACTATTTAAACATTCCAGTAGTATATCCCTATTACCAACCTCATTTTTATTTAAATAGAATAAATTTGGATCTTTATTTAGTCCACAAAAACCAGCTGCATATACTTCACCAAACCCATCTTTATTTTTAAATACTTCTATATCAAAAGTACCTATAAAAGGATTAGAGACCAAATTGTCTTTTTCCGCTGTGAAGCCGTTATAACCTAGTTTAAATATATTTTTTATAGTTGGTAATGTTTTAGAAACTGAAATATTAACAGCATTATTATTTCTTACAACTAAACTTGTTTCTTTATAATATCTCTCAAAAGTACAGTCATCTTTTATTATGTCAGTGATACTACTTTCAAATGACCCCATGTGAATACTGTATACTTCTCTTAAGTATATATTATTTTCTAATCTTTTGTTTAAAATAATATATTTATTATTAATAAACATATTATCATAATCAAATAATTTTATTTCATCTTTTGATAATTGTTTATTTTGTTCATTAATTTTATTAATGTAAATAGAACTATCAC
>NZ_BAABIG010000163.1:0-2485 GCF_039542605.1 Streptomyces ziwulingensis
AAACACTTACCTAGTAGAATACCTATGATAGTTAAACCTAAACCATTTAACAGAGAAGAAATAAATGGTAAAGTTAAAGAAACACTAGGTGGTTATTTACTGAATGACGAATTAATTTCAGATAAGATTATAATATCAAATTGAGAATTAAGAGATCCTTCTTTAATTAAAGATCCTAATGTTGTTTATGAGTTAGTAAATAATGTTAATTCTGTTGGTTTTAAAGTAAATACTGAACTATTAGATTTTATTAATATACATGGTAATAAGTTAGGTTTATTGGCATACGATATAAAGTTAGAAGATAAGGTAAATAAATTTACAGAAAAGGAATATGAAGAATTAGAAAGTTTTATCAGTAAATATGAGTTACAAGAAAATATATTAGGTTTAGCTAAAGTGTTTTCTGATATACCTGAATTTTACTTACCAGTTAGATTAGATTTTAGAGGGAGAATGAATTGTGTTAGTCAATATTTTAATTACCAATCTACGGAATTAGCTAAATCTTTATTATTATTCAGTAAAGGTGAAAAGTTAATGAAGAATGATAATATAGGTATTAATTATTTTAAAGCTTACGGAGGAAGTTGCTTTGGTAATAAAATAGATAAATTATCATGATCAGATAGATGTGAATGATTAGAGGAGAACGAGGAAGATATAATTAATTACACTAATTTCAATCTTATCTCTAAAGCTGAAAATAAATTTTTATTCACAGCATATTGTATAGAATACAGTAAATGAATAAAAGCTTGTAATAACCATGAAACAACATATTTTGAAACTTATCTTCCTATACAATTAGATGCTAGTTGTAACGGTTTTCAACATCTTTGTTTACTTACATACGATAACGATATGGCTAAAGAATTAAATTTAACTGAATCTAAGTGAGTAGATATACCTAAAGATTTTTATAAATATTTGGCTATAAAACTAATAGAATTATTTAAAACAAAACTTAATGAAGAAGGTATATGTGACGAAGATAAAGCTTGTTATAATAGATTAGCTAATATTACTGTATTAAGAACTACTGTAAAAAAAGCTATTATGACTGTTCCTTATAATGTTTCTGTATATCAAATGATTAAATATTTAAAAGAACATTTTAATAAGAACATAAATAATTCTGACAAAGGTTGATCTCAATATAAATTGGAATATACATATAAAGAAGATCCTAACGTTATGCTATGTAGTAAGGATATCAGTTTTATAGCTACTGGTTTAAAAGAAGTTCTAAGTGAAAACTTTCCCAAATTAAAACTATTAATTATGTATCTTAAAAGTGTAGCTAATATTTGTAATAAATTAAAAATAACAATACCTTGAGAAACTCCTTCAGGTATGTTATTAAATCAAAGTTATCTTTCATCTAAAGAAATTAAATTAAAACCATACAGTTATAATAAAAGAAGTTTTACATTAAAAGTTACGACTGATAAACTAAGAAGTGCTAAACAAGGTAGAGCTCTAATGCCTAACTTAATACATTCACTAGATGCTAGTGTATTAGCTTTACTAGCAGATGACTTGTTTAACACAAATAATATAAACAATTTTTATTCTATTCATGATTGTTTTGCTGTTACGGCAAATAATATACCTAAACTGTTTAGTGCATTAAAATCTATTTATACAAAAATATATACACAAGACATCTTCTTAAGGAATTTTGATAACTTCATTAGATCGTATATAAAAGTAAAGTATGGAGATAATTGTTTTAATGATGATAATTTAAAAATTAATACAATTGTAGATGATAAAGAAGTTGTATTACAATTTCCAAATCTAAATCAAGTATTAGGTAGAGAATTACCTTCAATGGATTTAATAACTAAAAGTTCCTATCTTATTAGTTAGGGTACATCTTAGTAATTTATTATATTATGACGAGGCAGTTCATATAAGTAATCTTACCGATTTCTGGTACTGCCTAGCTTCACAAAGAAGTACTCCTGACTGGGTATGTAGTAGAAGTCAGCCGCCTTCGGAGAAGTCAGCAGCCAATCTAGCGCCATACTTCGTCAGGACGCACGAAGGAGTAGCGGATAAAAAAAGGGGAGTGTATGTTAAACATACACTCCCCTTTTTTATTCTTTTAGTGGAACACTTTCAGGTAGATGTTATAAATAAGTCTCCCTACGACGATAAAGTAGTCATACGAAGTCTAGAAAGGTTTTCTTTACCTTGCGTTAAATTTACATTATAAATAATGGAAGAGTCAGACTGCACCGTCATGAAAGTTCTAGGTATACTACTTTTATTGACATTATATTCACTTTGGTTTAAAAGATAAGTATAATGTTCTAGTTCTTCACCTATTGTTAATTTATTCTTTACAATCATATCCCCAGGATTTTTATAAGAATATGGATCTCTTACTCAATTTGTATAATCCTGTAAATACTGTTTAGAAACTATATTATGTCTAGGTATGTATGTATTAGAAACAACATTTAGGCGGCTACGC
>NZ_BAABIG010000164.1:0-2761 GCF_039542605.1 Streptomyces ziwulingensis
CAAGAGCGGCTCGGGTTTCTACACCTACGGCTGACCTGCCACAACGCGCCGGCCATCTGAACATCCTGGGGGCCGTTTCGTCATGCCCGGGTAGGGTCGGCGCCATGATTCGCGCAGTGATCTTCGACGTCGGCGAGACCCTCGTCCGCGACGACCGCTACTGGGCATCCTGGGCGGACTGGCTCGGCACCCCACGGCATACCGTCTCAGCGCTCGTCGGCGCGGTCGTCGCCCGCGGGCAGGACAACGCAGCCGCTCTCCGCCTCATCCGGCCCGGCATCGACGTTCCAGCCGAGTACGCCGCGCGCGAGGCGGCCGGCTGCGGCGAGCACCTGGACGACAGCGACCTGTACGACGACGTCCGGCCCTCACTCGCCGGGCTGCGGGACCTCGGCGTCCGGGTCGTCATCGCCGGGAATCAGACCGCCCGCGCGGGTGAACTGCTGCGCGGCCTCGACCTGCCGGCCGACGTGGTCGCCACGTCCGGCGAGTGGGGCGTGGCCAAGCCCGATCCGTATTTCTTCCGGAGGGTGGTCGAGGCCGGGCGGGCGACCGCGCGAGAGACGCTGTACGTCGGCGACCACCCCGCCAACGACGTCATGCCCGCCGCGGCGGCCGGGCTGCGCACCGCGCATCTGCGGCGCGGCCCCTGGGGGCACCTGTGGGCCGACGACCCGAGTGTCGTGGCGGCGACGGACTGGCGCATCGACAGCCTCGCCGAGGTGGCCGCGCTCGTCCGTACCCAGACGCAGCGGAACGGCCCCGCCGAGACGACTCGCTAGGGCCGTTCGCTCACCCGCCACGTCACCGCGTGGGTACCGTTCGGAGTGGACGCACCGAACGGAGCCAGTATGCCCAACCTCACCGCGCGCGAGGTGGGCCGGCGCATCGCCACCATCCGCCGCACCCGCCGGATGACACAAGACGCCCTCGCCCGTGCTGCCTTCCTCTCCCTCTCCATGGTCAAAGCCATCGAGCGCGGTGCCCGCGCACCGAGCGACGACACCCTCGACGCCATCGCCGCCGCGCTTTCTGTCGATCCCGGCCACATCGTCACCGGCCACACGCGCACCGACTCCCGCGTCCACACCGCTCTGCCCGCCATCTCTGCGGCGATCGCTGCCTACGACATCCCCGCAGACACCCCGCCGCAGTCGCTGGCCGCACTCGACGCCGCCGTCACGGCACTCACGCAGCGGCGGCTCGGCGCCCAGTACGCCCGCATCGCCGAGCGCGCACCCGGCCTTCTGACGGACTCGCTCGCCGCCCTGCATCAGGCGACCGGCGCCGACCGACTCCGTGCTGCCCAGTTCCTCGCCGCCATCGCGCGATCTGCGGATGCCGTGGCCTACAAATTCGGCGCCCACGACCTCTCCGCCCGCCTCATCGACCTGATGCGCTGGGCCGCCGCCCAGACCGAGGACCGCATCGCTCAGGCCACCGCCGCCTACGTCCGCACCGAGACGTTCTTCGCCGGTGGCGCCCACGCCCAGGGCCTGACCGCGCTGGAGCAGGCCATCGACGCCAGCCCCAGTCCGCTCGGCCGCGCGGCGACCGCCGCCCGCGGCGCCCTGCACATGCGGGCCGCCGTCATCGCGGGGCGCACGGGCGACGTGGCCGCCGCCGACCTCCACCTCCGTGATGCCCGCCGGTTGGGCGCCTCGCTTCCCGAGGCCGCTTACGACGGCACTCAGTTCGGGCCGGACAGCGTGTGCGCCCACGAGGTCTCCGTAGCCGTCAGCCTCGGCCAGGACCACCTGCAGCGAGCGTTCGATGTCGCCGCGGATTGGGAACCGCCCGAGGGCATGCCAGCCGAACGGCAGTCCGGGTTCTGGATCGAGCTGGCCCGCGCACAGGTGTGGGCGGGGCGGCCGGACGACGCGTTCGAGTCGCTGAAGGTGGCCCGGTCGATCGCCCCGCAGCACACCCGCGAGCACCCCTGGGCGCGGGAAGCGGCAGCCACGATCCGCCGGTTGAAACGGGCGGACGCCGAGTCGCTGACGGCTTTCACGGAATGGATCGGCGCAGTCTGAGGGGATACAGGCTGTATCCCTTGTGTCCCTTGCAGCGGCCCATGATCTGACTGTCCACAGCAGACAGTCAGATGGGGGCCAAGATGCGCCGCGCCGAGTTGGTCCACGTTGACGGGCCCGTGAGCATCCCGCGGTTGCCACGCGAAGCCGGCGGCGGGCGTATGAACACTTCCCCGGAGATCCCGGAGCTGGTCAGCCCGCAAGAAGCGCCGACAGAAACGCGGATGAGCCCTGACGGTGCCTGGTGGGAGCTGTGCGGCGGGGTCCTTGAGGACGGGTGGATCGTGTTCCGCGTTCAGGACCCCGAGCCGCACGAACCGCACCCGCGTGGTGAGTGCTGGATGTGCGACGCGTTCGGAGCGAGCGCGTGACCACTACTGAGATCTGGCTCAGGACACACAGGGACGGACCCGCCAACCCCTCAACGTGCCTCGTGTGCGCATCGATCCGAGGCAGTCTCAAAGCGGCCGCGCGCATGAGGGACCCGAAACTGGCACTCGCGGCGCTGGAGGCGGGCCGTGTCCACCTGTATTACGCACACCAGGGGCGAGCGTCGTGATGGTCACCCAACGGCTGGTTGGTCAGCGCGTCACGGACGGCGAACGGGTCGGCGTACTCGCGGCTGTTCACCCGCGCCGGTCCGATCCGGCGCAGCCTTCCCCTTCTCGATGTACGACGGGTACAAGGAACCGCTGTACGCCGCTCCCCCGCTGCTCCAGCGCATGGTC
>NZ_BAABIG010000165.1:0-2978 GCF_039542605.1 Streptomyces ziwulingensis
GGTGACAAAAATCTCTTCCGCTGGGCAACCAGCGGCAGGCGCCATAAGGCCCCCTTACTGGCGTTCACGATAGTTACCTGGTTGATTCTGCCAGTAGTCATATGCTTGTCTCAAAGATTAAGCCATGCAAGTCTAAGTTTAAGCACCTAAACGGCGAAACTGCGAATGGCTCATTAAATCAGTTATCGTATATTTGATAGTACCTACTACATGGATAACCGTGGTAATTCTAGAGCTAATACATGCTTAAAACCCCGACTTCGGAAGGGGTGTATTTATTAGATTAAAAACCAATGCCCTTCGGGGCTCACTGGTGATTCATAATAACTTCTCGAATCGCATGGCCTTGTGCCGGCGATGGTTCATTCAAATTTCTGCCCTATCAACTTTCGACGGCTGGGTCTTGGCCAGCCGTGGTTACAACGGGTAACGGAGGGTTAGGGCTTGACCCCGGAGAAGGAGCCTGAGAAACGGCTACTACATCCAAGGAAGGCAGCAGGCGCGCAAATTACCCAATCCCGACTCGGGGAGGTAGTGACAATAAATACTGATACAGGGCTCTTTTGGGTCTTGTAATTGGAATGAGTACAATTTAAATCCCTTAACGAGGAACAATTGGAGGGCAAGTCTGGTGCCAGCAGCCGCGGTAATTCCAGCTCCAATAGCGTATATTAAAGTTGTTGCAGTTAAAAAGCTCGTAGTTGAACCTTGGGCCTGGCTGGCCGGTCTGCCTCACCGCATGCACTGGTCCGGCCGGGCCTTTCCCTCTGGGGAGCCGCATGCCCTTCACTGGGTGTGTCGGGGAACCAGGACTTTTACTGTGAAAAAATTAGAGTGTTCAAAGCAGGCATATGCTCGAATACATTAGCATGGAATAATAGAATAGGACGTCGCGGTTCTATTTTGTTGGTTTCTAGGACCGCCGTAATGATTAATAGGGACAGTCGGGGGCATCAGTATTCAATCGTCAGAGGTGAAATTCTTGGATCGATTGAAGACTAACTACTGCGAAAGCATTTGCCAAGGATGTTTTCATTAATCAGGAACGAAAGTTAGGGGATCGAAAACGATCAGATACCGTTGTAGTCTTAACCATAAACTATGCCGACTAGGGATCGGGCGGTGTTATTTCTTGACCCGCTCGGCACCTTACACGAAAGTAAAGTTTTTGGGTTCTGGGGGGAGTATGGTCGCAAGGCTGAAACTTAAAGAAATTGACGGAAGGGCACCACAAGGGGTGGAGCCTGCGGCTTAATTTGACTCAACACGGGGAAACTCACCAGGTCCAGACACAACTAGGATTGACAGATTGAGAGCTCTTTCTTGATTTTGTGGGTGGTGGTGCATGGCCGTTCTTAGTTGGTGGAGTGATTTGTCTGCTTAATTGCGATAACGAACGAGACCTTAACCTGCTAAATAGCCCGTGCCGCCTAGGCGGCACGCCGGCTTCTTAGAGGGACTATCGGCTCAAGCCGATGGAAGTTTGAGGCAATAACAGGTCTGTGATGCCCTTAGATGTTCTGGGCCGCACGCGCGCTACACTGACAGAGCCAGCGAGTTCCTCCTTGGCCGGAAGGCCCGGGTAATCTTGTGAAACTCTGTCGTGCTGGGGATAGAGCATTGCAATTATTGCTCTTCAACGAGGAATCCCTAGTAAGCGCAAGTCATCAGCTTGCGTTGATTACGTCCCTGCCCTTTGTACACACCGCCCGTCGCTACTACCGATTGAATGGTTCAGTGAGGCTTCCGGACTGGCCCAGGGAGGTCGGCAACGACCACCCAGGGCCGGAAAGTTATCCAAACTCGATCATTTAGAGGAAGTAAAAGTCGTAACAAGGTCTCCGTTGGTGAACCAGCGGAGGGATCATTGCTGGAACGCGCCCCAGGCGCACCCAGAAACCCTTTGTGAACTTATACCTTACTGTTGCCTCGGCGCATGCCGGCCCCCTTGGGGGCCCCTCTCCTGGAGGAGCAGGCACGCCGGCGGCCAACCTAACTCTTGTTTTTACACTGAAACTCTGAGAATAAAACATAAATGAATCAAAACTTTCAACAACGGATCTCTTGGTTCTGGCATCGATGAAGAACGCAGCGAAATGCGATAAGTAATGTGAATTGCAGAATTCAGTGAATCATCGAATCTTTGAACGCACATTGCGCCCTCTGGTATTCCGGAGGGCATGCCTGTTCGAGCGTCATTTCAACCCTCAAGCCTGGCTTGGTGATGGGGCACTGCCTGTAAAAGGGCAGGCCCTGAAATTCAGTGGCGAGCTCGCCAGGACCCCGAGCGCAGTAGTTAAACCCTCGCTCTGGAAGGCCCTGGCGGTGCCCTGCCGTTAAACCCCCAACTTCTGAAATTTTGACCTCGGATCAGGTAGGAATACCCGCTGAACTTAAGCATATCAATAAGCGGAGGAAAAGAAACCAACAGGGATTGCCCTAGTAACGGCGAGTGAAGCGGCAACAGCTCAAATTTGAAATCTGGCCTCGGCCCGAGTTGTAATTTGCAGAGGATGCTTCTGGCGCGGTGCCTTCCGAGTTCCCTGGAACGGGACGCCACAGAGGGTGAGAGCCCCGTATGGTCGGACACCAAGCCTGTGTGAAGCTCCTTCGACGAGTCGAGTAGTTTGGGAATGCTGCTCTAAATGGGAGGTAAATCTCTTCTAAAGCTAAATACCGGCCAGAGACCGATAGCGCACAAGTAGAGTGATCGAAAGATGAAAAGCACCTTGAAAAGGGGGTTAAATAGTACGTGAAATTGTTGAAAGGGAAGCACTTATGACCAGACTTGGGCCGGGCGGCTCATCAGGGGTTCTCCCCTGTGCACTCCGCCCGGCACAGGCCAGCATCGGTTCTCGTGGGGGGATAAGACCGTCAGGAACGTAGCACCCTCCGGGGTGTGTTATAGCCTGGCGGACGATACCCCCGTGGGGACCGAGGTCCGCGCTCCGCAAGGATGCTGGCGTAATGGTCATCAG
>NZ_BAABIG010000166.1:0-3286 GCF_039542605.1 Streptomyces ziwulingensis
GATAGTAAAGATTGTACTGAATCTAATTATAAAAATGTGGCTACTAGTACTACAGATTTTAACAATTATACGTACCAAGGTGTTCAAGATAATTATAATGTAAATTATAATAAAGTTAGAGATGGGGTTAATGTCCACTCAGGTGTGACTATGTCGGTTACTTCACCACAACCAGAACACGATGTCACCTTCGATAGAGCTGTCACACCTCAAGAAGTTGATTCAAGACCTATTTATGAAGCTGATTCTAGACCTATAAATGAGATAGATTCTAGAATGGTAGTAAATCAAGCAGATTCTAGAGAACTTAAGTTTGTTAAGGGGTCTAATACGACTGCGGGTAAGTATTATGATAGTTTAACTGGTAGGTGAATTACTGTTCCTGTGGAGTCCAATTCATCTTTTGGTCCGAAGGGTGGTGTGTCAAATTCATCTACTCCGTCTCCTTTAGTCGATCATAGTAGTAAACCTCTTTATTATGAAAAGGGGGGTAAATATCTGGAAGTTCCTGGTAAGGCTGGTGCATCATCATTTACGGCTGCACCTAAAAATAGTAATTCAAATTTAAGTTTTTATAGTGGTACTTCAAATGATACCAATCATGGTACATTAGGTGAAAATTCTATTAATTACTCTAATATGCAACTTCACGATAATCGAGATATTACTGATCTTACAACGCATAGAGATCCAGATTTTTCTTATATAATAGCATCTAGCGAAGAATTTAATATTCAGGTTAATAATGGAGAAGCTAGGTTAGGGTTAGATTACGATAAAGATAATTCCTTAATAAGAATGTTTCTTAAGTACAAAACAGTTGGTAAACGTAAACTTTTTTGATATCTTTGAGAGAATAACTCTAAAAGATATTCATCATATACTGAGTTTAAACAGGATTGAGATCCTAAAACATCAATTAGTTCTACCATTTGACGTGATATCAAAAGTGATTTATCTAAAGAAATTGATGATTTATTACGAATGAAAGATCCGTTTAAAAATGGTGGTAGAGTTGATAATAATCATAGATCACAAATACGTGGTGGTCAAAATATAAGAACATATCATCGTAGAAATCGTTAAGTTTCTGTGGTATATTTATTTATGGAGTTAGCTAGCTTCACAGTGTTTTGCTGTGGCTAATTCCAATCTTCATAAGCAAATTCAGGTGGTGTAGTTATAGATTTATATTTACACCATCTACAACAGGTCGTCTATTCCTTTAAATAGTTATTGTGTTTTTGTGCTTTTTAAATTTATATAATGAGAAATATTTTAGACAGAAAAAGAAATGTTATTAGCGAAGAGCTTCGTTTAGCTTTAGAAACAGAAGGAGCTAGTTTAGATTTACCTAAATATAAAAATAAAGAATTTATGGATTTAGGTCTTTATTTAATTGGGTTTAGATTACTTAATAAGGAAAGTAATGTTTATGTTTATGGTTATCACTATTATGATAGTATATTCACAGAAGCTTTTCTTAGTTTTTTAGAAGGTCGTAATTATAATAGAATCAGGTTTACTGATTGAGGAGATTCTTTTGTTATTATAAACGAAGATGTAATTTTTAATTTTGCGGATTACGATGGTGATGATTTTGATACATTTATTAGTAGACAAGACAATAAAAAATATTGTATTAACAATAGAGAGGAATTCGAATCTGAGATATCATCGCTAGTTAATATAAATTACGTAAATAATCCTGTGCAGTGTATATTAGGAATGATTAACAAATTTAATTATATAACAAAGGAGGAGTCAGGGGAAATGCTGAAATTATGAGAATTAGCGGCTAATAAAGATTACCTTGGGTATATTAATCATTTAATTGGGAAAATACGTAATTTTAATTTAGAAGATGCTATAAATAAAGAGAATTTACATACAAATCTTCTTCATGGTTGTGTTTTTGTTACACAGGATGGAGGTCGTCTTATAAGAAGTTTAAAAGGATTAGGTTACAATGTTAATAAAGGTCCTAAAGAATGAAGAGCTGAGGGTAATTCAGTTAGACATCAACTTGATAAAATCGATGGAGATTTTAGAGAAAGTTTATATAGACACCATATTTATCATAGTAATAAATCTGTTTTTCTTGCTCAAAGAATCTTAGATAAATCTAAATTTAGTTATAGAAATATTAATATGAATATAGGTAATATAAAGTTATATTCAACGTCTACGACGGCTTCACAGAAGGCGCCTTCTACCTTAACAGGCGGAAATAGCTATAAAATACAAGATAAGAGTACTTCACCAGAATTAAGTAAAAAATTACTAAATAAAGTTAGTCTTAAATCTTTCAAAATAGACTCAGAAATCTACTTATATCTAAGTAGATATTTGAGAGAATCTCCAATTAATGAAAATACTCAAAGAAATATTGAAAAATTTTTATTGGATTATTCTTATTTAGCTATTCAAGGTAAAAAAGATACAAATAATAAAAATTTGATTCAATATGATTTATTTGGTAATAAAGAAGTAAAGGAATATTTTCTTACAGCTTATGATTGTTTTCAAGACTATTTAAGGAACTTTTGTAATAAAAAAATAAAAGTTTCTGAGAAATCTCATAATAAAACTATAACCCGTACTAATTTTCAAAATATAGCCAAAACTATTGGTTTTACAAAAATTACAGACATGGCTTTAGGTGTGGTTGTCAGAATTATAGGTAATGACAATAAATTAAATGAAGATAGTACAGAAACAAACATTGCTATAGAGCTAGGGGATAATATAATAAAAAATTATTTATACATTTTGTATAAAAATAATGTAAAAGAAAATGTATTACTATTTTATAACACATGTAAAGAATATATTATCAATAACGAAGAATTAGTTCGTAGCTATCTTGACGATTCTGAATATTTTAATTTATTAGATAGCTTGAATAAAATTAGTCCTTCAACAGAAGGGATAAATAAATTGGAGGTATACGAAATGTATTTGTTAATTAAAAAAATACTTTCTTTTAAAAATATGTCTAATGTTGATTTTAATAACACTGAAAGTATTCTGGGATATTCTTTATCAGATTGAAGGTTAGATAATAAAGAATTTATAAAACAATTTGACGATTCTACTTTTAAATTGGGTATAAGTAGTATAGTTATTGAATGATTATTTGATTGTAATATGTTAGAACAGAATTTAATTTTTATAGGTCGTAATAAAAAGCATAAATCATTAGTACCACACAAAATATTAAGAAAATTATTAAATGAAGTTAATGGTGTATCTGGTAAAGTAAAACACTTACCTAGTAGAATAC
>NZ_BAABIG010000167.1:0-3958 GCF_039542605.1 Streptomyces ziwulingensis
CCCCGGCAACGCCGGTCGGCCGCGCCGGTCCAGGAGGTGCACGCGGGTACCGGCGATCGGCCCGCCCACCGGGACCGGCCGCTCCTCGTCCACGGGGGCGCACACCTCCGCCAGGGTGGAGTAGACGGTCGTCTCCGTGGGGCCGTACGCGTTCCACAGCCGGCCGGCGCGCCGCAGCAGGTCCGCGGCCAGCGGGGGTTCGAGCACCTCACCGATGCTGATCACCCGCAGCCCGGGGTCGGCGGGCAGGTCCGCGGCGGACAGCAGCCGCAGCACGGTCGGGGTGGCCGTGGCGACGGTGACGCCGTGCCGGCGGATCCAGGCGGCCAGCGCGTGGCCGTCGGCGACGGTGTCCCGGTCGGCGAGGGCGAGCCGGGCCCCGGACGCCAGGGTGACCCACAGCTCGTAGCCGAAGACGTCGAAGCCGAACGGCACCGCGCCGAGCGTGACGTCGTCGGGGCTCATGCCGGGGTCGGCACGGAGCGCGGCGACGAACGCCGCCAGGTTGGCGTGGGTGACGACCACGCCCTTGGGCCTGCCGGTCGTGCCCGAGGTGAACTGGACGTAGGCGGCCCGCCCGGGGTCGGGTTCCGGCAGGGGCGCGGCCAGGGGCGTGTCCCGCCCCGCGTCCTCGCCCACGTCCACGACGGTGACGCCGGGCAGGGCGGGCGCGGGACCGCCGGAGAGGACCAGCCGGATCCCCGCGTCCGCCACCAGTACGGCCAGTCGCCCGGCCGGATGGTCCGGGTCGAGCGGCACGTACGCGGCCCCGGCGCGCAGGACGCCGAGCAACGCCGGCCCGAGCCGCAGGTCGCGCGGCACGTGGACGCCGACCGGTTCGCCCGGCCGGACGCCGTGCGCCGCCAGTGTCCGCGCCAGCGAGGCCGACCACGCGTCCAGTTCGCGGTAGCTGAGGGCGCCGCCCGCCGTGACCACGGCGGTGGCGTCCGGGCGCCGGGCGGCCTGGCCGAGGACGGCGCCGACCACGGTGGCCGGGCGGTGCGCGGGCAGCGCGGCACCCGTCCCGGCGGATCGGAGCTGCGCGCGTTCCCCGTCGGACAGCGGGTCCAGGGCGAGCAGCGGCTGGTCGGGGGCCGCCAGCGCCGCGTCGAGCAGGGCGGTGAACCAGCGGTTCCAGCGCCGTACGGTGGCCCGGTCGAACAGGCCGGCGCGGTAGGCCAGCGTGCCGGTCAGGGTCAGGCCGTCGTCGACGAGGGTCAGGGCGAGGTCCGTCTGGGCCTGCGTGCGGGGGATGTCGACCCGGGTCGCGGTCAGTTCCGCGAAGCGGCCGGGCAGCGGGGGCAGGCCGATGACGTTGAGCAGCGCCTGGAAGAGCGGGGTGGCGTCCGGATCGCGTACGGGGTCCAGCCGCGCCACCACGTCCTGGAAGGGCGTGGTGGCGCGGGCGAGCGCGTCGAGGGTCCGCGCTCTGGTCCGCGCCGCCGCCTCACGGACCGTCGGGTCGCCGGACAGGTCGCCGCGCAGCACCACGGTGTCGGCGAAACAGCCCACCTCGTCCCCGGCACCCGGGTGCGCCCGTCCGGAGACCGGCACGCCGACCGGGACGTCCTCGGTGGCCGCGAGCCTGCCCAGCAGCGACTGCCAGACGGTCAGCAGCACCATGAACGGCGTGCAGTCCAGCTCCGCCGCGAACGCCCGCAGTCCGGCGGTGGTGGCGGCGGACAGCGCCACGGGTTCGCTCCGCGCCGCCCAGCCGGCGCCCGGACCGCGCGGGCGGTCCGCCGGCAGGGCGAGTACGGGCAGGTCCGCGAGGTGCGCGGCCCACCAGTCCAGATGCCGCCGCGCCTCGACGCCGGGCCGCGGCGCCGGGGCGCCGGAGCGGACGGGAGCCGGTATCCGCCGCGGGGCGGGCCCGGGGCCGGCCGCTTCCCGGTAGAACGACGACAGGTCGCGCAGGAGCGTCGTCCACGACCAGGCGTCGCAGGCGATGTGGTGGGCCGTCAGCAGCAGGACGTGTTCGTGCCCGGAGACGCGCAGCACCACGGCGCGGAACGGCGTCTCGCGGTCCAGGGCGAAGGGCCGCGCCGCCTCGGCCCGCAAGGCCGTGTCGGCCTCGTCAGGGCCCACGTCCACCAGCGTGACGGGAATCGCCTCGGGCGGCAGCGGCACGGCGCGCGGGCCGGCCTCGTCCTCGGCCACCGCCGTGCCCAGCACCGGGTGCCGCTCCCCGAGACCGCGTACCGCGACGCGCAGGGCGGCCATGTCCAGGGGGCCGTTCAGCCGCAGCGCGAGGTGCAGGTGGTAGGCGTCGCTGTCCGGCCGCAGCCGCCACAGGAGCCACATCCGCCGTCGGGCGGGCGACAGCGGTGCCGGGCCGTCGGGCGCGGCCACCGGACCGGTACCCGGCCGGTCTCCGCCCGGACCGGCCGCTGCGGTGGCCGCGCCCCGGCCGGTACGCTGCCCGGCCGCGCCGGTGTCACCGGTCGTGGCGGCCTGGTCCGGGCCCTCCGCTTCCCGGCCCCGGCGTTCCAGCTCCGCCGCGAGGTCCCGCAGGACCGGCCGCTCGAAGACCGACCGCACCGGGAGCGTGCGGCCGGTGGACCCGGCGAGCAGCCCCACCATCCGGGTGGCCGTGAAGGAGTGGCCGCCCAGGGCGAAGAAGTCGTCGGTGACCGAGATGCGGCGCGGTCCGAGGAGGGTCTGCCAGACCTCGGCGACCGCCCGTTCGGCGGCGGTGGACGGCGCCTCGCCGGCCGCCTCGGCGCGGGCCGGGCGGGCAGCCCGCCGCAGCGCGGCCCGGTCCGGCTTGCCCTGCGGGGTGAGCGGGATCCGGTCCACCACCGTCACCTCGGCCGGGACCATGTGGTGCGGCAGCGACGCGCCGAGTCGGGCACGCACCTGCCCGGGCCGGGGGCCGTGGCCGGGCGCGGCGACGATCCAGGCGACCAGGTGGCCGGTGGGCCCTTCGCCCTCCGGCAGCACGACCGCGTCGGCCACCTCGGGCAGCGCCCGCAGCGCGGCCACGACCTCCCCGGGCTCCACCCGGTGCCCGCGCACCTTGACCTGGTCGTCCCGCCGGCCGAGGAAGTCGACCTCGCCGTCGTCCGCGAGCCTGACCAGGTCGCCGGTGCGGTACCAGCGTCCGCCCTCGGCGTCCTCGGCGAACCGTTCGGCGGTCAGGTCCGGACGTCCGGTGTAGCCGCGGGCCACACCCGGACCCCCGAGCAGGAGTTCGCCGGGGACACCGGGAACCTGGGGCCGTCCCGCCCGGTCGACGATCCGGCCCACGACACCGGGCAGCGGGCGGCCCAGCGGCACCAGGCCGGTGCGCCTGGCTTCCGGCACCTCGTCGACGTCGTGGACCAGCGACATCATGGTGGCCTCGGTGGGCCCGTAGTGGGTGTGCACGGCCAGGTCGGGCCGCGCCCGCCGGATCTCCGACACCAGCGACCAGGGGCAGCCCTCGCCGCCCAGCACCAGCAGCGTGCGGGGCAGGACGGCCGCGAGTGCGCCGTCCCGGGCGAGCATCCTGAGGTGGCTCGGCACCAGCTTCACCGTGTCCACCCGGTGCCGGGCGAGGTAGCGGGCCCACGCCGCGGCGTCGGTCGCCGTCTCACGGTCCGTCAGGTGCAGGGTGCCGCCGGTGAGCCAGGCGCCGTAGAGGGCGGTCAGGCTCAGGTCGGCGGCGAGGGTGGACAGTACGGCGAAGGAACCGCCCGCCGCCTGCGGCATCCGCGCGGTCAGCGCGCTCACGCGGTACGCGAGTCCGCCGTGGCTCACCGCGACGCCCTTGGGTGTGCCCGTCGATCCGGAGGTGAAGATCACCTGGGCCAGATCGGCGGCCGACACCGGCACGGCCGGCCGTGTCCCAGGGGCGTCCGGACCCGTGTCCGGGCCGACGACCTCGGCGAGGTCGCCCACCCGGCCGGCCCACTCCCCCGCGGTGACCACCAGCCGCGCGCCCGCCGTCCGCAGCATGTCGTAGACCCGCCCGGCG